>JALGVI010000157.1 GCA_029838215.1 Candidatus Helarchaeota archaeon | reverse complement strand
AGCAGATACCTCAGGGAGTCACGAGAGTCGTTTTCATGAAAAACGGACGCATTCATTTCAATGGCTCGATCACGAAATTCCTTGAAAGCAATCTTGCGAATGACATGAAATGTTTTAACGAGGATGAAAGTCATGACGTATTGTTTTTTTGATTTCTTTCTTCTGGTTCCATTTGAGTTGATAGTTACTTGTTTAATTGGAGCTGCATTAGCAGGTTTAAGTTGTTCAATAACGGGAGTCTTCGTAGTGAATCTCAAAATGACATCGATTGGCTATTGCATGGCACATAATCTCAAAATGACATCGATTGGCTATTGCATGGCACATGCCGCCTTTGCAGGGGCGGCTCTAGGGCAATTAATTGATGCAAACCTGAAGTTAATCAATCCATCATTTGGATTTGAACCGCTCATAACGGCAATGCTTTTTACAGTCATCATTTCGGCCATCTTGGGACCCGTGTCCGAAAAAGCCAAGCTAGACGTGAGTGTCATACTGGGCATTCTTTTCTCACTGATGATTGCATTGGGATTTATTTTCCTGAATTTCATCCCATCAGGTGTTCTTTCAGCAGGTGCAGTTTCCATCCTCTGGGGCTCTATTTTCGGAATTTCAAACGAGGACCTTTTATTGTTAGCAGTCGTGAGTGCAATTTTGATCTTGATAGTCATTTTCTTCTACAAGGAATTTATTGCCATCATGTTTAACAAAAAACTGGCACGCGCATCCGGAATAAATGTTTCCGCGTATAATTTCTTCATTCTCCTTGCTACGGGTATCGTGGTTTCATTGACGATGAAAGTCATCGGAGCCCTTCTCGTGTACGCATTAATCGTCAATCCCACTTCCACGATTTCCGAGTTTTCTTACGACATCAAGAAAATTTTCTTCATTTCCCCGCTCGTGGGTGTTGCCAGTTGCATTGCGGGATTTTTCATCTCCTTGTTGTTTGATTTTCCCGTTGGCTCCTCAATCATCATAACGTCCTGTTTGGTATTTGCCGTTGCCTTTATTTTGTCTCCAAAAAGACGCAGGAAGGATCAGACAAGAATGAAAATAAAATCCACGGAACACGTTCATCCCCTTATTTGAAGTAAAATAATTGGATTATCATGATTGTGAATGGTGAGATTTAAATGAGCTCTAAAACTAGGCGTAATAAAGAGTTTTTTGAGAGGGTGGCGGATCAATGGGACGAGAAGAACCCCCACAATCCCGAAGTATTAAAGAGGATAGTTGAGTTTCTCGAGCTTCATCCGGGTTTTAATATTTTAGACGTAGGAGCGGGAACAGGAGTCATGATTCCCTATCTCGAGCAAAAAGCATCACCGAATGGCAGGATCACGGCAGTCGATTATTCCGAACGGATGATTGCAATTGCAAGGAGCAAGTTTCCCCCAAAGATGTATCCGAGAGTCAAGTTTTTGGCGCAGGACATCAACGATACTCCAATGAACGAAGAATATGACGTGATCTTGTGTCATAATTGCTTTCCACATTTCGTTGACCAACAGGCAACGGTTCTCCATTTGACTCGAGGATTGAAACGCGGTGGCAAGTTGATGATCGCTCATTCCAAAGCACGTGATTGGATCAATAGACTTCACGAAAATACAAGTGGAGTTGAAGACGATTACCTTCCCACGATCAAAGAACTTTCAGCAATCTTGAGAGAAGCAAATCTCACGATTCTCAAGCAAATAGATAATGAAAAGATGTTCGTCGTCTTATCAAAAAAATCTTGAAAGCAACACGCATTCAAGAACTACTTGTCATATTCTTGCAGGGCGAACCGAAATATCTCACAAATATGAGAATTAAACGTCAAAACCTTTATGAAGGAATTACTTATTGTCTAAACACTCGAATAATAAATTAATGAGAGAGTTGAATAGAAATGCCCATCATAACTATCGTTAAGAAAGATAAAGAACGAGTCCCACAAATTGATCCGAGCTGCTGGATTTCAGAAGGCGCGTGGGTCATTGGAGACGTTAAAATCGGTCCCGAAACAGTTGTTTATCAGGGTGCCATCATCCGCGGAGATTTTGGAAAGGTGAAAATTGGCGCGAATAATGTCATTCAGGATAACGTGATGATCAACACGGCAGAAGGTTTCAAGACAAAAATTGGCGACAATAACCTGTTTGGCTTCGGATGCTTGGTGCATGGTTGTACCGTTGGCAATAATTCTGTTGTTGGAATTGGAGCCACGCTCATGACAGGTGTTAAAGTCGGAAATGATTGTTTAGTTGGCGCAGGAGCATTTGTCAAGATGAACTCCAGGGTTCCGGACGGCAAAAAATGGGTCGGTCAGGAACTCAAGGGTGAAAATAAAGCCGGAGAAATGTGGGAAATCGGACGCCAAACATGGCGCAAGAATGCCAAAATGTTAAAAGAAGCAAAAGGTGCCTAATGCGCAGCTTTTTTTTTATTTCTTTTCTTATTTTTCAATAACATGCCTGTTTCGGTAAGCACGGTTCCACCAGCTTGACCTTGCCGTTCCAACATTTAACCATGAGTTTTTTTTCGATTAAATCATTCAAGATCTTCTGAATGGTTTTTTTAATTTTTCTTGTATATGGATTAATTTCATCAACGGAGACACCATGACCGCGATCAAGATATTTTATTATGTTCATGATTTCTTCTTCGGGAGTCTTGCTAGGATATTTGCGAGCGAAAAGCATTTTTAGATACTTCTTCGGAAGGCCATAACGATCTAGAAGAATTTCATTAATTGCGTCATCATTCAGGAGTGTTTGAATCAAATGATCGGATAATTCTTCGTGTAAAATGATTTTTTTTGTTTTTTTCCAAATTGGATTGTAAGTTTCTTCGGAAAGGTCGTTCAAAAATATTATTCGATATCTTTCGGGGTCTTTCACGTAGAAACATTCCAACATGAATTTTAGCAACTCGGTACAAGCATCGGGAGCCACGTCAAGAATGGCATGAATCAGCTGCATTCTCATTAGATTGTCAAGATCGATGGGCATGATTCCCGTTTCCATCTCTCTTTTTAACGAATCCACGAGACAGGACTGAATTCCGCGATGGATCAATCCTTCCACGAAGGATTTGGTGGCAAAGAATTGGTCTTCATATGATAAGAAATCGGCAGGTTCTAATTGCTCCCTGTTTTGGTAGTCATCAACAAAAACCTGATCTTCTTCAGGGAAATGGAATTTACCGATGACAACGTGGATGCAATCAATAAAAAAGTACGATATTTCTGAAGAAAATACGATTTGATTTTTCGTTACCTTTCCATTCTTCACGAATGTTACCGCAGATATTTCCACGGCAAGTTCTTTTAATGCTTCATCATTAAATGGAATATAAACCTCTTCTAAAATAAGACTCCAATATCCAACCATGTATTGAAGGGAATATTCTCAATTTCGTCATCACGTAATGAAAGAAAACCTTGACTTTCACCATCGGTAATAATGACATCCATTACTCGATATTCTTCCCCATTTTCTTCGCAGATAATGGTTCTTTCTCGAAATTCCTTCAGAATTTTTATTTTGATATATACGTCCTGATCTCCGTCTTGCAACTCCTTCAGATTTTTACGAACACGATCACGGATCATTTTTCTTCACCAATGAAACAAACATCAGGATTCATTTATAAAGGAATGAATGCGAACGGAAGATCCATTTTTTTCCAATCACGAAGAGGATTTTTACGTGCAATGAGAACTCATTACGGAATGACTAAAATCAGACAATTGCAACCGATTGCGGTCATTAAAAAAGTTTTTAATCGAATTAGGTTTAACGTTTTGTAATTCATTCGAGGTGAACAAGCTAAGATGGTACTCAAAGAAATCGAACTCGCGTTGAAGGAAGGAA
>JALGVI010000085.1 GCA_029838215.1 Candidatus Helarchaeota archaeon | reverse complement strand
AAATCAACGTCGTGTTCTTTTGCCTGCAAGATCGTTTTCATTTGAATGGGCTCCGTAAGTTGCAATAAGATCCGCTCGATAGCATTCGACCGATTTCGTACGGACAAGGCAAAATGATCAATGCCGAGCTTATCTTTAATTAAATCAAATAAGAAAGGATAGGTGTAGGGGTGCCGCTTTGGGGTGCAGATCCGACCCAAAAATCGACCCGCTCCTTCGTTCATCCTGTTCACGAATGATTCGATTCTTAATTCTAAAGCACTCGCCACACTATCAATGGCACCTTCTGCACAAAAAAGCCAAGATTCCGGGATTTGAATGACCATTATTTTTTCCGTAAGAAGAATACGGATCAGGTTCAAAACTTCATCTGTCAGGTTTTGTTTCCAGAAGTCTGACATTATAAGGGTTAAAATCACGTCTGCCTTCTTTTGGATCGCCTCAGAAATGGTTTTCTTCCTTAAATCAATGGTCACGAGAATTCTCTTGACTTGAAGTTTTTGTTGCTTTGATGGACTCGTGTATCCGATCCTAACGTTCTTTAGAAAGTCAATATTATCAGCAGCAGCATTACAGCTCTTTTTAATCCGTTCTAAAAATTCTTTTAAATTCAATATCTTCACCAATATTAAATCTATAAAAGCGTGACGGTTCCTTCATCGCCATTTACTCTAATCATTGTTCCAGTTTGAATTTTTTCGAGCTCGCTGAAATCAATTTGATCGACGATGGGAAATTGCTTGTTATAAAAAATCTCAGCACACAAAGCACCCGAACTCATTAATGGCTCACCTTTTGAACACACAATCGCTTTTGGACCGATATTTCTGACAATTGTTTCGAGCAGAACGAAACCCATTGTCGTGGTCCCTATTCCAATAGGGAACACTAAAATCTTGTCTTTTACGTCCACCATGAAAAGCTCGTGAGTTCTATCAGCGATCTTGCACTTTCTACTGGAAGTAATTAACGGAAACACAAAAGCAGCTGAAATGCTAAATGGTTGCTTGGTAACAATTGCTTCGGCTTCTACGATTTTTTTCCCATCATTTTTCCCCCGTTGCCATTTTTATGCACTCGTCCAATTTCGCGTATGTTGCACTGCTATAGAAGCAGGTTTTTCCTGAATTCGTGATGAATGGTCTTGGTAACCCTGTTAATAAGGGACAAAAAGAAACGAGATGCGCTCCTGATTCTTTCACGATCTGATACAGATTCGAATGAATGATAGAATTACGAACTTCCTCACAGCAACATATCCATAAATCTCTATCTGCTAAGACTTTTTTGCCCTTGAGCCGGTTCAAAACGTCAATGACTTCATTTTTACTAAGATGCGGACATCCGATTGCAATCGACAAGGGATTTTCCTTCCACGTGGCCGAATATTTATTCCGAACTTCATCCAGGGAATTCGTGTCGATCTCGATGGTTTCCTCCGGAACATCATTTTGAAATGCTTCCTGTTTGGTTTTTGCTTCAGGCGTAGCACCAATGACGTGAATGAGTGCCACCGCTCCAGTTGCTGCAGAAGCCGCACCGAGATTTTTAATGCCATCATTAGTTATTCCTTTCAATCCTTCAATCACAGGAATTCTGCTACCAGCAGTCTCACCCATGAAGAGTCCAATGGAAGTCAAGTCGAACATTGACCATTTCTTCTTTGGAATCTTGAAAAGGACTTGACCCTTTCTATTCTCTTTTACGTGAAGTCCGTAATTTGGCGTTTTTGCAAGAATAGCACTTGCGATGTCCACAACGCCCCCCTCTCGATTGGAACGAGCGCCAAGCGCCGAATTTAAATAAATGACTGCCGAAGATTCTGACCATGCACAATGCGACCCAAAATTTGGTCTATTATCCAAGAAATATGGCGTGCACGTAAATCCTCGAACGCCAATCCTGCTTAAATCATTTAAGAGTTGATCCTGAAGACCATACAACCCTTTTAAGTAGGTTAATTTATCAGCTTGGTCAAAATCTATTATGGGATCTGCTGTTGTCTTGACTTTGACCTTGAGCCCGGCATTCGCAACATCTCTAAGAATGCTTGCGGCAGCGTTAACAATGTTCAAGCCAAAATTCAACACGGTATGGGCAGAACATATCTCAATAAGCCGATCCGCACCGAAAGAATCGCCTAGCTTAACGAGTAATTTCATTAATTTCGAGAGAATTTCACCGTCCTGTCCATTTAAAAACCCTTCTTCCTCTTTTGTAAGAAAAATAACCTTTCACCTCTCCATCTTTTAAGAACGAACCTCATTCATTTATATCTCTTGACCGTCTCTTCAAGAGATTCTTTGCTTTATTTTTAATCCCAGACCAATATTTATAACAAAATATCAGAATTACTGCAGTAATTCCACAAAATATCCCGACTCCGATCAAGATGGGAACCAATGGCGTCAAGAATGTTTCTATTTTGAAAGTATATTCCCATCCTGAAGCACCGTTTCCGACATAAGTGGTTTGTGAATAAATTACGAGTCCTGTCATCTTATCTATTTGAAGAATCTCTTGGAAAGAATAAATGTCAGGAAGCGGATTTGCAACACTCACGAATAATTTAAAGCTGAGAATTTCATCGATTACTGCATAAGTCGTCCCCGAGATGTTCACAGATGTCTGTCCTGCAAGGGAAGCAACTGAGAGATCCGCTCCAGAAAGAGGGATCATTAAAAGATTAAATCTATTGACATTATATGGAATGTTCCATTCAAAGTTACCCGTAAGATTATATTGAAGAACTCCTGAGCTCCTCCAATCTCGTGCACGAGCTAACCAGCTCCCCGTTCCATAAACTTTTTCCCATTCAGTTTGAATGATCGAATAAGGATTGAATGCATTCGTCCCCCAAGTCATCATTACAGAATCCGTGGAACTCTGAGCAGGAACGATAAAAACCCAATCCATTTCAATAAAACCGTTCATATTATAGATCGTGTCATATCGATATGGAAGAAGAGACCCCCAACTTGTAGCGGCTTGCGAGGAAGGAAAGAGTGTAAAACTCAGGAAAGTCATGTTAATGATAAGCACTAACAGGATGCATGCTTGTCTCAGAGATTTGATTCGGGACATAACGTATCATTTCTCATTATCGGTTTTTTAAATTATTGGACATAAATAAATCAAGTGAAATCGTCTTTAATATTAATGGTAAATTTAATTTGGGATCAATTTTTAGTTTAATAGCTTATTGAAAAAGAACGTAAGTAGTGCAAGAATTTCAGGACGAAATCGTGGTGAATGGCATAAGTAGAGAACTTTTAGCATTAGAAATCCTTGAAGAAATTCTTACGCGCGGTGTTTCTGAGCGTGAAGCCGTAAAAAAGATAATGAAAAAGCATAAAATTACAGATTGGAAGATACGTGGGGCAGTACACGCTTTAGTATTCGAAACAATACGCCGATTGAACGTATTAGATAAATACATCTTTAATTCTCTTCGAACCAAATCCAGTTTCAAGAAGCTTGACAGTTTCCTAAAAAACCTTCTGCGACTCGGCGTTTATGAAATAAAATTCGTGGAAAAATCCGCCGCGTTAGTCACAAATGAATTAAACAACGTTGCACACGATATCTTTGGATCATCTAATAAAAAGGCGAAATTTATCAATGCATTGCTCCGCAAGGTGGAAAAAACTTCAGACCAAGAGATTTTTGGGGATTTATCATTATTCGAGCGATTAAGCTTGAAATATCAATACCCCACATGGTACATCAAGTATTTGACTTATTTATTCAATAATCAAGAAGAAATCATTGCTTTTTTGAAGAAAGGGAATGAAATTCCCATTACGAGTATTCGAGTTAATACACTCAAGATAAACAAGGACGATTTAATCCAACTCTTAACCGAAGAACAATATATTGTCCGTGAAGACCAACAAGTTCCCGATCTACTAATCATCGAAAAATCAAGTAAACCCATAACATGGAGTAAGTTTCACAGGCAAGGTTATTTCTACATTCAGTCAAAATCATCGATGTCCGTTCCATACGTGCTCGATCCACGTCCTCACGAGATCGTGCTTGATTTATGTGCCGCACCTGGCGGAAAAACCACGCACATGGCACAGATGATGCAGAACTCCGGCAGGATTTTCGCTTTCGAAAGATCTTTGAGGCGTGTTAAGGAACTTCACTCAAACGTTAAAAAAATGGGTGCCACAAACGTGGAAATAGTTAGATTCGACTCCCGTTATATAACAAATACACTTCAGTTAAAGGCTGACAAGGTATTGGTGGACGCACCATGTACCGGAACAGGGACAATTCACTCCCGTCCAACAATAAAATGGAAATTCAAACCAAGAGATTTTTACCTTTTTTCATCCATCCAATTCACCTTGCTCTCTGAAGCAGCACGACTCATAAAAACCGGAGGGATCATCGTTTATTCAACGTGTTCTATTCTATACGAAGAAAACGAACAAATTATTGGAAGATTTTTGAAACTTCATCCAAATTTTAGGTTGGTTTCTTTTGATGTTCCTCATGGCACTCCCGGATTATATCCACTCAGTCGAACAAGGCGAATTTATCCACATGTAAGTAATTCCGAAGGATTCTTCATCGCAAAAATCAAATTAGACGAGACCAAAAATAGGAGGAAAGATGATGGAAATTCTTGAACAAATAAATGAAATCGTGAAAAATTTGAAAAAAGAAGGAATGGAAACCAGTTTAAAAAAGTTTTCAGGAATCATCGCCAAGGCAGGTGAATCTTTAGAAAGCGAAATTAAATGGGGACTTTCAGAACGTAATTTTGAAGCCGTCTTAGAGACTTCTAAGACAATCTATGCATTGACTTGGTTTTATTATTTGATGAGTTCTGCTTCTAACGAAGAAAATGATCGTCTCCTTAACATGGGAAGGGCCCAAGGATTATATTCTCACTTTGATCTCATAATCAAGCCAATTCTCACGAATATTTTGAAATTTGCGGAAGAAAAAGGAAAAACCTTCTCCCGAATGAATGCCACGAACTTCCTCATGCTCACAAAAGGATTTGATTTCATCAATACACTCATCCACGGAGAGCCTAAAAAATAATCGTTTTTAATTTTTAATCTAAATTCGTTTGATCAAAAAGCAATAATCTTAGAAAAAAATATCAGTTGGTACAAAAGAAAAGAAAATGAAAATTAGGTATCAACTGCGACGTAATACGATTGCCGCAAATCCGAAAAATTCGGATATTTTTTTATCATTTTCAGGCTTAAAAGTCTTTTTAGTGCATACCGCAATGTCCGCGGAGCAAATGATGTCTGCTTCAGTAGATGCTTTGAAGTTGATGGTCCCTTCTTCAATAATTCATAAATCTCTGTTGCAGAAGGTGTTAATTTTTTCGCTACTCCAAATTTTTCCATTTACACATTACACCTTTTTATTCTTTTTTTTTTCTATTGGATGGAGATTTTTTCATGATTCCTCCATCAATAGTTGATTTCCTTTGATGAAGTTTATTTACCTTTGAAAATCTAATATTCCTTTCACCAAAAAATTCGCGAAAACAGAGATAGCATAATCATTATCAAAAACATAAAAATCACAATTTTTTTTAGGTTTTTCAGTAAAAAACTAGAAATCGTGTGTTTATCATTTAGAATCAATGAGATGCAACGGATCGGTAATTGGCATATTTAAAATCGGAAGTCATTGCCCATTTCCAATAAAAAAACGATTATTGGACAGATTTTTGACATCGTTAAAATTTAAATCCACGATGTTTTCTTCGATATTAAAAATCTTTTTTAACAGATTTAGTGCAAGCATTAAATTCTCTGAGAAATAGGCTTCAACAATAATATCCTGATTAGTTTTGATTAACCTCGCCCAGAATTCTTTCTCTTCTTTCAAGTAAAGATCAGATTGAATCGAATTATGGGTTTTTAACATAACAAATTCGGTTAAGGCCTTTGTCATTCCTTCATATAGCCAAATTGGAGAATTTTCATGGTGAAAGATTGAATTTGAATGCAAGGTTTCGTGTACCAATGTTTGGAGATCTTCTTCATTCCCATCCACAATATAAATTTTATCAGTTTTTGGAAAATAAAAACCTTTAAAAGCATCTAAAAATATCTTACGTATTCCCAATATTGTTTCAATCTCTCTTTTTGTCATATTTAAAAGCTGAATTTTTCTGATTTTTCGATTTAAGGATTTTTCGATGAGTTGAACTGCCATAGAATATGTTTTTTCGGAAGTAGGATCTCTTCGCAATGGTCTAGCCTATTTTTTTGATGATAAAAGAATAGTCTGAATTGCTGATGGGAAATATTTGTCAAATACGGGCTTCCAATGTTCATACATTTTTTCTAAAATGTTTAGATCCGCTTCTAAGTTTTCATTGGTTCTTTTGTCATCAATTTTTGCAGTGATTTCTTGCAACCTGTTACCGATCTGTTCGATCACGATTTGCTCATAGAATTTCGCTAATAATTGAACGACTCTTGAATTAGAGAGTTCATAAACGCCTCGTTTATTCTGAATGATCATGTCATGATCTTTTAGCAATTTTAGGTTGTCGTGGATAGTACGTGCGGAGAATCCAGTAAATAATTTAAGATCCTTTATGGAAAGCCTATTATAAACACTTAAAAATTCGAGAATTGATTGCATGCTCGGTATTCCTAGGATTTTTTCATATCCTGTTTCAATCACGCAGTGTCACCCAATATATTATTTGGTTAGACGTAATAAAAAGTTTTCTCGAGCCAAATTAATATCTTTCCAGCATTTCACTAAAAAGTCGAAAAGATCAGAAAAACTTAGTTAAAATAAAAAAAATTAATTTAAAATATAATAATATTGCCTGAGGTCTTCGAAATTTGGTATCCTTCGCACGACTTTAGCATCCAAGAGTTTTTTTAACACTAATCGGATAGTTCTCCCTTTATATCTGGACTGGTTTTCAAGGGATTTGGAAGTTTGCGGGGCTGTCTCAAGTAATGTTAAGACCTCTTTCGTGCAATTTGAAGCTCTTTTTGGGCGATTTGATGCCATTGCGAAATCACCTTTATCCTTTGAGTATTATTCCCTCCAATTCCCATTATGAATCAATTGCTTATGTTGCCTAAAAAGATCTGCAAGATGAGAAACAGATCACGGCTAACATAAAAGTACCTTGATCTTGGAAAATTGAAAAAATGGCTTATTTCATGATCTCGGGCTTGAAATCGAGTAAATCTACAACTTTAGGTCAAGATTCTCATCGATCTTTTGAATTGTTTTAGCTAGCAATTTGGCGGCATTTTCAACATCGTTGAGATCGACGACTTCTGAGGTGGTATGCATGTATCGCAATGGAACTCCAATGAGTGCTGTTGCCACGCCTTCGCGACTCACTTGAATGGATCGTCCATCATTTGGGAGAGGTCTTGGTACCACGCCGACCTGATATGGTATTT
The DNA here is from genome assembly GCA_029838215.1 of Candidatus Helarchaeota archaeon. GTDB lineage: Archaea > Asgardarchaeota > Lokiarchaeia > Helarchaeales > RDOG01 > JALGVI01. The sequence goes on along the minus strand of JALGVI010000085.1, from coordinate 6,656 downwards.
TATTTTTCTCTGCAGTATCAATCAATAGCCGTGAGAGCTTGGGATGAATGTTTGGTCCCAACGTTATTTTTGGACCGCCACCCAGCTTGACATCCCCGTCCTTTTCTTTCTTTGAGCCTGGAAAATCAACGCCGTGATTCACTTCCAACACGAATGCCAAATCAGGATTTACTTTGAAGGCAGAAGTGATGGCACCACGAGTTCCGATTTCTTCTTGAACTGTAAAGACCATGACGATGTCTGCCTGATGTTCGTTGGTTTTTAGCATTTCAAGTGTTTTTAAACCAACAATGCAACCTACTCGGTCATCCAATGATTTCGAAACGATTCTATTTCCCAATAATTTTTCACATGTCTGTTGAAAGATCGCGAAATCACCAATCGAAACGAATTTCTCGGCTTCTTCTTTGCTATTCACGCCGATGTCCACGAATAAATCTTCCATCTTGGATAATTTCTTTCGTTCTTCCGAGTCCATTAAATGAATTGCTTTTTCTCCGATGACACCAAGGATCGGCGTTTTTGCTTTTCTAGAGTAAATTAAAAGACGAGATGATGGCAAGATTCGCTCGCTGATTCCTCCTACAGGCACGATGCGTAAAAAGCCATTTTCATCGATATAATTTATCATGAATCCAATTGAATCCATGTGAGCTGCAATCATGATGACTGGTTTTCTCGAGATGCCGACTTTAAATGCAAGCAAATTGCCCAAGGCATCGACGTGAACTTCATCCACGAGATTTTCAACAGATGATTTTAAAAGAGACCGGATCTGCTGTTCTTGTCCTGCAATACCCGGGGCTTCAAATATGGATTTGATTTTTTCATGGTTGTCCATGATTATTTCATCCTTCTTATTTCGTTTAGTCGAGTATTTTGATCATCTGAGCTTTAATAAGTCGATTGATCGTAAACCACGTGTTCCAAAAAATTTATTTAAAACTAAATAAGTGACTCTTGAGGTTGATTGCATAATGGTATTGTGGTTATACGTGGGAATACCTTTCTTTGCGATTTTTTTCTTGATTTTAGGTATTTGTGCAGGAATATACTTGATCCTGCACGTTGAAGTTGGTATCAGATATTCTCGTAGAAATACGTTCATAGCAGCCATCATTACCATTATTTGCATTAGTGTTTCGATTCATTTTTTCATGGTTTTCTTTGGTACTGGCGCAATCTAACTTTGAATTTAATCGGGACGTGGATTCGACGAATTTTTTTACTACGGGTGTTGGTTCTCATCCAATTAATGATGAAGAGATTATAATGAGGGACATTCTTGATTCGGGCATTACAGTTCCTTATTATGCACAACGGCGAGTAGATGACATGATTCTAAAATGTTATAATGTCATCCCAGGCATCCGCAAGGAAAAAGACTCCGTAATTTTAGATTTAACGGATCCTACGGTGGAAAGGGAATTTCAAAGATTCGTTGATGAAGTGGATCTCAAAGCCCGGCTCCTATTGCCACCCGGAGTTTCCTTGCCAACGCATACCTACCCCATGTTTAAAGTCCTGCGAAGATTGATTGAAGAAAGAAATTTGAAAATTAAAGCTGTAAAGGGTGAAGTAACGGGACCTCTCTCTGAGGCATATTCTATAATCGTACATCCCATTGGAAAGAGACTTTTACACGTCGAATATTTCTTCAATTCGCTCGTGAATTTTGCCGCTGAGTTATGTAATACATTGGCATCAAAACTAGGACGTTTCGCTCATGTGGTCACGGGGTCTTCTGAGAACGCAATTTTTTTCGTTGATGAGCCGTTATTTCCGTTGGTGTTTGATGAACTTGGACTAGAAAAAACACGTGATGCTTTGGAAAAAGTCATCAAAAAAATCCCCGTGAAGTCGGGAATTCATCTTTGCTCGGACCCTGTATCCAGTTTGGATTTTCTCTTGAAATTGCCAGTAAATTACATTAACTTCGACTGTAGAAATTATAAAGAAACAATTCGTCTTGCCGACATATCACTTTTACGAGAATTTATTGAGCACGGAAATGGATTTGCATTAGGGCTCATTCCAAACACGCCAGAAGAATTGGTAGGACGGGAAAATGGTGAAATTCTGAGCGATAGAGACCTTGATCTGATTCAATACGTTCCAAGTGTTTCGAATATCGTTGATGATATAGAATACGTGTTGGAACAGGTAAAAGAAAAAGAGATAGACGTGCAACAATTCCTCAAGCAATCCTTATTGACGCCACAGTGCGGCTTCAAGAGCTTTACCATTCCAACACCAGAAGAAGGAGAACGAGTCGTAAAAGAGCTTTTAACGATTCAAGAAAAAGCTGCAACAATTATTCGAAATAGATATAAAGTACATTAAGATTAAGAGAAAAAGAAGAAAGGAATTAATAGAGGGTTACTTTTCGCTCAAGGAATGCTTTCGTAAGGTCACAAACGTTTTTAAGCTCGGTTTCCACGATTGCTTCGGCGTCATTTTGAACGGTGTTCCAAGCCACGCCTTCGTCCACGAGAACGCTTGCATGAGCAACTAATGGCTCCGTGATGGGCTTACCGATTTGTGATAAAATTCGAACATATGCTTCCTTGGCATCAGATCCATCAACGATTTTTTGTGCAATTACTCCTGCTAAGACATTATAGATCTTGCCAACATGAGAAACAGGATTTTTTCCTGCAGATGCTTCTAAGCTCATCGGACGACAGGGAGTAATTAAACCATTCACGCGGTTGCCACGTCCAACTTGACCATCATCACCGCATTCTGCAGATGTACCGGTTACCGTGATATAAACAATTCCTTTATCAATGATGTCAGCTTGGTTCACATCGACTTCAACTTCATATGCTGTTAAATTCGAGGCAAGGTCTAAGACAGTATTTTCAATATCCTTTTTTGCCTGAACGTAAGCACCAATATCAGGGCATTCTTTTGCCACCATTGCCGTGGCTATTGTTAATTTAATTTTCTTTCCTTGGCGTAGTCCCATGACTTTAATATCTTCTCCAATAGCAGGAATCTTTTTCAAAATTTTATCAGAAAGGAGATATTGTTCTGTTTGATAGACGAGATTCTCGGTTTCGGAAAATGGAGCATAAGAAACACCAAATGACGTGTCGTTGGCGAAGGGAATTTCATCCTTATGATCGAATAAGCCCACGAGATCTCCAGATCCGGAGTGGACCTTCGAATCAATCTGTAAATGATCTCTCGTCTTTAAATTACGGACACTTTCTTCAAATGTTTCTAAAACAGCTTCACGAGTCAAAATTCCGATTGGAACTCTATCAATTTGGTTTCCCTTTAACACGTCCACCGTGGCTCGTCCGATAACACACATGTATATGGGTTCAAGTACTTCTCCGCCACCAAGTTTGGGTTCAGATCTTCCTCCAGCAAGAGAACATTTATCCACGTTATGGTGTAAAATCAAACCGTAATGATCTAAATAATAACGCGATAATTTACGACTAAGGGTTTCAACGGCAGCATCGCACAACGTATCAGGATGTCCTCTCCCTTTTCGTTCGACCATTTCCATGTCAAGGTCTTCAATAGATCCTTGTTTCCATTGTTCAATTTGAATCATTTTTGCCAATTCTATTCACCTAATCATGATCAATCAGCATGAATCCGCCAAATTAAAAGGTCTTTTTTAATGAAAACGTGAGTTTTCAACAACCTTTTCGTCGGATTATCTTTACACAAACTTCCATTTAGTTTATTTAATTTTTTCCTACGGAAAATAAATACGATCCGTGCCAAATTAAAACGTGATTTTAAAAGAAGAATGCGAAATTTTGAAAAACATCGGGTTTTTTAATGAAAAGGCAGATTAAAGGGAAATCTCAGACCGAAACGTAGGCAAATCCATGATAATATCGGATTTGATTTCCCTGACTTCTTCTAACTGTGAGATTCGCGTGATGATTCTACCATAGTCCTGCATCGTGTTTGCAAATACTTGAATGCGCAGTTGAAATTGTCCCGAGAACGGGAAAATTTGATGAACACCAGGAATTGCCTTGATGATTTCATGTACTTTTCCAATATATTTTGGTGCAGTTAGAGATATGTCAACGAATGCCTTTATATCATATCCCAAGGCAGATGGGTTAATACAGGCTTTAAATGATTTAATGACTCCAATCTTGCTCATTCTATTCATCCGATTTCGAATTGTAGCGGAGGTCACACCACCAATTTCGGAGGCAATGTCTTGATAAGATTTACGAGCATTTTTTTGTAAGATTTTTAAAATCTTGAGATCGGTAGGAGTCAACTCAGTTTCCATAGGAGATAAGGCATCAAGTTCAATCATTCGAATCACCTAATGTTCCTTGCATATTACATCATCCAAAAATTCTATATCAATGGCTTAGGAGAGGGAATTTCACGTGTAAAATTTCGAGTATTTCCTAAATTTTTTTTGAACTGATCTCCATTGGATCAAAATGCTTTGATAGCTTGCTCGACTTTATTGCATGATGAAATCAGATTTTTTTAAGCTTGAGTTTCAAAAATAACTTGCTATCTCTTTTGCAAGATAATAAAAGAAAAATAAGAAGAGAGACGAGAAATCAACGCAATATGGCAGGAATCCATCGAGATTGTTGTAATTATCTTTAACGAGACCAAAGCTCTGATTTTAATAAATCTCGGATTGCAAATCGAATTGCCTCACTTCGGTTTGGATATCGATCAGCCGTGATTAATTTCTCCAATTCACACAAATATTGTTCTGGAAGATGAAGTGTAATTAATTTCAAGAGAAAACCTCATTTACATGTTTTATTTTATGGTTTGTCATTAAGATTCTCGGTTGAAGAATTAAATTGAAACGACATGTCGATATCATGTTCGTGTCATGCTGATGTTGTTATATGCTTCGAAAAAAACGTTTCTGTTAAAATCAGTAAAGTAGAAAAATAAAATAAAACCTAAAATAAAATAGGAAATATATTTAAGAAGATGCTTTTCCCTTTAAGCTCAATTTGGCCCCACAACTCGGACAGGAACCATTGACTTTTAAATATTCCAAGAATTCGTCTCGATGGGCGATAACATTACAGTTTGGGCATTTAATAGTTTCTTGTCGGGAAGAGATAATACCTTTACAAATCGGACATTTTTGTGATGCTTGTACAATTTTAAAGATGCGTTTTAAAGGATCATACTCAAATTCTTGAGTTTCATTTGCGCTCAGTAAAACATTACTCTTGTCAGACCGAGTTTTGATAAAAAATTCCACGCCATTTTTGTCATCTTTTCGGTCGCCAATCCATTGCACAGTTCCGACAATTTTCGATGCATTTGGAGCATCTGAATCATAAATTTCGGCTTTTATGGTCGAATCAAATATGTAAGTATGCAATACCTGTTGGAATGATAGATGGTCCTTTTTTCTCACCTTCTTGTCTTCTTCAACCATTCTTTCTATCATTTGTTTAGGATCATCTGAATTAAGTTCATTTTTTAAATCCATTGACGGATGACTCCTTTTTTAAATTCATACTTGAAATCTGTTAGAGAATTAGTCAATCAAGGTATTTAAAGAAATCTGATTTAATTTTTCAAAAAGTAATTTAGGTGTGTTTTTATCAATTGGCTGAAAGTTTTTACAAGTTAGCAGGTGTTTCAGCTGGGATAACACGTCCTTAGGTAAGTCTTCTAGACTTGGGCTCGATAGGGCATATATTTTCGATAAAATCAGAAAATCTTTTTGTGATAACTGTGCAATATTGGTCCATCCTATCCCTGCAGGGACAATGCATAGATATTGTGATGATTTTTTCTTACACTTTTTGGAACAATATTCACAAATCAAAGGTGTCACGAAAACATCAGCAGTTTCAAGGCTAATTGAGAATAATGCCTGTCTTGTCATTATCCGAACTTCATTCTCCTCTGTTGTTTTAAAACCAATGAGCTCCAAGATCGGTTTTAATTGATCTGGATGGCTTTCCATCAGTGAAATATCGGGATAAAAAATCGGTTCAGGTAATTCCGAAACTGGGATCACGATATTTCTTTCTGCAGAAGACTCCGATTTTTCCATGACTTGATCTGCAATCCATTCTAAAACATCATTGTTATTTTCATACATTTCAGGGTTTTTTAATTTGCCAATTGCGTTCTCAAACGTTTCCCCTTCCGAAATGAAGATGTTTAAGATTGGCAAATCTCCGCATTTCTCTTTTACATCCTTTACGTGCTTGTCAATCTCATCTTCGTGCTCTTGGGAATGAACGATTATTAGGGCATCACCGCCCCTATAAAATTGTGATCGAAAAAAATCAATCTTCCTTGCACACAGGCAATCCCAAAATGAAAAAATAAAAACTTTTCCACCGTGGTAGAATTGAACCGTACCTATATCAACGCCTATAACTTTCTTATACTCTCTACGGAATATGGAAGTGGATAGGAGCCTCAGAATTCCGCTTTTATGCTCTTCGTTATGTCCAATGATTAGTAATTTTGCCTTATAAAATGAAACCATTTAACTCGGGCTCCTATTTCCATTTTCGAATTTTCCAGAAAATTCCCAATTCATTTAATTTTTAGGCTGGTCAGAAATTCAGAGCTGACCGTTTTCGCCCGACTTTTTCATTTTACTTAATCTTTCTCGAGACTTAAGCTTTTTTAAAGATTTTTTTTCGGATTAATTCGTG
>JALGVI010000084.1 GCA_029838215.1 Candidatus Helarchaeota archaeon | reverse complement strand
TGAAGGAAGAGCACAACATGTATCGTATTGGATGTATTCATAACCCAAAGAATTAATGCTTGTTAGGAAACGTTTTGATGGAAGTACTAATCGATTTATGCCTGCTCTAAAACTAAGCTCATCAATCTCTTGGCGTATGTTCCCACCTGGTCTCATGCATCCAACACCAATTTCAGCGTGCGGGAAAGCCAATCTGGCAATGGCAATGACTTTCACGACATCGAGCGGGTCGATTTTAACTGCTTCCATTGGAGTACCTTTTGTGGGAATGAGTCCTAGAAAAACGAGAAGACTCGGTTTTAATTCCTGCAAGTTTTTTAATGCTTCAATTTCACCCACGATTTGACCAAAATCCAAGCCAACACACACGTGTGGAACGACGAATGGAATTTTAGATGCCATTAGGAGTTCCAATGAACGAAGATAATCCTTAGAATACCTCTCCAGACCATATACTTTTTTGATAGTTTCATCGCTTCCAACAACGTCAAAAGAAACGATGTCGATACCGACTTCTTCAAGATTTCTAATCATTTCTTCTTGGATGATGCCCACGTGAACATTTAGGATTAAAGAGGTTTCTTCTTTGATGCGTTTTATGGTTGGCAAGAACCTTGCAAATGGAACTTGGGCTGTCTTATCATACCCACCGCTTAAAAGACAACCAATGGCTTTTCTCTCGACTAATTTTTCAGCAATTTTCCAAAGATTTTCAGGAGTATTTCCATTAAGCATGTTGGATAAATAATGGTGGTTGCAATGTGCACAGTTTAAGGAGCATTGCTTGCCAGTGATGGAAATGGCAGGAAAGGTTCGACCCGGAACGAATCCTTTTAGGATTTTTCCAAATTGTTGATCTGTCTTTTCACGAGTGACTTTTAAAATCTCGTCAAGATCTTGTTTTGAAGCATTCAAGATCTGCGTGCTCCACTCGAAATCAAAAGGTTTTTTCTTTAAATCGTCTAAAAACGTGCTAAGATTTTTCATGGTAGTCATTCTATCCTATAAAGCCATTTTTTTGAGGAGAATTTTTCAATACTTTGATGCAAGCGATTTTTCTCAAATACTTCGAGGTTTCCAACCTCAAAACTAACATTAAACGCCTCTTGAAAGCCATCAACTAGATATTTTTTCACTAAATCCATTTTGATCTTACTTTTATCCGAAATTTCTTGTTTAATAGTCGTTACTTTTTGATAAACTGATCTCACGACTTTTTCTTTTTTAACACCATCGCGGACTTTTAAAACAGAATACATTAAAGATGGGTCATAATCAAATAAAATGGTACCATGTTGGAGAATGACTCCTTTTTTTCGAACCTGTGCATTCCCCGAAATTTTCCGATTTTTGACGAAAATCGAAGGACAGTGAAAAACACCGTGTTCTGCTTCCAGTCCTAACTTCCGAAGTGCCAATATGATTCCCCTACAGAGTTTTCGGAAGGATTCATCGATGTCTTTCGGGATTCCTTCACCTTCTCGTGCAATAATGCTGTACGTGATCTCGCCCTCATAGTCGTGATAGACGGCTCCTCCTCCCGTAATGCGACGAACAATGTCAATTCCCAAAGATTTACAGGCATCTACATCAACTTCAACAGCAACGCTTTGATTTCTTCCTATTGAAACAGCGGATGGCTTCCATCGATAAAATCTAATGGTATTCGGGACTTCATCTTGAATTCGAGCATTAAAGATGACTTCATCAATAGCCATATTTGTAAAAGCATCGTGCGTGCTTAGGTCTATTAAGCGCCATTTGTTCATGCTTCATAGAAACTCCTTTAGACTATCTTTAACCAAATTCAATTCGTTTTCTTTTAATGGTTTAGGATAATTAAATAAATTATCGCCCGGACGTTCATTGTAATATGGTCGGTTACAATTCGGACATCCACTGGTCTGGAAAGGCACACCCCCTGAAATGATTCTTTTCAAGGTTGTTTTATCAACGCCAAATTGAATCAATTCACCCTTATCATTAAAGCGCATTCTCTTCAACGAAGTTAAGTTGTGAATCATGAGATACCGCGCTAATTGAATCTTGCGATATGACGTGAGTGCTGGTTGTTGCCTCGTTTCTAACTTCGTCCCTTTTATTGGTGTAAAGGCAAAAAGCCCTGTAAGGACATTTAGTTCTATCATTTTTTGTATGAAAGCAATTGCTTCACGCTCGGTCTCGCCTAATCCTACGATTAGATGTGTTGAAATACTATTTTTCCCAAAGATATTCTGTGCTTGCTCTATCGCTCTTACATGCTTATCCCAATCATATGGACTCTTTGCATGTCTTCCTTTTATTTCATTAAACAAATGTGGTGTCGATGCATCTAAAGGAATGCCCAATCGGTCTACACCTGCATCGTGTAATTCCTGCATTTCTTTCTCGTCTAATGGATGACATGCAACCGAGATTGGAATGTCTACATTTAATTTTATCATTTTAATGATGGAAAGAAGCTTGGGAAACAATCCTGGAACGTTAATGGTCTGAATGCAAATTCTTTTTAAAGGTAATTTTTCACCTTGCTGTTTCAAGCGTTCTACAACTTCTGAAAGTGGAAAAGCAGGCCACCTTATTCGTGAAAGCATGTCCGAACTTGTTTTACTCTCACGTGCTTGTGGACAGAATTGACAATTTGCAATACACTTTCTTTCATCATGTATCATGAAATATCCCGTTGTAGGAATTGCATCCATCTTTAACGGGAAAAAGTTTAATACCGCAGCGGTACCCATCGATAATCTGATCATGGACACGGGACCCACGTTTTGCAATGAATTAAACTGTATAAAGACGTTTTTCTATCGGAAATTCTTCCTTACAGAAAGGACATTTTATCATGCCGCAATTTCCTAGAGCGACAGAAGGACAATCACCACAAGCCGTCATGCGTGCGTACATTATGTTAAAGGAATAGCCGCATTTTGGACATCGGATGAGATTTTTTCTAGACGCACTTAATTTTCTCATTGAATTTTCCTGCATCAAGTATGATATTTTTAAAATCGTGCTTATCTGAGTTAAAGCCTGAATTAATTTTTTATTTTCGTATTTATCTTTATTTCACAAGTCATGCTAAACTAATTCGGCACTAAGATGCTTGACTAATTTTTAGAATTTAATAGGAGGATCGCAAATGAATAACATCAATGAACCGTTAGTAAAAATGATAAATCAAATGAAACAAATCATTCAAACATTACCTGAAGAACAACGTGACGTAAAAGGTCCAAAATTAAAATTCATGCGTGACATAATCTTAGATCCTGAATATGTTGCAATTAAACAAGGCATTGGGGTGAAACCTGTAGCTCAGCAAGAGCCTCGAGCGATCCCCTCTAAAAAAGTAGCTCCTCCAAGAGTTAGTCGAATGAAGATTGAAGTAGCAAAACCGATAGAAGAAACGCACGCCGCAATCAATATGAGTTCTGCATTAGAAAATATAAAGGAGAACGCCCCTACAGGTACCACTGGAACCGTGCAGAAATCTGATGTCGCAACATTAGTCACCGAGCTAGAGGCAACAAAAAGCCAACTACCCGTAGCAGAAGTGAAGCCAACTTTCATTGTAAAACAAGATATGCCGAAAAAACCCGCTAAGAAAACTGAACCGAGTGGAATCGATCTCGTTTTGAAGCTCGAAAAGGCTGCGACAGGTGAACAATCAATGATTTCTCCCGAAAAAAGGGAAAAACTCAGCGTGGTGCCGTCTGCAATTCAATCTCAAGAACCCTCACCAGTTCCCGTAGAACCACATAAAGAAATGGATCAACCAACGGTTGAAATGGCGGGCGACCCTCAACGAGATGTCGACATTTCTGGCTCGGGAATTCAAGAATTCTTCGAAGAAGAAGAATATCTTTATCTTCCTGCCGAATATCTGAAGGAAATCTCACTTCCCGATGAAATAACCCTAGAAAACGCAAGAATATTGGTTGAAGAACTAAAGAAACGAGATTTAACGGAAGAACAAGTAATAGAAGTTACCGGACTCAGTGCAGGTGCCATGTATCAGGTTCTTGAATGGCTAAAGGAAAATGAATTACTGCTTGTAACTAAAAAGAATTTTCAGATCCGATATGTTTTTCCCGAGATTTCTGTTGAACGTTGGAATACTTACATCATTCCCCATAAGGAAGATCTTGCAGTTGAAACGCCGACTTACTACGAAGAAATTGATGAACATCAAATCATGTATGACCTAAAACCACATTGTCCCATTTGCAAAAAAATTATTGAAGAACGTGAAATTAAGTTATTAATAAAGGGTTTTGAACCCGAATGCCCTGCTTGTGGGAACATCCTGACCCCGAAAGATATTGGCAGATAATTACTTCGTCATAAAAAATTCCACTTTTAAGGAACAAACATTTTTCCGAATCGTTTATTAATTTGATGAAGTTAGTCAGATTTAGTTAATGATTGGATTCGGTAAACATGCAAGGGAAGTACAAATTCAAAGTCTGCGTTGTAGGCGAATATGCTGTCGGAAAAACGAGTCTAATTACTCGTTTCGTAAAAAATTCATTTGAACATGATTATAAAGCAACGCTGGGTGCCAACGTATTAAGGAAGGCGTATACGGAAGAAAGTGGCACTGAAATTAATTTGATAATTTGGGATATTGCGGGACAAGACTTGTTCGAGCGAACAAGACGGCAATTCTACGGAACTGCAAGTGGTGTGGTGTACGTCTATGACGTCACAAGGCGTGATAGCTTTGAGGCAATCCGGAAATGGAGAGATGAAATTGTGTCTTCAATTGATACGGAATTCAAGCAATTGCTCGTTGCAAATAAGAACGATTTAGATCCAATTGTAACTTCTGAAGAAGGGAAAAAATTGGCTGAAGAATTAAGCATGACTTTTATTGAAACCTCAGCAAAAACCTCAATGAATGTAGAAGAAGCATTTAAAAAATTGGCAAAGATGCTTGTTGAAATGGGTTCAAATCATTAATTATCGTATTCAAATTAATATCGAGCCGAGATTTTATTCACGACAGGAGGTCTAACTTTTTTTAGAATGCGATATCCGCAATGTGGACATTTAACACCCGGCAACGATTCCAGACCTTTCGCATCTACCTCTCTGGCACATTTTCCACAAATATATGACATGTTCCATTCACTTTGTATTTTTTTTTGTATGTTGATTTTATATATTCCATGAGACGATTTAAATTTTATCGTTCATTCAAAATATTTGTTGATGGACTTGTTTAATCACTATAGACCGCATGAGATCCGATGTTTTCGTTAATTATCACTCGAATTTGAAAATTAGACAATTTTTTCCTCAGCGATTCATGAATGAATTTGGCGATGCATTCTGCCGTGGTTTCTGGAATCGGCAGGAGACACGTATCTTCTCGTGGAATTGAATAGGCCTTACCCGAACCAATAACTTTTATTCTTAAATTTGGTCCTTCTTCGTCAATTTTGAGACGGGATGATTTTGCGGGCAAGATCAACTTGTGATCCATTGGTTTGATGATTTCAGTCATCAACTTCTTAATGTCATAAAAATCAATAACCATGTGAGAATCATTTAATCCCGAAGCCGATGACACGCTTATTTTGACCGAATAATTATGTCCGTGGATGGCTCCGCACGTGGGATGCTGGGCTAGGAAGTGTGCAGAGCTAAAATTCAATTTGGGATCATCCACGTAGATTCTATAAGTCAAGGATTTCACCTATTAGCAAATCTTGATATCATTTCATTTTTTTAGAGAAAATTAAAGAATTTTCCCCTTTATTAACCGATCTGATAAAATGGCAGTTATTCGGACTTGTATGACCTTACCGATTAAATTGCCCGCACTGGGAACGAGGACTGTTGGCCCACCCGTTAAAATGCGCCCCATCCCTATCGTTGGATTCTTATCGTGTGTTTCCATTATCATGACTTCAAGGATTTTTCCAATGTACTTCTTTTTTAATTCACGATTTATTTTAATGACGTAATTTGAAAGCATTTTTGATTCACGAGATGATTTCGGCACAAAATCTTGGAACGCTGTCCCTGGCAATGGGCTGAATTTATAATAAGTGATTTTATCAAGACCAATTTTTGACAATTTACCAATTAGTTCCTTAGTCTGTTTAATAACCTGTTTGTCTTCACCAGGTAGTCCATGAATGAAGTATGCATTAAGTCCTAACCCGTGTTTTTTCAACAATCGTGCAACCCTTAAGAAATCGGAAGGAAATGAAGGCTTTCCAAGCACTCGAAGTTGGACTTCTGATCCACTTTCACATCCCATGGAGAGGACTGTACCCGGAAGATATCGCGCAATTAAAGAGACTATTTCTTCGGTCATTAGGCAAGCCTTGACATTTTCAATGAAAACACGTGCTTTTCCCGACTTAATGCATGGCAAGGATTGAAGCCCATCTAAAAGTTCTTCTAATTTAGATATATTTGCCGGAGGGTAACTTGGGTTTGTTAAAGGTTCGGGATAAACCTGTGCTTCTCTTTGATAATCCAAAAAATCAGGAGCACTTAAAACAATTCTTTTAACACCAAGCTTCGTTAGTTCAGAGATTTCCCACGTTATGTTCTCAAAACTTCGGCTTTTTGGTGGTCCAAAAGTTGCAGGAACTGAACAAAAACCACATCCGGGAGGTATTGATTCGGGACACGTGAGCCGCTCCGTAAGCGAGCCCTTGCATCGGTTGCAATCTTGGCATTTTTTTCCATCAGGAAGAAAAACCTTGGTACGCAGAAAATTCGAGCATCCCCTGACGCACTCAACATAAACGCGACCCGTTGCATGATTCGGATAATCTTGAATACGTTCGATGGAAGGTCGAAATAAATTAAATTCTGCTTTTGTAAGTGCTTTTCGAGAAGGATTGATGATGATTTCTCGTTCGGTCTTAAAAGCAATTCCTGAGATCTCTCCCAGTGATTCCATTTCTAGTTTGTTCGGTGAATCAAACACGTCTTTTGCAAAGAGTTCTAAGATTGTGTGTTCCGCTTCCCCTATAATTGCAATATCTGCTTGAATTCTTGAAAGAACTTGGCAAGGATCGTTTGTGATTGGTCCGCCTATTACAATAAGAGCATCCTTTTTATTTCGCCGCCATTTTTGAGCAATTCTTTTTGTTACAACTAAATCCATGCTCATTGCACTAATAAACAACACATCAAATTTATTTAACAAATCGAGGTTAACGTGTTCGCTAAATGATATTTTGACGTGATGCCCGAATTTATTTTCAATTAACCCTGCAATCAACCGCGGTCCACAACCAATTACATCCCGCGTGAACCGACGGTGCCCTTTTCCTGCACTCAGCGCATCAACAATCAAAAAATCCATGTTTTTTAACTCCAGACGAATCAGAGAAATGGAATTTGCGAAAGTCAATAATTTTCCGTAATTTTAAAGAGAGAAATTTATATAAAAGAGAAACGTTTAGAATATTTCAGTAGTTATAATAGAACACTCGATCTAGCTGATGTATTACGGATAAAGGAGAGATAAGTTATAGAGATTTGCCCTAAATGCTCACTTCCAAAAGATTTATGCATGTGCGAAGAAATCGATAAGGAAGAGAACGTGATAAAGGTCAAGGTGGAACGACGAAAATACGGCCGCACGGTAACGCTTATTGAAGGCATCGAAAAGTCCGATATGAAAAGTTTTGTCAATCAATTAAAAGCAAAATGTGCCTGTGGCGGTACCAAAAAGAAGGATCACATAGAATTGCAAGGAGATCATAGGAACGTGGTCCGTCAATTTTTAAAAGATATCGGCATTTCTGAATCTAACATCGTCATACAATGATCTATCTTAATTCACTTACGAATTTTTTTCGTTCGTGATTGTTCTCTTCAGGAACTTATCAAATTAAAATAAAAAACAGATGATGTTTTTTAAAGATTTTTACTTGCCCGTGTAGGAATTTACGGCTCCTTCGACCATGTTTACTAATTTAGGGGGAGATGCTCCCAATAGATGATCGTATTCCTTTCCATCTTCATCAAAAACTATTAGAAAAGGGATTGCATTGATTCCATATGCTTTCATTGCATATTCCATAAAAATTCTATTTCCTTCTGGAGTTTCGGTATCTACTTGAACAACATTCAAGTTATCTTTATGTTTCTCTTCTAATTCGTGAACGGTTTTTCCTATGAATCTGCACGGTCCGCACCATTCAGCCCATAAATCCACGAGAGTTGGTTTCCCCTTGAATTTTTTGTTAAGTACTTCCTCTAACAAGTCAATTGTGAGTTTCTTTTCGCTCATTTTCTTACCTCAAACAACGTCATGATCATTGAATTGGTCATTCAATATTTAATGATAATCTTAATTTAATTAGCTTTCGATAGCTTCTTTTCAATGAAGTAAGTTTTTTCTTGTAATTAATTATATTATCACGTCTCATAACTTGTTTTCATTCCACTGGCAAAGATTAAAGCACTCTTGTATTCATTTTCGGGTGCTACTCTTGACGTATCGATGATGATTTTATCCTCCCCTAAATAGAGGGCTCCATGGGATTTTCCCTTACCTAGATGAACCAAAGTTCGATAGATCAAGTTGCCGCTCATCCCTTCGGGAGCCAATATCAAATTGCATTTTTCTCGTATTGCGTCCTCAATTAGTATATTGTAATTTTGAATGTCGTGATTTAATTGTTTCTTCACGTGCTTGAGTAACTGGTTTGCGATCTCAATTGTATTATCAACTAGCGGATCTCGCCCTTTATCATCCGCTCGACCGCCTGATAAAATGGCAACTTTTGGCGTTATTTTAAGCATTCTAAGAAGGTCGCATCCCTTCAGGATGAACTCCTTTTTATCTTCAAGCGTCCTTCCCTCATCGATGCCAACTGGCGCATAAAAAAATTGATGCCCATCAGATGTCTCTAAGAGTGCCAGCCGGTAGAATTTAGATTTATTCAGGGAATTTTTCAAAGATTTTATAAATGTATGGGACCCGAGTCCTCCTCGCACGGCAGCATCTATTTTTCCATTAAACAATCCAGAGATGATTTCCGATTCCTTTCTCATTGGGACGACTACTGCTAATTTTCTGGCTTCTACCTTTTTTTTAGCAGCTTCTATTTTCCTAATGGTTTCTGGATTGAGTCCCAATCCAATCCCAACTGTTGCATTATTCTTTTTTGCCCGCTCGATTAATCTCGTAAGGATCAAGGTTGTTTATCACCATTAAAAGAATTCTTTCATGTCTTGAATGACGGCTAAAAGTAATTTTATTCCGAGTTCGACGTCGGTCATGGATGCAACTTCTGCAGGGGAATGGACATATCTTGTCGGAATTCCTATATTTCCCGTTGGAATGCCAGACTTTGAAAGGGCAATGACACTACCATCTACTGCTCCACCCAACATTATTTCAAGTTGATATGGAATGTGGTGTTTCTCTGCGGTTTGAATTAAAAATTCCTTGATTTTAGGATGCGTCACCAATCCACCTTGTAGGCTTCGCCGAGAACCACAAGCCATCATGATCGTAGGACCGCCATCAAGTTTGATGGGTGATTCTTGCTCCTTGATGAGCGGATAATCTCCGGCGAGTGCAATGTCCAATGAGAGTGCCAGGTCAGGATCAACTTGAAAGGCCGCGGTTTTCGCACCTCGCAGTCCAATCTCCTCCATCACGGAAAAAACTCCAATTATTTTGCCTGCAAAATCCGTAATTTGTTTGAGAACCTCAACTAAAACGTAAACCAATAATCGATTATCAAAAGCTTTCCCGCAAATCGTCTGTCCTTGTAACTCTATCAGAGATCCCTGCCATATGATCGGATCGCCTATTTTCACTCCTGCTTTAATTGTTTCATTTTTTGATCTCGTCCCGATATCGATGAACATTTGGTCCTTATCGACGATTTTTTTTCGTTCATCTTCTTTCGTCGAATGTGGAGCTTTTGCTCCAATTATTCCTGGAATTGGGCCATTTTTAGTCCACACGGTCACCCGCTGCGAGAGGACCACCTGATCTAAAAATCCTCCTAAATAGCCAAATCGCAAGTAACCATTTTTATCAATATACCTGACGATCATCCCGATCTCATCCATGTGAGCCACGATCATGATCGCAGGACCATCTGATTTTCCTTCTTTCAAACAAAAAAGATTTCCTAGAACGTCATCTCGAAATTCGACCGAACTCGATTCAAGTTCTTGTTTTATTACTGTTTTTAATGGATGTTCAAATCCCGGAGCAGCATCTGTTTCAACAAGTTTCCGCAGTAATGACAGGTCCGTTACTTTCACTCCCTTAAAATCGATATTTTAAATGGAAATACCATTTCGTGATTCCAAATGTAAAATAAAATCAAAATTTGAAATTCATCCAGATGTTCCAGCAGGTTCCGCAAAATTTAAATCGAGATCAAAAGGAATCCCTTTCTCCACGCTCTTGCTAACAATGCAATATTTTGCAAAGTAATCAAAACAACTTTCTATCTGTTCTCGATCCTCTTGAGAATCTGTTAAAGGCGTTATTTTTAGCACGATGTGCGTCCGCGTGATTCGGAGCAACAGGTCTGGTGGCACGTGATGAATTTCTCCTGAGACATCCAAATCAAGAGCTTTGAACTTAACGCCAAAACGCTTGAGACAATAAACAAATGACGTGCCAATGCAACCTCCGATCCCAACTAATAACATTTCTACGGCGGAAGGACCGCGGTCATCACCCTTAAAATCGGGGGGTTCATCTAAGATGATTGGTGGAAATTCTTTGATTTTAGCTTCAAAACCTAAATTGCTGAGCCACTTTAATCTTGCTTTAATAGGAATATCACTCACCCCAACGGATTTCTTTTCTCACGTTAATTTCCATTTATCTTTCCAATTTCATAATTAATGTCAGCCGTAATTCCACGAATGATGCTTTCCGTTACCACGCAATGTTTTTTAAACGCACGGAATGCCAATTCAATATTTTCAAGGTTATCTTCAGAGGTATCTTCCGGTTCGATTTTAAAATCTACATCAACATGTACGACTCGTAGCAATTTCCCCCGCTTTTCTTGAATGTGTGTCATTCTTCCCGTGACACAAATGGTCATGTCCTTGATCTGGGCCTCGTACTTCTCAATTGCATATGCAAATGACGTGCCTTGACAAGCAGCAACAGCTGCAAGGAGCATTTCTACGCTCGAAGGACCACGATCATCGCCATGAAATTCAGGGGGCTCGTCCGAAAAGATCTCAGGGAATTCCTTGATTTTAATTCGAAATCCTAATCGGTCTACCCATCTTGCGAAGGCTCGAGCTGGCATTGGTCATCCTCGTAAATAGATCAAAACGCATTTAGAATTAAATGCATGATATGATATTTCAAATAATTCACCATATTGCATTAAAATATTTGGTTTATTCGTCGTCTCACTTATTATCTTTCTTATTCTTTTTGTTGGCTGAAAAAAATATCTTGGATATTCTCGGAAAGAATAAATGCGTCAGAGTCCGCAATCGCTCTCGACCAAATGAAACTGTTCGCTGAATATTTTCACCAAATTGCCTGAATCCTTGCTGGATTGCAGCAATAAATTGATTATATAAAATGTTGAGTTGAGCATTCAAATATGCTTGGAGCTCTTCCGAACTCATGTTCTCCATTTCTTTCATCATGCGCGATAAATATTCATCAAAGGACACGTATTGCGTGTTAAAATTTGACGCATATACATTTTGGTCAAAAGCTCCATATCGACGCATGAAATCGTATTTCTCACGCTTTGCCTTGTCACCTAAAATATCATAGGCAACATTGATTAATTTAAGACGCTCTTCATGATGTTTACCCGGATTTAAATCGGGATGGTATTTTTTTGCTAGAATCCGATATGCTTTTTTGATTTCCTCTTGTGAAGCCGAAGGATTGACCTCAAGAATGCGGTATAGATCATAATTCGTGGTCATTCAATCACTCAATTTTTTCTGCATTTTAATAATCATCATCAGATATTAATCATTAGTCTGATGAATCATGCAAGATTTATTGACTTGAACGAAAAAGCATTAATATCTCAGATTGTTCATTACTAGATAATGAGCAAACGGGAATCTAAAGGTTTTCAGGTTTGGAGTTGCCTAATTTTTGGAAGTATAAACGTAATTTTTTTCATCATCCTGCCGATAACCGCTTTTTACATGCTTCAAACCGTTTTTCTGATAAATCTCAATCCTGCATTCATCATCACGTTGCTCATTTTTGGTAGCTTTCAATCATTAATCGCATTCATAAAAAACGCCTTTCCAAAAAAAACCAAGATCTATAACTTGCTCAGCATTTTTGCCGCCATTTATTCCGGTGTTTTTTTATTTTATGTCTTTGGCGGCTTTGGAATGATCGGGTTGACGGATTATTATTATCTTGCAGGCTCGGGCTTTGAGGTGCTTCTCGGTATATCCATTTTTGCCGGAACCATGATTCTTGCGGCAATTGTCAACACGTTCTATCACTTGATGAGATTAATCGAAGTCATCAGGGACAAGGATTTTTC
>JALGVI010000083.1 GCA_029838215.1 Candidatus Helarchaeota archaeon | reverse complement strand
CGACCATAAGAAAGCCTTTTTGGTCGAAGTCCTTAGTGCGCTTCCCGAGATAATACCTGTTTCAATGGACTATCAGCCGTACAATGATCTAAAAGCCCGAAAAAGCGTGAAATACGACGGGGATCGTGATAAAAGGCGATTTTACGTGTTGCCACTGACAGATGTTGGTAATCGTGTTTTAGAACTGAGAAAAATCAAGGAGTTCTTCCTTACCCGGCTGGAACTTTAATCTCTTACATGTACTAAATATTAAAAAGATAATCAACGGAAAAAAAGAAGACTTGCATTTCATTTTTTTTCATCTTCATGAAAAATATTTGATTCTTCCCCAGTAAAATTGCATTCTTTTGTATTTTTTTAAGCTTCGACAAGATCATTAAGGATCTCCAATGAATTAATGATTAGCAAATGATGCTTCGTTGTCCATGATTTATACATGGTCGCAAGGTTGGGTGCTTCGCCGTAGCCCTCCTTTGAGGGTAAGCGACCATGAAGAGAGAAAACAACGACCAAACCACCGCTGTCGAAAAAAGGCTCACGATAGAATTGAGCAGGCAGGGTTTTCAATATTATAACTCCGAGAAAGACAAGTGGACGAGCTTCTTCCCAAATTTAATGCCAAAAGTCAAGGAGCGAATGATAAAAGTTCGCTTGAAAGAAAATCCCGGAACTATTCTCACGCTACCGTTTCCCCTGACGGTCACGCCCACAATGGCATACATGTTGGGGTTATGTCTTGGCAATGCACTCTGGTCAAAACAATTTATCATACGCGTCCAGCATCGTCAACTTGCACTTATCGAATCGTTTTCACGTTCTTTGAATATTTCTTTTAATGTATCACATCATGATCGTGGGCGTAAGACCTATAAAAAGGCACGACATCGACGTTATTTTAGAGAATATATCATAACGTTTCCCCTGATTCTTTGTAAGCTTTTTAATGCCATCATGGGTTCACGAAAGACGTTTTATAGAACCCCCCGCATTCCTGAATATTTACCCATCACGCTCCAGGAGAAAATTCTTTCGGGTTATTTTAACTCCAAGCGCGTGTTTGTCATGTTCAAGAATAACCGTATCTTCCAGGGTAAGTGCACCATAACCGTACGTGCCATGAAGGTCCGAAACCAACACGATCCTGCCCAGAATTTCCTACGACAGATACAAGATTTTCTCTCTTATAACGACATTAAATCCTCACTTACAAAATATGAGCTCAATGCAAGTGGAATCGTGACATGTCGTCTTCACTTATACGCCTCTGCGGTTTTAAGATTCCAACAAGCATTTAGGGTTCAACAAGCGAAATTTCTTGCACTTCAAGCTCTTAATGCTTATAAATTAAAGTATCCCATTCTTCAACGCATCCTTCACCATCACGACTGTTCCGAACTTGAATTGATCTTGCTCGGATTTGCCTGCTATTTGAAAATGAAGCATGGATTGGATGAATTTGCTTATTCACGGTTCGAAGATGTCCTTGATTATTCCTCATCTGCCATTCGTCAAGCACTTTATCGCCTTCAAGACAAGGGTTTTATCGTGGGGTTCATGGATGACCGGCACAAGGAATTTTATCGACTTTCTGATCGCTTCCTGACTTTAGCAATGGTTCTTGTCAATTCACGCCACCGGAATAAATCCTTGAATGAAAATGGTTCTTCACGACATGCATTCGATTTCCAGTGTCAGAATTGCTTTCACGTTGTGGATTACTTGACGGCTCTTACGGATGCTAAAAATTTCGAGTGTCCGTCTTGTCATGGAAAGGAATTGATTCCACTTAATGTCGTTCCTGTAAAGGTGATTTCATGAGTCGCCATCGTGTTCGTGCTACTTTCATCCTTTTTCTATTTATATTCTGTTCATTCATTTTTTTTTCTACTATCTTGCTCGTACCTGAAGAAATGCCTTTAGTAACAACTCGTTTCATTTCAAGCTCTGCCTTGCCTTCATCACGTGCATTCCAAGTCGGATTTGGAGATATTGCAAGCTACTCACCAGATATTTCCGTTAATTCTTCAGGACACGTGCAAGCATGTTGGCTCGATGAGCGAGGATTGCATCATGGCGTGAAATCAGATAGTGGATTTACTACACAATCCACGCTAATCTACAATATTACTGAAGAATTCATTAACGGTTCTCTGTACTTGTCCCACGCCAGAATTCTTAATTTAAAAATAATGATACGTGGTTCAACTGCACGGTGGCATCAAGCCTAATTCATGCACGTTGGACTGATGAAAATTATGGTTTTTGGGCCACAAATAACCTTAGTTATTTCTCGTACGTGAAGTCTGCGGGATTATACGTGGAATATCGCTTGGTAGCCCACAACTTAACTGCTGAGACGTTGAGTGATAAATTGATTTATTCAATTGACATGTTTACATATTTGCAGCAAGGATCGTTTACGGAAACGTGGCTTCTACCACAGGGGAACGTTTTTTCTTATATCTACATCAAGATGACCGGTGTCAAACCACCACAACTCGTGAGCCTTACTTACACGGATAATCTCACGCTCATTGTATCAAATGACATCATGGAAACTACGACATGCGATCATTTCATTGATATCGAACGTGGTGAGTCAGGTCATCTTTTCATTGCCAACGCTCCATCGTTAGATCTCGATAATTTCACGATTTATACATGGTCTGGTGATTCGGGGATTGAATCTTTCTACTTGATCAAGGATTCGCGGAACCAATTGAGACCTCTACAAGCTCAATTACATGCGGACGATATCGGAGGTATTCACGTGACTTATCCAACTTGGAACATCATTAATATTGATTGGTTATTGCAGGGTTCTTTTTTAACTTATTTACATCATGATCCGATCTTAAATTCTTGGCAAGTGCCACGAATCCTTTATTTTCCTGCATTAAATGATCCTCGGGCGGTTCGCTTTTGCGTTTACAATGATACGGTTCATTGGATTTGGCAGGATGGGGATTTGTGGGATTCTGCCGAATACCAACAGGGTAATCAAGTATATTACACAAATTCTTCTTATCTACTTTCAGAATTCGATTTTGCAACAATTAAATACCCTCCTCTCTTACTACCGTTCAGTGAAATGATCCAGTACAGCGTATTGATCATTGCAGGGATAATCTTGGGCTTTTATTTAATGAACCAGTTGAAAAAACGTCCGAAATTTCAAGAGAATAAATTTAGAAGAAAATGAGAATTCTAACTGTATTTTTTAATTAATTTTTGTGTTTTGAGCCAACTAGCCAAATTTTTTAAAATGGGGGTGGAGACCCTCGCGGGTTCCACCGGGAGCGTGTATTTTAAAAAAGTAGAGACCAAACCCGAAGGTTTGGATTTCGAAATCCGGGTTGCTTCGACCCGAACCCCGTATCGTTTTGTAATACACGCTGCTCGGCGGGATTTTTCCGCACCAAGATGATCTTTCACTTCAACAATTAAATCAAGTTCTATTCCAAGAAATAATGGTATTTAGACGAAAATATTGAGGTTAATGGTTACCCTTCAGGATCAAAAAGAACGTAAGCATAATTTTTTTATCACGCACTACAAACTCCATTCAATGTCTAAAAGAATGATTTGAGCGTTGTTTTTTTTAGGAAGAAAGTTCCGACATTTTCTCCTTTTTTTCTCATCTCAATTTTTCGATCCTCAATCGGGGTGCATCCGTGCCTTGCAAATATGAGATTGGAACACTCATTACCTTCATTTGAAGATTGAATAATAGCAAGCTATGGTTGAAGCACCCAACCTTGCGAACATGTATTAAAAGGAAATGCAAGTTTCGTGCTTGCATTTCTTGAATTCAATATTTTTTATGTCCTGAGGTGGCATGCATGCAAAAAAAGATGAATTTCAATGGGAATTCTCGTTTTTCTCAAGCAGCTTTAATGCGACAAGTTCTTAAAGCCGGTCTTGAGATGGGCGAATTTCCCGGACTTAATACTTTCAAGTCTAGCATTACTTGGAAAAAGCGTAAATTTGTTTCTAATCCTCTAGTATCTTTTAATGGTTTAATAATTTCAGGATGTATTGCTTTAGCTTCATTCCTCATTCCCATTTGTTTATTTGGTTTCGTAAACATCTACTTGAGTCTGGTATTGGGATATTCCTTATTTTTATCGATTTTTGGTTCCTTAATTTTCTTTCTTCAACCTCATATCAGGTCAAGTTTGGTTTCATGGCTTTCAACAGTAAAAGATATTGAAAGAATATCTCCCCTGCGACCCCAGGCTTGTTATTTCTGGAAGCCCGACAATTCTAATGGGATGGGAAAGGGTGATGTTTTATTTTTTGAGAGTGATGAAGAGATCTATGGAATGAAAGTCTATGAAATCACGGAATTTCCATCTAAAATCGAGGGAAAATTTGAGAATGTCGTGGATCAACTTTATGGAGCTCGCATTCCATTTAGTTATTGGTTAGACATTGCACCGCTGAATCCAGACAATTATAAAACACTATTTTCCTGGAGAGAACGCAAAAAAATTTCTAAGAAAAACTTGAAAAAGCATGTCGAAATAATAAAAAACGATCACGCAGGTGTCTGGAAAGGGGCGATTTATTTCACCACGATGGCAGTCCAGAGCAAGTTTAATGGCATTTTCTCGGACATTCGGGCAGGTCTCTGGCGACAAGTATCGTTACAAGGGCAGCGATTGTTTGCAATCACGTCTTCTAGTTTTCGTGAGTCTAAGGTGGTCCCTTTCAAAAAGCCTCAGCTCATTCATTTCATTAAGACTGCCGCATTTCCTGAATCCGAGCATAAATTCCTCTTATCCGGGCGTGAAGTTATAAATAACGTTTTTCGTCTTTCTAATACCATTAAAAAGTCACTTTCACACGTGCCCAATGCCCAGTTCATCGTGCCCACTAACTTGGGATATGATTTTACTCCTTTCGGCACGACTTATGATCCTACTTGGGCCGTATCAGAAACCAAAGTTGGACTCTTAGAAGCTCATCTTAAAGGTTCCATCTTGATTTCGGGAGATCATCCCGAACGCCGCTCACGTATTGCTGAATGTCTACTATATAACTTGTTAAAGGCGGAAAAACCGTGCATCATCATTACTAAAAAGAAACGCTTACGCGATCTTGCTAAAATCTTTCCCCAACTCTTGGTATTGCGCCTAGGACAGGATGCCAGTTTCGGATTTTTCGATACTGAAGGAATTGATCCTGAATATTATGCTACATGCGCTCTAAAAATCATCGAAACTCTATTTCCATTAACGCCACAAACACTCACGCTCCTCAAGAATAAGATAATGGATTTGTTACACAAGCAAGTTACTGTTGGCAATTCAACGCCCAATACTGGTCCAAGTCAGATCAATCAGGAGCTCTTGAATGCGATCCACGTGAAAGACTTGGATATAAGAGATGCCCGCGAATATCAACGATTACATCACGTTTTTGATAGTTGGTCAAAGGGATATATCGCTTCCGCCCTGCAGAATACAAAGATTCCAATGAAACAACTCGTGCGTCGTGAACCCATCCTTATCGAAATCGACGAACATTATTATAACGATCATTTAGCCGCCAGTCTTCTCTTGCTATTCAAGATTCTTTTGACTCTTCAAGATCAAGGATTGCAAGGATTTATCATATATAACGATGTTGAACAAGTCTTCCAAGGCGATTTCAGAAAACCTTGTAAGGTATTCGACAAGATTTTTACTCTTTGTCGTCATACACGAACTTGCTTGGTTCAAGATCTTCCGCACGCGAGTGAAGCATTTCCTTCGCACATTCTTGCACATTTTGAAACGATTTTTTCCACGACTGTTCGAGATCCTTTCGACCTCAAGACTCTTCTTCCGCTTCTTGGGATCGATCCTCATAATAAAAAGCAAAAACCACGCATAACATACTTGAAAAACCTCCCACCAGCCCAAGCATTGCTCAAGCGTCCTGATGTTCTTGAAGCATTTCCCGTATTCCTTTCCATTCCGGATCTCTCCGAACATTTCACGGATGACGATCTCAAAATACGCGTTCAAAACTCAATTGCATTCTCACCTGAAACCACTCAAGTTCCACAACGAACTGCATTGGAAGAATATTTCTACGTTTTTGGAATGCCCACTGAAGGTCCACAGTTTTATTTTCCGTATCTCGTCATGAAAGATTTACTTGACTCCCTTCAATCCCGAAAAGATGGCATTCAGACCCGCACGAATCTACATCCCATTATCATTGAAGAAATTCTCAATATTGGAATGGCAGTTCAACTGATCGTGCAAGCAGAATCCTCAAACTTCCGATTCTATTCGCTTAGTGAACAGGGTGTGAAGGTCCTAACTGATTACATGCAACAAAATCACATCACGGAGTGAATTCTACTTCCATTACTCTTTTTTTGTAATTATTTCATTCTTGCATCGTTTTCATGTATTTCCTGATGACTTTTTCAATCTTTTCTTGCGGATACAGCCCAAAAATCACGCTTGGATTTTGACTTCCAATAAAAAACGTCGGCACGCCCGTGATTCCGTGATCGTGCAAATATTCTTTATTCTCTTGTAAGATTGGTAGGAATGATTCGTCCTTCCAGGCTTGTTTCATTTCCTTTTCTTCCAATCCTGCTTCACTTCCAATTTTTAACAATACGTTTTCTTTTTCTATGTTCTTTCCTTCCAGAAAATATGCATTAAAGATCCGTTCATGGCATTCGTGAAATTCATTTTCACCATGACCTCGGGCAACCTCTGCCAACTCAAGAGCTCTTCGTGAATTGCAAAGATACGAAGGCAGCTTAATGTCAATATGGTTTTCACTTGCAATGCGTTGAACGTTCAACCAAGCCATGCGAATATATGCTGAATTGATATCGGGCATCCAT
Organism: Candidatus Helarchaeota archaeon; assembly: GCA_029838215.1. Lineage (GTDB taxonomy): Archaea > Asgardarchaeota > Lokiarchaeia > Helarchaeales > RDOG01 > JALGVI01. Next base: position 7,890 of record JALGVI010000083.1, on the reverse strand, counting down.
TCTCCAACAGGGTGTAACTCGTAGGATTTCCATTCAACATCAAGCTCAAAGCTCCTATCAACCCGTTTCATGACTTCTTTTGCTAAAAAACAGAAAGGACAGATATAATCCGAAAAAATTGTTATTTTTAAAGGTTTCATCGCTCTGAAGAATTTAGCATCTCTTTATTTATAAGAAATTTCTTGCTAAAGTTCTGTGAAGCAAGATGGTGGACTCAAATCAAAAATTCCGAATACTGGTGGACCAACGAGAACCCGCTAAAATCGTCAAGTTGCTACGAAAAAACGAAAATTTGGACGTGGTGGTGCAACAACTTGAAGTGGGGGATTACGTGATTTCGGATAAGATTGCAATCGAACGCAAGACAGGGAGGGATCTCGTCCAGTCCGTAACAGGTCCATCGAGAAATATCTTCGAGCAATTAATGCGTCTCTCTGAAGCATATGAAGAACCACTCGTCATCATTGAAAACCTGAAATCCGCTTTTAAATCACAAATGCTCCCTCAGTCCATTTATGGTATCATCACTCACGTTGCGCAAGTGAACCGGATTCCCATCATCCCAACCATTAACATTGAAGATACCGTAATTGCCATCACGAGAATCGTCTTACGGGCAAATAGAGAAGAACAACCGCTAATACTCGCACGCTCATCCCCAAAACGAATGACTCTCGAAGAAAGACAACAATATTACGTTGAAGGACTTTTTGATATTGGACCTAAAAAGGCAAGGTTGCTCATCGAACATTTCAAGTCAATTGAAGGCGTGCATGCTGCAATTAAAGCATCAAAAATCGTATACACAAAAACAGGAAATCCCAAAGGAGTCGATGGTCCACTTGCCGATCTTAAAGGTTTCGGTCATAAGTTCTTGCTAAAAAACCAAAAATTGCTCACGGCGAAAAGAAACGAAATAGTTAAACCCAACGGATAGTTTAGATATTGACACGAGTTTTCCTCTTCTTTTTTCCATGATTTTTTTATTAAAAATCATCTCTCTAGCAATTTTGCTAATATTCATCGATTATTTAATGTCTCCACTACGTGTGAAACCCTTGCTCAATTCCCTGCATTAAAGCATAAGATTATAAGCTAACAACAAGTTAGCTACATCATAATAACTCATGAAATCTGCATGAGATCATGCGAAAAGCTTTCTCTAATTTAAATTAAGGATAAGGAGGACGATTGCAGGTGGTTTCAAGTAAAACGATTTTAGTAATTCCCATGGTTGTTGGAATAATTTTACTAATCGTGGGTGGTATTTTCGGAGTCGTTGGGTATTTATTATTCATGCAAGCATTTGGTAATCCTTTTTTACCAATTCAACAAATTTCACAGTTAGCTTCATCAGGAATGAGCATGATGATGGTGGGTTCTTTGCTTGCCGTTCCCGGTTTTGTGTGTATTATTGCGGCGGTTCTTTTTTTGATAATTGGTTATAGAAAGAAGATTGCAAAAACACTTGCTAAGGAATCGGCTGAAATAGCCGAAGAAATCGCACCGATGCAGGTAAGGATTGCCAAAGCTCAAGCACCAGCAGTTGAAACGATTGCGAAAGCTCAGGCAAAAGGTTTCCGCAAGGGTTTTGAAGATTCTGACGACCTTGATTCTTCTTCTGAAGATTCGACAATCAGGATTCGATGCCGCAACTGCGGATATCTTGAAACTGAAGATGCCCAATTCTGCAGCAAGTGCGGAAAAGAATTATAATCTCTCTTTTTTTTTCTTTTCTTATTTAAAAATCATATCAAATCTAAAGTGATTACTCCCTTTTCAACTGCTGTTTTAAATTTTTTTAAATATTCAAGAGAATTTTTCAATTCCTTGTGATTCCGAAGTAGTTGTATGTGAAATGAGGATGGTCGCGATCCCGATTAAATTATAATCTTCATTGATCATCTATTCTTTTAACGGATTTCCAAGAGTTATTTGAAGGACAAAAACATGAATAAGGATGTAGCAGTGAAATGGTTTAAACAAGCAGTTCACGATTTAGAGATGGCGGAGAAAAATATAACTATTGAAGGCTATGATATTGCTGCATTTCTAATTCATCAAGCCGTTGAGAAACTACTTAAGTCCATAATAGCTTTAAGAGGAATGAAAATACCCAAAATCCATTATTTAGATGAGTTAGGGCGAATTTTACATTTACCTGAAAGCATGCTTCAAGATTTAATGGATTTCGTTCCTGATTACATGTTTGCTAGATATCCAGATATTGCGGAACATGTCCCCTATGAGGAGTATGATGAGGAAATCGTAAAGGCAAAATTGAAACACGCAAAGAGTATTTTTAAGAATTTAGAAAAATATTATGCAGAGTTGAAAGAAAAAGATGACGAATGATCCATGGATCAAGAAGTTCAAGGCAGAAGCGCTCCCAATAATTAAAAAGCGATTGAAACCAGATAAGATAATCCTTTTTGGGTCTCGAGTTAAAGGTGAAGCAATGGAAGGTTCCGATATTGATGTCATCATCATATCTGATGAATTCAAGGGAATTCCCTTCGTGTTAAGAATGTCCATGGTACTGAAATTAATCAATTTTCCAAAACACGTTGATATTATTTGTTACACGCCAGATGAATTTCATCGAATGAAAGATAAGTCTTCTCTTTTAATAGATGCTTTAGAGAAGAACATGATAATCTCTTAGCTCTCCTTACGTGAAGGCGTGAAATCCGTTTGACGTTGTTTTATTACTGTTCAAGTATTCGTTTCTATTTTCTACATGAATTCAAGAAGTTTTGCAAGATTTGCAAGCCGATTTTACTGGATTTCTCCGGATGGTATTGCGTTGCGTATACCGTGTTTTTTCCCACGGTGGATGCAAATTTCACGCCTTCGTAATCTGTTTGCGTGATGATGATGTTATTATCTTTGGGTTTTGCATAGTAGGAGTGCACGAAGTAAACGTATGAGTGTTCCGGAACGTTTTCAAACATTGGATCACTCTTTCGATAATATTCAAGCGTATTCCAGCCCATATGCGGAACGACCTTGACCGTATTGGGAAAGCGCACCACTCGACCTTCGAATATGTTCAGTCCTTCGTAAAGTCCTCCTTCTTCACTTTCCGAGAAAAAGAGTTGGAATCCAAGGCAGATGCCCAGCAGATATCCGCCATCGCGTGCATATGAAACGATGTTTTCCGCTATTGGTTTAAGATTTGCAATGGCATCGCGGAATGCCCCAACCCCTGGTAAAATTAGGACATCAGCCGTTTTTATTAATGACTTAATATTCGGGTTTTTGAAATTTATGATCTTGACATCGGGCACGAATTTCTCGCATGCCTTGCCGATGCTTCGTAGATTTCCCATGCCGTAATCGATTATTCTTACTTGCATTAGAGACTACCTTTGGTGCTTGGAATCATGTTTGCTTTTCTCGGATCAAACGTGACTGCCCATTTCATTGCCAGGGCAAGTGCCTTGAAGAAGCATTCAACCTTGTGGTGATTGTCATCTCCATATAGGACATGACCGTGCATGTTGATTTTCATTTGATTGATTAATGATTCTATGAAGTGATTTAGCAGTGATAATGGGAGGTCTTCGATTGTTTCACCCAAGACTTGAAGTTCGACGTTAGAATAAATACGTCCGCTGAGGTCAAGTGCCACGCGACAGAGGACATCATCCATGGGGACCAATGCCCAGCCGAACCTGTTGATGCCTTTTTTATCACCCAATGCCTTGTTGAAGGCTTCACCTAAAACGATACCCATGTCTTCAATTAGGTGATGTGGCAAATCTGCTGTTGCTTTTATTTCAATGTCAATAAGAGAATGTCGGGCGAAGTTATCAAGCATGTGAAGAATGAATTTTGTACCTCCACCTATATCGTGGACATCCTGCTTGAAATTGCCTGTTCCATCTAAATTGACGGTGATTTCAATGTCCGTTTCTTTCGTTTTTCTTTCAGCTTTACCAATTCGTTGCATTTTTAAATCCCCTTCGACAATTTTTCAGTTTCACATTCAAATCTTATAAATTGTAATCAATTCTTGATTCTTAAAAATTTTTTAAGTCCCTTGATTAGTTTTTCATTCATTTCACGCGTTCCAACGGTTATCCTTGCACAATTTTCCAGTCCTTTCAATTTTGACTGGTCTCTAATGAGTATTCCTTGCTCGAATAACCCTTCGATGATTTCAGTTATTTTCACGTTTCCTGAACGAACCTCAATTAGCAGGAAGTTCGCGTTAGAAGGATACACTTTTATGTTAGGTAGTTCTGAAAGTTGTTCTTCTAGCCATTCCCTTTCTTCGATTACCCTTGTAACTACGCTGGAAATATATTCTTGCTCTTCAAGCATCAATGGAACTAATGCTTGTGATACCACATTCGTGGTGAAAGGAACTTGTACGACTCTTAAAATGTTAATGACTTCTTTGCTTGCCACGGCATAGCCCAATCTCAATCCTGCGAGTCCCCACAGTTTCGAGAATGTTTTAAGAATGATTAAATTCGGGTTTGATGGGACTTGGTCCAATAATGAACCACCCGAAAAGTCAGTATAAGCCTCATCTATGACCACCAGACTTTCAGTCTCTTTAATGATTTTTAGGAGTTGATCACGTGGAAATTGGTTACCCGTCGGGTTATTTGGTGAGGGTATGATTATCAATTTGGTTCGTTTTGTAACCGTGCTGAGAATTTTTTCGATATCAAGACTAAAATCATTTCGTTTCAAGGGTATTTCGATGTATTCACATCCCATTATATTTGCGAACCATTTATACATTGAGAACGTTGGATGGATGGTTAAAACCTGACTTTGAGTATCCGTGAATGAATGATATAGCGTCAGCAACAGGTCATCAGAGCCATTTCCGATCAATAGATTGTCGGGATCAAACTTTAGATTTCGGGCAAGGGCTTCACGCGCGTCAATTGCATATTTATCGGGGTATATAATGACAGGAGTTCGGTTTACTGCTTCAATGAACTTTGTTCGTAACCATTTTTTATCTATAAGAAAATTTTCATTGGCATCTAGCTTCACGATTTCATCAATCGTGATGTTGAGCTTCCGAGCTATATCAGGAAGGGATGCTCCTGCCGTATAGGGCTTGAATTCCTTAAGGTTCTTGCTTAGTAATTTTCGTGGGTTCATTTCATGAATCTCTCCGTTACGGATCGTGCATGGGCTGTTAATCCTTCTTTTTCGGCAATGGTTACCGTTGTTTTTTCGAGTTTTTTTAATCCTTCCTTGGTACACTTGACGACTTCTATTTGCTTTAGAAAATCGAACACGTTTAATCCCGAAAAGAACCGTGCCGTGCCTCCCGTGGGTAATACGTGATTTGAACCTGCGGAATAATCGCCAACAGCCACGGGTGAAAACGGACCGAGAAAGATCGCTCCTGCATTCTTTATCTTCGGCAATATTGATTCTGGTTCACCAGTCTGAATCTCGAGATGTTCTGGTGCAATTTCATTGGTTAATTGCACTGCACTTTCAATATTTTTCGTGGTAATAATGAATAGATTATTTTCGAGCACTTCTTGGATGATTTCCTTTCGTTCGAATTGATCAAATCTATTTTCAAGTACCTGAATGGTCGAGGCCGCGACTTTATCTGAAGTTGAAATGAGGAAGCACATTGCATTTGGGTCATGTTCTGCTTGAGATAACAAGTCCAATGCAATAAAGTTTGAATTGCTTGATTCATCTGCAAGTATTAATATCTCACTTGGACCTGCGGGCAAATCAATGCCTACTTCTGACTGAAGCAATGTTTTTGCAACCGTAACGAACTTATTACCCGGACCCACGATTTTTTGAACTTTTGGAATGGATTCCGTGCCGTGAGCCAACGCTGCAATGGCTTGTACTCCTCCAACTTTGAAAATCTCTGTTACCTTCGATTCTGCGGCTGCAACTAAAACACGTGGATCAATGCCATTTTTACTTGGAGGCGTGCAAAGAATTCTTGTTGGAACTTTCGCAACTAGAGCTGGAATGGCCACCATCAACACGCTTGAAGGATATGATGCGCGTCCTCCAGGCACGTATAAACCAACGGATTCAATCGGTCGAATTATCCGTGTTACTTGAACTCCTTCCTGTGTCTCAACGCATAATTCTTTTGGCATTTGAGCTTCGTGGAACTTTTTTATGTTAGTTCCTGCCATTTTTATTGCATTTATGAAATCGTCATCAACGGTTTCATAGGCTTGTTGAATTTCTTCACGTGAGACTTTCAAATCATGAATTTCAACATTATCAAATTTTAGCGTGAATTCTTGAACAGCTGCATTGCCTCGTTCTTTTACAGAGGATATGATGGATTTCACGCTTTCGACAATCTCGTCAAACTGTAACGTGGAGCGTTTTCTAATCTCATCAAGATATTTCGTGCGAAATTCATTTTCTGTAAGAATTCTCATCATTTTCATTCGTCTCGTCAATCATGAGGAATCGAAAGGAAGAATTTGTCGTGGTTCATATACAACAATGCCTTGAGCATATCTTCTTAACGTGGGAATTAGACTGATGAAGTCCTTTTTCGGAATTATGGTATTTATGGCGACCCAATCGTCATCACCATAAAGTGGCGAGATCGTTGGTCGTTTTAATGCGGGTAATTTTTCTAATAATATTTTTAAATTGCTCCTTTGAACATTCATGAAAACATGGAGTTTATTACGCGCTTCAACAACCCCACGCAAGAGCATCTTTATGTCTTCGATTTTCTCGCGTTTCCACGAGTCTTGCATTGCTTCTTTATTTGCAAGTAGGTGTGCCGTTGAAGTTTTAATCACGTCAATGATTTTCAGATTATTTTCTTCAAGCGTCGTGCCTGTTTCAGTTACATCAATAATAGCTTCTGCATCTTCGGGTGGTTTTGCTTCTGTTGCACCAAAGGAAAGCATGATGCATACATTTGAATTATTTCCCGTCCGCGACCAGGGTGTTAACACGAGAGGATCATCATCCCCATAAAGGCGTGCATATTCGGGATTTTTCTTCAAGTATTCAATGGTTGTAGCGATATATTCTGTAAAGATCCTGAGTGGTTTATTTCTACTTGCACAGAACTTAATTAAAGATGCAAGATCTTGCACTTCATCCCAAATATTGGGAACCGCCAAGACCAACTTAATTCCACCATATTCCAAGTCAAGAATATTTTCCACGTTGGCGGAGGTCTCGTCCACCCAATCATTTCCTGAAATTCCGAGGTCGTGCGCACCTTGTGCAATCATCGTGGGAATCTCTTGAGGACGTAAGATCTTGATCTCGATTTCAGCATCTATTATTTTGGGACGATAAGATCTATCACTTCCCCGAAGACCTAGTCCTGCTTCTTTAAGAATCTGCTTTGTTGCCTTACCCAACGATCCTTTTGGAATTGTAAATCGTAAAATATTCATTTTATTTTTCTCCTTGTAACTAAATCACGAAATACAGGTATATAATTAGAAAAAATCATGATATAAAACCAGATTTTGAGAAAATCCACTAACGGTGCTTCGCAAAAAGAATCATTAAACGTGAACGCAATTCCTCATCATACTACACCTGTGGATGTTCAAAATTCAATTCGCCTTCAGCCTTTTAAATGTTAGGAAATTTTTTTTTCGTACTCAAAAAATTTGTTTTTAGGTTCAAACCGGCTTTAGAAAATGCCATTCTGGTTGAAAAATAGATTTAGCTTTCTCTCTACTTATTTTGTATCGGGTTTAGCTCAGAAAAAATTCTGACAAATAACTTAAACCATTTTAATGAGAAAAATTTGTTGTTATTTACTTGTTAATTCATTTTAGAAAAGGACGTGAATGGTCTGGCAATCAAGAATAAAAAATTAACTTATGATGATGTCAAGGAACATGATGGGAAAACTTATACTGGAATGAGGGTGGGTGGCAG
>JALGVI010000019.1 GCA_029838215.1 Candidatus Helarchaeota archaeon | reverse complement strand
TATCTCGTCATTTTCGGTTTCGTTTCTCAAGTAGTCATCACCATTGTTGGTATCATTTTTGTATGTTTTATGGCTGTTGGCTTGGCTGGATGGTATATTTTTCCATATCTCGTCATGGCTGACATCGCTCACAAGGACGAACTCGAGACTGGTGAACCGCGCGCAGCCATGTATTATGGGTTTTCAGGACTTCCACTAAACGTGTTTCAAGCCGTATCGCATCTCTTGGGAATTTTCATATTCGAAGTTTCGATACTCAATCCTCCCATTTTTGGAATTACAAGAGCAGGTGGATTGCCGGTCTCTTATGGGTATATCTGGTGGGGAGTCATCTCGAGCATTTTCATAATTGCCTCATATTTTATCTTTCGGCACGTGCAAATCGACTTTGACTTTTCTAAATTCGAGAAAAAGGAAAAAGAATCCCAAACATGATTTCATATTTCATTTTTTGATGTGGTTGTCTTGCCTTCCTGCTTCGATCGTGGTTTCTCTTTCACTTTTTGAGGCTTTTCGTAGTCGAGTGCTGGAGGCTTTTCTTCTTCAATCCAGAAATCATCCGAAACCAAAGATCTAAAAATATACAATATTCCCGTGATGATGCCAACGATATCTCCTCCAAAAAAAGCAGGCCATCCCAAGATCATGTTTAGTGTGCTGAAAATAATTAATAGAACTGCCAATTGCCGCCTAGTCAGTGCATAATCGAAAAGGATGATGGAGTTTTCCTTTGCCATGAAAAGAACGGTAAGAGAAATCATCCAAGCAAAAATCAAGCCGACGATTAAAATTCTTAAATAAATGCTAAGACGTGCCATTATTCCGCTCACTTGTGAAAACGACGTGAGATATAAAGCACTATTGGAAAGAGTTAAAACATCCATGCCGACAAATACCGAGATTACCATGAATTTAGCAATTGCAATTGCCGAGACGATAATTCCCAACATGATGATGTATTTCAATTCTGTAATTTCTTTTAAAGCACGTCTTATCACTTTTCCACTTCCTTTACATCTTGTAAAGAAAATATGAAACTTCTTAATTAATGTAAGTGACATGTAAATTTGATCTTCATGACATGGTATTTACATGGAAAATGAATCTCAGATTCGTGTTGATAACTTGTTAGATTATTAAGAGGAAGTTTTACTGGCTTGATTTGTCTCGGAATTGAAGGAACGGCTCACACGCTGGGGATCGGCATTGTTTCTGAAGATGGAACCGTGCTTGCTAACGTGCGTGAAGTATTCGTGCCTGAAACAGGCGGCATACATCCTAGAGAAGCGGCGGAATTTCATGCTAAGAAAATTTCTAACCTTTTGGCAAGGGCTTTGAAGCAATCAGGGCAGGATTTGAAAAACGTGGGTTTGATTGCTTTTTCGCAGGGTCCGGGTTTGCCTCCTTGTCTCCGCGGTACTGCCGTTCTTGCACGAAGCCTTGCACTTGACCTGCGATTGCCACTCATTGGTGTAAACCATTGCCTCGCTCATGTTGAAATCGGTCGTTTGGTTAGCGGAGCCAAAGACCCCATAACGCTTTATGTTTCGGGCGGTAATACTTTGGTGGCAGGTCACGCCGAAGGACGTTATCGCATTTTCGGAGAAACTCTGGATATTCCCATTGGTAACATGTTGGATGTTTTCGCAAGAAAGGTCGGGTTTGGCCATCCAGGCGGTCCTAAAATTGAAAAACTTGCTGCCAAATCATCAACTTATCTTCATCTCCCCTACGTCGTGAAAGGAATGGATTTGTCGTATTCAGGACTGTTAACGGCAGCTGTAAACAAGTTTAACGGTGAGAATTTGGAAAGTCTTTGCTTCAGCCTGCAAGAAGTGGCGTTTTCAATGTTGGCTGAAGTCACGGAGCGCGCGCTCGCACACACGGAAAAAAAATCCATCCTTCTTACTGGTGGCGTTGCAGCAAATCATCGCCTTCAAGAGATGCTTGAATCCATTGCTAACGATCACGGCGTGTCCTTCCATGTTGTTTCTCGGAAGCTCGCAGGAGACAATGGTGCAATGATAGCTTGGACTGGACTGCGGTTGTTTCAACACGGAATAACGACACCTATCGAGCATTCACACGTGGATAGTAAATGGCGATTGGATGATGTCGAAATACCCTGGCGAATAAACGAAGGAGAGTCGGAATGAATCATGCTGTTTAAAAAAGGGGCCGAAGCCAATCTATACAAAGAAACGTGGAATGGAAAATCGATCGTGCGAAAGGTTCGTCTTCCGAAAAAGTACAGAATTCCCGAATTAGACCTTCAAATCAGGCAAGCGAGAACCGTGCGCGAGGCAAAACTCTTGAGCGATGCTCGAAAGTCCGGAGTTCCAACTCCTGTTGTTTATTTTATCGACTTAAAAAACTCAAGTTTATTTTTGGAATTCATTGAAGGAACGCGCGTGAAAGAAGCATTCAACGTAGGTCGAAATGACTTGGACAATTTATGTTACCAAATAGGAGCGTCCGTAGGGAAACTTCATAAAAAGGGTATTGTTCACGGAGATTTGACAACATCAAACATGATTTTGAAAGATAATTTAGTCTATTTTATTGATTTTGGGTTGGGTCAATATAGTAGAAACATTGAAGATTTCGGCGTGGACTTGCATTTATTACACCGTGCATTAATCTCCACTCATTACAAGCAGGAAGGTCAATTCTTTCCAAGAATACTTAAAGCATACTCTGGACACTGCACGAAATACGAAAAAGTTTTAAACCGTATCGAAGAAATTGAAACTCGTGGTCGATATGTCAAGCGATGAGGAGGAAAAAAAAGGATTTTTTGAAGGTTGGAAGAAAGACCTTCTTTTTACCTCTATTTTAATAATCATAATGGTTCTTACTATTATTCTATTCTTTGTACCTGTCCTGCACATGATGATGTTCTTTAATGTACATCCAATAATATTTATTGCTGTAAGCCTAGTACTGATTCCGGGCATATCCATAATCTTTCTTTACTTTATTTTTCATGAAATGAATGCAATTCTAAAAGAGCGGTCTAAAGGTGAGATGGATCGCATAATTGAAATCGAAAGGATGTCATTTGATGACGAAATAGACGAAGAATTAGAAACTAAAAAGAGAATCATCTCTGCAGCCATTAGAAAAATTGCCATGGGCAAGAACAAGATATTTGCGTCAGAAATTGCCGAAATCATTGATATGGATGAAGGCGAAGTTGAAGACTTGATTGTTTTACTGGTCGCAGATGAAACATTCATTGCGGATGTCGGATACAAAGACGATGTACTTTTTATCGACCTTCCAAAGCAGCATAAAGTCAGGTTTAGAAGAAAAAAAGAGAAATCTGAAGACGGAGGAACCGAAACGTGAAAATATTTTTTGGCACGGGAAATCCTAACAAGGTTCAAGAAGTCAGTGCAATCTTGAAGAGGTATGGAATTATTGTCAAACAATTTCCCATTGAACGCGTTGAAATTCAAGCCGATGAATTGGAACCCGTTGCGAGATTTAGTTTGGAAATGGTAAAAAATGAAATTCCCGGACCGTGTTTCGTTGAAGATGCGGGGCTTTTCATAAATGCGTTAAATGGATTTCCCGGGCCGTATTCATCATACGCGTTCAAAAAAATCGGTAATCGTGGAATTCTAAATCTCATGAAAGAAGTAACGGATAGAACCGCCTGTTTCAAATCCGCTATCGCCTTTCTAAAGCCTGGAGAAAACATGCAAATCGTTGTTGGAGAAACATTCGGAAAAATTGCTCTTGAAATAAGGGGTTCTGGATGGGGCTTTGATCCCATCTTCGTGCCGGAGGAAAGTGGCCAAAAAACATATGGTGAAATGACTCCATCTGAAAAAAATGAAGTTTCACATCGCCAAAAAGCATTAAAAAAGCTGGTAAATCTTCTTGATGTTGAAACAAACCGATAAGAGCCAAAACTTAAAACCGAAACTTATCTGAATGATATTAAATTAATGATGATAGTCAAGCTCGTTCTAGAGTTCTAGAGCTTAAAATTTTACAAGCCTTTTAGCAAAATATTTTTATTCCTAATCCAAAATGATACTTAGTCTAAATTAAAGAGAAAACCTTTGAAAAGAGAAGGTAGATTCATGGCACGAATGCATCATCGAAAAAAAGGAAAATCTTCTTCGACACGTCCTCCTAGGGCTACCTTACCCGAATGGTGTACAGTTTCCGAGGAAGAAGCAGAAGATATTGTCATTAAATTGGCTCGTGAAGGGTACAAGCCTTCAATGATCGGAACCATCCTGCGAGATCAATATGGGGTTCCTCTCGTGAAGCTAATTACTAAAAAAGGCGTTACCGAAATACTGAAAGAGAACGACCTCCTGCATCCCGTCCCTGAAGATCTTACTAATTTAATTGTTAAAGCCATGAACCTCCGCAAGCATCTCGAAGAAAATAAAAAGGATAAGAGTTCTAAACGAGGGCTTACTCTAATAGAAAGTAAAATTCACCGATTATCGAAATATTATCGAAAAACAAAGGTTTTGCCGGCGGATTGGAAATACGACTACAAAAAAGCCGCGCAACTCATTCGATGATATACGACTTGTTCGTTTTAATCAAAATTCTCAATAAAACTTTTCTTTCAAATTAGAAATTGAGCATTTCTGACTAAACTGAATTTTGGATTTGACGTTGGGATGTCAAAAAGCAATAAAGAAAATGAGATAAGGTTTTATGAAAAAAAATATAAACACCGAGTAAAGGACTTGTCATGGAAGCTTTCTCATTACTTTAACGATTTTACTAAATATTATCAAGTCAAAGTTCTTGAAAGATGTCGTGGAAAGAAAATACTTGAATATGGTTGCGGCTCTGGATCATTAGCCATTCCGTTAGCATTTATTGGTAAAAAAATCATCGGAATTGATATTTCTGAATCGGGAATAGAAGTTGCAAAGAAACAAAAACGAGAAAATAACCTGAATAACATTGATTTTTTTGTCATGGATGCCGAAGAAATGTCGTTTGACGATAATTCATTCGATGTTGTTTGTGGAACCGGCATATTGCATCATTTAAATATTAAGAATGCAATAAAAGAGATAAAAAGGATTCTAAAATCTGATGGAACTGCAATTTTCTTAGAACCCATGGGTGTTAATCCTCTGATGACTCTTCTAAGAAAAATTAATCCGAATTTAGTTACCCCAAATGAGCATCCCTTGAGAAATAATGATTTGAAATTGTTTGATCTTCAATTTAGAAACACAAATTATGATTTTTTTTATTTAATATCTTTATTGCTCCTACCACTCGGGGGCTCAAGGATTTTTAAATTCCTCCACGATACTTTCGTTAAAATAGATGCATTAATCTTTCGACTATTCCCTCAAGTTAAAAGATTCGCATGGCAAGTGGTAATGGTTCTAGATAATCCTATAAAATAAAAACTCAAAAACGGGATCTTCTTGAATGAAACAAACGAATATAGAATTACAATATTTTATGTACATCCTGTTAGAATTCCAAGCGAAAAAGCTCATTCTATTCAAATAATTAATACATTATCTGGATTAAAAGAAATTGGTTGTAATCCCATACTTCTATGTCCAAAACGTAAACAATCGAAGGTTTTTTTAAAACTTATTGACGGTAAAGAAAATGATTTACGAAAATATTATGGCATTAAAACACTTCCGTGCGTGAAGAAACTTCCCACCGTTGACTTCATAGCAGAAAAAGAAAATCGAATGAGTTGGATAGTACATCTACTGTTTTTTTGGTTTTTTGCATTAATAAACCTACTAAGATTAAGATTTGGGATTCACGGAAAGAAGTACCTATACACGAGAGACATTTCTACAGCATTTTTCCTTTTAATTTTTAAATGGTTGTTACATTTACCAATAATCTTTGAATTACACAATAAATTCGAAAAAATAACTATATTGAACGGGTTTGTTTTAAAAAATGTAAGTGGGATTGTTGTTATTTCAAAAAATCTGAAGAAATTCTTGTTGAGAAAGGCGTTATATCGGAAAGGGATTGCCGTAATTCCTGATGCATCCAAAGAAAATAATCTTGAAATAAATGAAACATTTAGTGAAAAATTCAAGTTGACAAATAATATACCACTTGAATCTAAAATCATCTTGTATTGCGGTCATCTATACCCGTGGAAAAATGTTGAACTTCTAATTGATGCAATGAAGTTTCTTGACCATCAAAAATACTTCTTAATTATTGTTGGTGGACTAAAAAAAGACATCATTAGAGTAATGACTTATGCTGAGAAAAAAGAAGTAAAAAATTTAAAGTTTTTCGGATTTAGACCTCCATCTGAGATTCCATGTTACATGAAAATCTCTGATCTCGGTGTATTAACAGTTTCAAGTAAGGCAAAAAATGTCGAAACCGCAGAATCACCAATGAAACTTTTTGAATACATGGCTTCAAGATTACCCGTCATAGGGGCAAATACTCCTACATTGCGTGAAGTCATAGACGATGGAATAACTGGAATTTTATATGAAAAAGACAGTGCAAGAGATTTAAGCGAAAAAATAAGGTTAATTACAACGAATGATCATTTAAGAAGCGAAATTATCAAAAACGAATTTGAAAAATTCAAGAATAAGTATTCATATGGAAAAAGAGCGCGAAATATCGTTGATTTCTTAAAGAAAATTAATTGAATTTTTTTCTGTTTAATATCCAAAAAAGATATTAAATTTTGATTCTATTGTTAAAAAAGGATAGGGAAGTACGGACGAAAAAAATAATCTTACAAATTGAGGATTATTGATGAAAGAGGACATTTCTGGAGCAATCATTAAAGATATTGTTCGATATTTCGAATCTGAAGATGAAGTTGAATACGAAAACCTAAAAAATTTTCTTCAAACAAGAAATAAACATGCTGAAAATGAGATTCAAGCGGCATTAACGGTTTTGCTTAAAAAAAAACTGATTCAAGCAATCCCAATTAAAAAGAATGATCACGTCATTCGCAATAAAATTCTAAGCATTCTTTTTGACATTTTCGCCCTGGTTTTTCTTATCTTATCTAATATTGTGTTCTATTTCCAAAACATTTATCCATTTATCATTCTAAAAACTATTTTTGGAATTATATTCGTTTTTTTCATTCCAGGATCTTTATGTTTAAAATTGCTCCCCATATCTGAACTTAAAAAAACAAGTGTAATTTCAATTTCTTTTACAATAGGGTTTAGTTTGACAATTGTTGGAATTATGGGATTTATTTTAAATATTTTAGAAATTGCTCTTTTACTCTTTACGATTCTTCCTATTGTAAACGCCATCATGATTTTTTTAATTCTGGGAAATTTTGTAAAAGATATTTTTGCAATCCAGAAAATATTGAGAAGAATAAATTACAATTTTAAATTCAATTACAAGAAAATTCATATAAAATGGCTGTTCTTAATTCTTAGTTTATTTTTTCTTACTTCAGCCGCTATTTTTCTTATTTTTGATCAAATTTACATTACAAACACGGTTCCCGCCATCTCTATAAATGATGAACCCGTATATCTAAATTTCTACAAGTCATATACAACTACATTATCTCAAAATGAGATTCTGAGTCTCGAATTTGAAGCAAATTCATCTTGTGAGATATATATTTTTACACACGAAAATTTCATTATATGGGAAGAATTGGATGTGAAATCCCAAGAGTCCTCTAAAGATCTTTCCATGATTTCATATGTTTCAGTAAATCAGACAAACTTCACGATAGCTCCTTATAGAACAACGAATTATGAAAATTATAAAATTATCATTGTCAATCGGGACCTATCTAATCCATTGAATTCTACATTGTATTTTAATTTGAACGGCAATATCAGTCAAGGAGTTATGATTTATGGGGGATTCTTTGCGATATTGGAATGGCTTTTACTTTTTGGAAGCATTTCTAACTGTATAATTTTCCTTTTTATCCATTTTAAAAATCTTAGAACTGGTTTAATGAAAAATAAATATGTTCTGAGTTTGAAACAAAACGAAGTCCGTGAAATTATCGAATCAGAACATTTTAGAATTGATTTTTATCCTGAAAACGTTAAGTCCAAAATCATTTCAAGATTTTTTTTCATGATTAA
Organism: Candidatus Helarchaeota archaeon; assembly: GCA_029838215.1. Classification (GTDB taxonomy): domain Archaea; phylum Asgardarchaeota; class Lokiarchaeia; order Helarchaeales; family RDOG01; genus JALGVI01. The sequence continues at coordinate 31,161 of JALGVI010000019.1, read as the reverse complement.
GTCAGAATCCTTTTTATTAATATTCCTTTCAATCATCGCGTTATTATTTGCAATAATCCCATTTTTTTTCATTTGGCCATACCAAATTTTCGGTGATGTCAATCAATACTTTATGAATTATTCTAATTTCGAGTTATATTCTCTAATTATCCTTCCGAGTTCAGTATATTATTCGATTTCCCGGACATTTTTAATTTTTACTGGTCTTCCATCTCTATATGTTGCAAAATACATGCGAACATTTTTAGTCATTTTTGAAATCTCAATATTTTATTCACTATGCAAGCAATATTCAAACCGTTCATTTCTAATTTTTCTTGCAGGATTCATATTTTTCTTCAATATATATAACATAATTTGCCTTACACATCTTCATAAACAGTTATTAGCTCAAACATTTTTTATTTGCTTTCTGTTCTTAATGACATTGTATTTAAACCGAATCGATAAGCTGTCCCGCCTTAGGAAATACCTACTAATGTCATTAATTGTCCTATTCTTTGTGGTTTCAATGTTAACTAGTGAATTCTTCATATTTTTTTCATTTTTTCTTAGTCCTTTTATGGTTTTCGCATTAAGAAATAGAAAAGTAGGGCTGAAGGAACTATTTAAGCCGCCTCTAATAATCTTCCCATTTCTTGCAATCTTGATTCTAATCTTGGCTGGATCTTTTGGTCTAATTTTATTTTATCCATCCCTTTTGAATCAAGCTATAGACTTCATACTCAGTCTAGGTGCATCAAATCTCTCATTCTATTCTTTTCTAATTGAATCATACTCCAAGGCGTTATTTCAGTCCCTCATATCATTAGTTTTAACAGTAATTGCTTCAATTTTCTTTATAAGCATTGCATTCCTTGAAAATAAGAAGAAACAAAACTCTTTTTTTCAAGGTTCACCGCTAAATTCTAGCTCTTTAAGGTTTGTTAAATACAGTATTTATTTTGTTTTGTTCCTGTTTTTTATTAATTTATTGTTTATAATTCGACCGAATTATACTACTCCTTTTATCGTATTTAATATTATGTTAATTTTCATAATTGAATTTCTTTTCAATTTATTCCTAAAAAAAACGTCTATTTCAGGCAAAGTTTTGATCATAATCGTTTCATTTTTTGTAATGAGCATTCTGTCCTCAAATTTTATCTTTTATTCTTTAACAAGTCTTACAATTTACTCACAGAGATTCGAACATTCTCTGTATCCACTTATAATTCTCCTATTCTTAATGGCAATTGATGAAATTTTTCTTGTTTGGGATCAAGGAGCGCTAAAAAATTACGGGGGAGTTATTAAGATATGTTCTTCCTTCAGAGAAAAGTATGGAATAAGAACGTCGTCGAAAACGACCTTGCAAATTTCACTTATCCTATTCACAGTTTTCATATTTATATTAGTTAATACTTATCTGATTGATACACATCTAATCTCAACTTATATCTATTCTCAAAACCCGCTTTATCAATGGATAACGGAAGTGATACCATATCCACAACATCTTTAGGACTTAGAAGAAAATTTAAAGCTCTTATATTGTTAATGATACTAGGATTAAGTTTGTATTCAATATCACTCCCATTTTTTCTCAATAAAAGTAATAATGCTGTAGATTCCGAGAGCGTACAAAAAATCCTTGCCATTTCAACGAGGATTAATAATTCCCATGTTTTTTCCGAAACCATTAATGTCAATTATGAGATCGAACAAAATATCACTCTGGTCTTTAATGAATCCATTTCCGGCAATCCCATTCCCGGAGCGAATGGAACTTATCAGTGGTCCTTTCATTCAAACCAAAGCATGAATGGAAGCGGCTCCTTAGAAGATAAAGGTCTTGGTCTCTACCTTTTGGATTTTGACACGGAACTTCGGGATATTGGGACATATGATCTGATTGTCATATTAAATAGAACAGGATATGATATTGGATATGCCAGTTTAAAAATCGTGATTTGCAAGAGAAACCTGAATGCTAGCGTGATTTATGAGACGTCCGTTGTAACCCAAACTCAAATTGCCCAAACAATTTTGAACATAACGGATGCAATAGATCACTCTATCGTTAACATCTCTAAATCAAATATTACGTGGGTTGAAAATTCCATTCCCGCATCTCAAGTTACTTATACAAATGTTACTAATGGTGTTTTTTCATTGAATGTTACAACAGATAATCTTCTTTCAGATTATGACATTTCAATTTCATTTATGACTAATGAATATTCTAATTTCACGTATGAATTTGATTTCAACGTTTCTCAATTTTACGTTCAAGCGATAATAAATCAGACATCATTTACAATAGTTGAGAACTCTGGATTTTATTTTTCCATTGAGTTAATAAACCCATTGAATGGGTCTCGAATTTCAGATGCAATTGTCCTACTATTTATCAACAATAGAAACATAAGAATCGAACCTTTGGGGAATGGATTATACGGAAGGTATATTTCTCTTCTTGAAGAAGGAATGCTAATAAGCGTTTATGATATAATGCACGATTACTCTGGGGTATTATGTGTTTATTATGGCGACTTTTCCATAGAATCTAGTCCAGAAATTAAAGTAACGGTAATCCATCAAACAATATTTGGGATTCCCCTATTTTATTTTCTAATATTAGTATCTCTAATGATCTTTGCTATTGGATTAGTATCCTATAACATTCTTTATCCAAATCTCGTCAAGAGAAAAACGTCTGAAGATAAAAAATCCCGGAAGGATTAAGAAATTTCAGCTCTAATCTTTTCCTCCGGATTTTTTTCAAGATATTTCTTCCTCAACAAATAATTTATGTAAATTGCTTCCGTTATTACCAGCATCGTGAAAGAGGTAACATATGAAATGCTAATGATATATAGGTTGAAACGGTAAATATATGAAACGATAAGAACTATCGAATAATAACAACCTTGAAAAACGCTATCTATTAGCATCTTATCGTAATGACGAATAATCGATGGAAAAATCATGATTGCTGAATAAGGTAGAATTGTAAGGCAATATAATGATAAGAGAAAATTTAACCTAGGATCTACTTTTAGAATTGTTAGCATGATTGGTCCCGTGAAAACAATTAAAAAATAAGTCAGAAAGCCAAGAGCTAATCCAAAGACAATAGATTTCGTAAATACTTGCCTAAAATTGTTCTCTATGACTTTGACTTTGTTATGAAATAAAGAGCTAAAACCTGAAAAGATCAAGATGGAAAGCGAGAGTATTCGGTCAATAATGCGAAACTCCCCCAATATGACGGTTCCCAAATAAATGCCTATGAAAATAAATAAAAGATTTTGCACTATGGGCAGAATGGATTTTTGGATGGAGCTCTTAACCGAAAGGGAGAAGTAATTCTTGAAAATTTTCTTGTCAATTCTTGTTTTAATTATCTGTTTGAAGCCATACTTGTTGCACGATAAATAAATCGTAAAACCGATCAGGGATTCAATCAAGAATGAATATATGATTGCGAAAACACCCAAATTTTGGACGATAAATAGGATAAGGAATAAAATTCTTATTAATGCAGGAACGATTCTCGCAACAATAATCCATTTAATCTGTTCTTCGTTCGTCAACACTGAAAGCATGTGCGTGTTAAATATGTTTATTATCATGTAAAGAAAAAAGAATAAAAAGAATGTCATTAATAAGACATCCTTAAAAAATAATGATAATATCCACATGCCCAAAACAAAAGCAAAGCAATTTTGACCAAATACCAAGAGATAGTGAATTTTCTGAACATTGTTATAAGCATCTGTTTGTTTTTCGGATCTGTAATGGTGTAGTCTCAGGCGCATGATGTAAACTGTTGTGAAGGGAATGAGAGACGAGCCTAGCATGAAAATCGAGTCAACCAACGAATATTGCCCGTAGATATTTAAACCCAAAAAATTTGTAACCAAAAATAGCTGAACTAATCCAATACCTGCCAAGAAATATTCAATAAGTGATAAACTTAGCCCCTTACTTACAAAATTTAAATTGTTACTCATTTCTTTAATAAAAGCTGAGATCGTCCGCGCCCCACGAGAAATTTCGTTTTCCTTTAAAGTTCAGTTTTGATTAAAGCCTTTTTGTTCCAAAATAAAACTTTGTTTTTAAATCATTTCAGATATGGAATTGTTTATAAACTCGAAAATTGGATAAATGATTTATGGGCAAAATAACCCGGGCGGTTATACCTGCTGCAGGTCTTGGAACTCGTTTATTACCCGCCACAAAAAGTCAACCAAAAGAAATGATTCCTGTTGGCAATAAACCCGTGATTCAATATGTCGTTGAAGAAGCCGCGGAAGCCGGAATCAAGCAAATTCTTATCATAACCGGGTCCAAGAAAAGAAGCATTGAAGATCATTTCGACTCTGATAACGAATTAAATACACTCCTCATGGAAAAGAATCAGAAAGAACTGCATGCCCAAATCAATTTCATGGAAATTAAATATGAAGAAGTCCAAATTTTTTACACGCGTCAAAAGAAACCCCTAGGTCTAGGTCATGCTATTTATCTGGCGCGAGATTTTATTGGAGACGAAGATTTTGTCGTCCTACTGGGTGATACAATTATATTATCCGAGCAAGACAATAATTACGTAAAACGTTTAATGAATTTCCACGAAGAGAAAAAAGCCGTTGCAACTATTGGCGTTGAAAAAGTAGCTCCAAGCGAAGTAGAGCGATATGGAATCATTGAACCAGAGAAAATTGGTGGTCTGAGTTGCATTATAAAAAATGTCGTGGAAAAACCGAAAAAAGAGCTTGCACCCAGCAATTATGCAATAAATGGACGTTATGTATTCAATAAAAAGATTTTTGATGAATTGAAAAACCTGAAATCAGGTTATGGAGGGGAAATTCAATTAACTGATGCCGTGCAAGGTTTAATAAATAAAGAGAGAGGCAAAATATGGGGATTGAGTTTAAAAAAGGATGAATTGCGGTACGACATCGGGAATTTTCTTTCATATTCATGTGCATTTTTCGATTTCTGTATTAGAAATGATGAAATCAAAACAGAATTTCAGAAACATGTCAAGGAAGCGCTAAAAAAATTCTCAAATTAATAGCAAGTGTTTTTTATGGTTGTAAATGATACGATAATAAAATCAATATTGTCCGGATTGGATGCTGATGTATTCGAAGATTCAACCATTCTAGTTACTGGAGGCGCGGGCTTCTTAGGATCTTGGTTATGTGAAGCACTTATAAATTTAGAATCGAATGTTCTTTGTTTAGATAATTTAGTTAGCGGAAGTATAGATAATATTCACCATCTGCAAAACAAAGATAACTTTGAATTTATTAATCATGACATCACGACATACTTTTCATTTGATAAGAAAATCGATTACATCTTTCATCTTGCAAGCAGGGCATCTCCATTTGAATTCTCAAGATTTCCAATCCAAATTTTGAAGGCAAACACCTTGGGAACCTGGATCGTTCTAGGAATCACGTTAAAACACAACTCGAAACTACTCTATACCAGCACGAGCGAAGTATATGGGGATCCCGATCCGTCTCAATTACCCCTGAAAGAAACATATAATGGGAATGTGAATCCACTCGGAGAAAGAGCATGCTACGATGAAGCAAAAAGAGCTGGCGAAGCATTTGTTAAGGCGTATATTACACAACATGATATCGATGCCAGGATAGTCCGAATTTTCAATACATATGGTCCAAGAATAAAATCAGGAAATCTTTATGGACGCGTTGTTCCAAACTTTATCGTTCAATCCCTGCAAAGTAAATCGATTGAGATATTTGGTGATGGCTTACAAACAAGATCTTTCTCGTTTGTTTCTGATACAATAAGGGGAATTATTTTGTCCCTGATAAAAGGGAACTCAAAAGGCGAAGTCTTCAATATTGGATCTCAAGATGAAATTACTATTCTTGAACTAGCTAATAGGATAAAATCTCTTATTAACTCTAATTCTGAAATTAAATTCTTGGATGCAAAACCTGACGATCCCAGAAGAAGATGTCCAGACATCACGAAAGCAAGAACAATCTTGAAATGGCAACCCATGATTCCCTTAGATGATGGATTGAAAACAACAATTGAATGGTTCAAAAACAAAATTGTCCAATAACTGCACGGATCGGTCATCTCCAACCTCTTTACTGGTCCGCGAATGCGTGAGATAAAAAATAAATGAAAAAGATGGTATTTCATGGATATTTCTTCAGTAATAAGAAAATATCTTTTCCACTTTCAAGCGGAATTTAATAATCTTATAAAATATCTATTGTTTAAACAGAAATTTGATTTTTTCAGTATTCCACGGAAATTACAGATTGAATTAACTAATATTTGTTCTGCAAATTGCATATTCTGTGCCTATCAATATCAAACTAGACCTAAAGGTTACATGAAAGAAAACCTGTTTCAATCAATAATTCAAGATTTTGTCACGATGGGAGGTAAGAACATCATCCTAACCCCATTGGTCGGAGAACCGCTATTGCATCCCAAAATTTCTGAATTTATCACCTTTGCAAGAAAGCAAGGAATCGAAATGGTTCGAATAAGTACTAACATGATTGCACCAAAGATAAATCTGAAACAGCTAATTACGTCTGGAGTGACCGAAATATTGGTTAGTACCGCAGGTTTTCAGCAAAAAATATATGAAAGAACATATCGAACAGGAAAATATTCGATAATGTTAAAAAATACTTCTGAATTATTAAGGTTAAACAAAGAATTCGGATTTCCTACTCAAGTGACCATCGCTTTTAGATCTCCCATTGGAAGAAAGTCCAATTTTAAACACGAAGATTTTAAAAAATACATTAAACCCTACGTGGGCGGTGGAAATATCCTTACATTTGCTGAAATTTATGATAATTGGGGAGGATTAATAAACCAATCGGATTTAATCGGAAGAATGTTGATATCGCCTTCAAAAATCAAGTATCGATGGCCGTGCAAGTTTGTTTTTAGAGGTAATATTTCGTATGATGGAATCGTCAGAGTTTGTGGTTGTAGGTTCAATAATAATCCTGATTATGATGAAATGGTAATAGGAAAAATATCCTCAAAACGTACTTTCAAAGATATTTGGTTTTCTAATAGACGAATCCATTTTTTGAACCGTTTCCTATTGGGAAAATTACCATCTGTTTGTAAAAACTGTACAATGTATGAGATTTCGTAGAAAATTATTAATTCAAAATCAAAAATTGTTGGCTATAATGAACATCCTAATTGTAACTCCCATTTTTCCGCCTGATATCGGGGGACCTGCTATCTTTGCAAGAAATATATCCTTTGAACTTATAGATGAACGGAACAAGGTCTCGATAATTACTTTGGCAGATAATGAGAAAAAAGAAGTTTTAAGAACTAATAAAAATCGAGAAGTTATTTTGTATGGAGTCAAGCGAAAAAATCATTTTCCTTTTTTAAGACATTTTCGATTATTCATGAAAATCATTGCTAAAAGTAAAGACTTTCATCTTATCTTTTCACAGGGATCCGTCGTGATGGGACCCATTAGTTTGATTTGTACGAAATTATTACAAAAACCATTAGTAATCAAGTTCGTTGGAGACGTTGCATGGGAAACAGCAACCAGAGAAAAAAAAACTTCGAAGACTCTTGAAAAATTCCTTTCTTCTCCCATTTCTGATTTTAAAATCAGGTTAATCAAATTAATCCAAAAAGTGGTACTTAAAAAGTCTACTAAAATAATCGTACCATCAAATTATCTTAAATGGATCTTGATTAAAGGCTACAATATACCTAAAAATGATATAGTCGTGATTCATAATTCTTTTATTCTTCCGAAAATTCCAAAAGAATCCCAAAAAAAAGAAGAAGGTCCATTTATCACGACAATATGTCGATTGGTTTCTTGGAAACGTGTTGATCAAATCATTCAAATGTTACCTCCGTTAATAAAATCCTATCCAAACATCCAACTAAAGATAATTGGAGATGGTCCTCTTCTTTCAAGTCTCATCTCGCTTGTAAAAAACTTGAAACTTGAAAAACACGTTCGCTTCTATGGAAATCTCTCTCATTATGAAGCAATGAAAATTTTAAATTCATCTCATTTATTTATTTTAAACTCAATATATGAAGGACTGCCACATGTCGTCTTAGAAGCGATGGCACTTGACATCCCCGTAATTGCCACTAGAATTAATGGAACCCGTGAAGTCATTACTCATGATAAAACCGGCATTTTAATAGATCCAAAAAATTCGAATTCATTATTAAAACAAACTAAAATGTTGCTGGCTAATGAAAAACTGAGACAATTCATTACTTTAAATGCAAAGAAAAATCTAGAGGCTCGCTTTTCAAGAACGGAAATGATACAGAAATATAAGAGGCTTTTTAATTCATTATTTGTAAAAGAAAAAAATTAATCGATTAATTTGAAATACTGAGGAGAAATTAATTGCAAATTGAAGAATTAAGAAAAATTTGTAGAAAAATTAAAATAAATACCAATTACCAATACGACACGGATGTTTTGATACGAAGAAAAATGGTTTTTTTGGCTCAAAATGCCAAAAAAATTCTAGATATCGGTAAAAGTTCACGCGAATGGTATGACCATTTTTCTACTGACCAGATTATCACGCTTGATGTCAACCAGTATGGTGATTATCCCGATATACTCGATGATATTTGCAATCTTCAAAAGATTCAGGGTTCGATTTTTGATGGGATAATTTGCATGTCCATTTTAGAACACGTATATTCTCCAGAAAGTGCTGTTAATAACATTTTCTCGATTTTAAAAGATGGAGGTTATGTTTTCTCATTTATACCATTTCTATATAGGTACCACGCCCCTGATGATTTAAAATATCAAGATTTCTATCGTTTTTCAAAAGATGGAATCGCTTATTTGTTTAGAAATTTTTCAAACGTCATTCTCTATCCGGTTCGAGGAAAATATTCTACGATAATGAATATAAACGCAATTTGGAAGTTCGTCATTGAAAAAAAATTTGGAGAAAAATTAAATAAACTGATAGATAGAATATTTGGAAATTCTAATGAAAAGGAAAATGTTTCCGGCTTTTATATCTGGGCAAAAAAATGAAAATTTATAATGTTTTTGAATGTTATCAGGTATTTTTTGAAGAAATTCTTGGATTTAAAGGTATTGTATTATGGATTTAGAGGCATGGTATTAAAATGAGAATATGCATGTTATCTGATTGGTATTATCCCATTGTGGCAGGTTCAGAATTATTCGTTCAAAAAGTGGCAGAAAATCTAGTGAAAAAGAATTTTGAAGTCCACGTGATTACCAGAAGGAATAAACCGTTATCAAAACATGCCAAAATAAACAATGTGAATGTATGTAGAATACATTATGTTTCAAAACCCTCTTGGCTCTATTTTATCACTTATTATATCAAATCTGTCATTAAAGGCGTGAAATTGAATAAAAAATCGGGTATTGACGTAATTCATGGACATCTGGCCATTAGTGGTGGTGTTGCCGGATACTTATTAAAGAAGATATTGCGGAAACCATTGATTATTACTGTTCAGGGGGGAGATTTGCTAGACTATTCTGAAGGGTCCAGATTTCTTGATCCGATTACTCATTTATTTCTGAGAATTATAATGCGCAATGCTGATTTAATCACTGCAGTTAGCAGGTATACAAAGAATAGAGCACGAGATTTAGGTGGGAAAAACGTGATCATAGTTCCGAATGGCGTGGAATTCAACGAGTTTCATGCCCCGGCAAGCAAGGAGAAAATTATCGAAGACAAGAAATTCTCTCCTGCAATCATCACGACCTCTCGTCTGACAAAAAAGAACGGAATTGATACTATAATTCGAGCAATCTATGACTTAAAGGAAAAATATCCAAAAATCGGAGCTTTGATAATTGGAGCTGGTGAAGAAGAATCTAATCTAAAGAAATTGACTGCAGAATTGGGTTTGAATGATAAAATAATCTTCCATGGTTATGTTAAACATTCAGAATTGTTAAATCATTATCGAAATGCTGATATTTTTGTTCGTCCTTCATTGAATGAAGGGTTTGGAATTAGCTTCATTGAAGCAATGGCTTCAGGTCTACCTGCAATAGGTACAAATGTTGGAGGAATTATTGATATCATTACTCATGGAAAAAACGGATTCTTATGTAAACCCAATGATCCTAAGTGTGTTGCTAGATACATTGAAAAAATCTACTCAAGTGAAAAAATACGATCCGAAATCATTAAAAATGGAACTGAAACAGCGAAGAAATATTCATGGGAATTAATTACCGAGAAAATCGCCAAAGCATACAAAAAAGTTATCTATAATCTTCGAAAATATTAATTACTTTCGTCACCAGATTTTTTAAATTATGCTCTTCTTCAACTTTTTTCCTTAATTGACGGCAGATCTTTTTCTTTTCTGTTTCATCTAATTGAATGATATCCTTGATTTTTTGAGCTAGATCTTGAGGATTTCTCTTATTAAATATGAGAATATGCGAATAATCTTTTAAAAACTCAAAAAATGCTTCATTGCACGTTAATACTGGCTTCTCACAAGCAATGGCTTCGAGAACTGTTTTGTCCATGGAACCCGTGAGACTCGTGTTCACTTTTAAATCACATGATTGAAAATATGAAGGAATTTCTTCATGAGAAACGTCTCCAATAAATCTGAAATAATCGTTTAGTTTTAAGTCTGAAACCATTTTTTTTAATTTCGATTCATATTTTGAAGCACCTCTAGGAGCACTACCGATAAAAAGTACTTCAATATTAGTTAATGAATGTTTTTTTACTAGAATTTCTACAGCTTTTATTAAAATTTCTTTATTTTTTATAGGAGATATTCTCCCAACCGAAATAATCCTAATTTTCTTACTTTTCGTGCCATTTTTACCTGAAAAATTTGATAATCTCTTAAAATTGATTCCGTGACCCACGATCAGTCTTTTTTTTGTATTAATTCTAAATCCTTTCTTCGATGAAGTGATGATTTTTGTTGAAAGTCGACATGCCAACTTCAAGCGAAAACTAACCGAACCATGAGCATACCACAGGAAAATCGGAACTTTTCTTATCTTTGAAATAAAACTTGAAGCAATAACATATTCTGGCAACATGTGGGCAAAAATGGCATCTATATGTCTCGTAAATAGTAGTTTAATCAAGATAATATAAAACTTCATAAACCGGAATAGTTGATTGGTGCCCACTTCTTTCCCTAACGAAAAGACCTTGACGTTTTTTGGAAGATCATGCTGCCCAACACGTCCACTTAATACGAATAAGTTATCTACTTTATTCGAAAATTCCAAAATCCATCCATGAACAAAACCCAAAATTGAACTATCTTTAGCAACTTCTTGGGTTATAAAAAGAACATTCATCAAATCATCCTTTCGATTTTTTTGACATGTCGTTCAATCCGTTCTATCTTGACTGTAAAATCGTCTTTCTAAATAAATCTCTATATTGAAATGCATTTTCTTTAAGGCTATATTTTCCTTGGATAGATTCCCATCCAAATTGACCCATTTGTTTTCGAACTTCCGGGTTTTCAATTAAATATATTATTTTTTTGGCAAGGGTCTGCACGTCACCTATGGGAATAACATATCCATTATGCCCATCTATAACTACTTCATCTGCGCAGCCCGTGTTCGTCATGATAACTGGTTTTCTAGCCGCCAATGCCTCGATGCAAACTAGGCCCCATCCTTCATAATTAGAAGGAAGCACGAAGATATCACTGATAAAATAATTTTTTATCAAATCTTTATTTTCTATCTTTCCTTTAAAAATAACATTATCTCTAATTTCTAACTCCTTCACAAGTTTATCCAAATGTTCTCGTTCTGGTCCATCACCAATAATCAAAAAAAGAACATCAGGATGCGTTTTAAGAACATTTTTTGCGGCCTTTATAAGGAAATCTACGTTTTTCTGTGCAACCAATCTCCCAACAAATAAAATAATATTCTCGTATTCTAAATATTTATCTCGGATACTAAGTTCTTGATTGAAACTCGAGAAAGCTTCTATATTCGTAAAAACTGGAAAGCAGATGATTCTATCCTCTGGAATCCTTAAAGAATCAATAATGCTTCTTTTTATTTTCTTACTTACCACCCTAATTGTTGTTGCTTGTTTTAAAAGAAATTTACTCAGCAATAAAAGAAGGTAATGCTTCTTTGATTCCTTCAACCAATAAATATTCTTGAATATCTTAATGTGTAGTTGAATGTTCAGCGGTTTTCGTAAAAGTCTTTTTAACATTACACCAATAAGTCCGGTATAAAAAGGATCTTGAGCAGTAATTACATCTATATTCATTTTGTTGCATAAACGCATGCCAAGGGAAAAAGCTTCAATCATGAAACGAATTCCTCTAGATACGGGATAAATAAAAACATTTTCTGACAATTTCATCGGCTTCTGTTTCGTTTTTCTTGGTGAAGGAACAATGATGTGAAGAGTAGATACCAATTTCCCATATAAGATGTGTCTAAATTTGCTATCTCCAATGACTATCTCATTTTCCGTAGCAAGTGAAGAATCCCATCCTATCATCAGCACGTTCATCGAGAAGACCTAAAATTATTGGTAATGATTTCTGAAAAAAAACCCTATTTTATGCTTTTAAAAATTTATTTGTTTAAATATACTTAATACAAGCATTGATTAAAATCCAAGTTAATTGGAATTGAAAGAATAGTTATTTTGAGTTGTTTGAACGTGGAAGAATATCCTGATTTCTTTGCTTTAATTGCTCGGGCAGCAAGCCGCCTTCGAGAATGGATCGAAAAAGGCGTGCTCATCCGTGTTACCAGTCATATCGATGCAGATGGTATAAGTGCTGGAGGAATTATAGCAGCGGCTCTTTATCATGAAGGTGCAAGATTTCACGCTCGAATCATTCGGCAATTAGAAGAACCTTCTATTAGGGAGCTTGCTGCAGAAAAACATGAGTATCACGTTTTTTCAGATCTGGGTAGCGGTCATCTTGCACTGATAAAAAAATACATGCCTGATGAAAACATCATCATTTTGGACCACCATCCTCCCCGTGAAGAAGTGCCCTCGAACTGCTTGCAAGTCAATCCACATGTTTTCGGCATTAAAGGAGCGACTCAAATTTCCGCTTCTGGAATTTGCTATTTCGTGGCGAAGGCACTGAATGAAAAAAATGTAGATTTGGCTCCCGTGGCACTTGCAGGAGCCATAGGTGATCGGCAGAATAAAGGTAAAAAAGGTGCCCTAATAGCCCTGAACCAGATCATCGTCAAGGATGGCGTGAGTAAAGGAATCATCCAAGAGAAGCGTGACCTCAAGCTTCCAGGACGACAATATCTTCCTCTCCATCTATCATTGAAAGAGTGCGTTGAACCATATTTACCCGGGTTGACAGGAAACGAAGAAAATTGCTTGAGATTTTTAATTTCCGAAACAAGACTTAAATTGAAAGATGGAGAGAGATATCGAACCATTTCTGAACTCAGTAAAGATGAAAAACGCACTTTCACGACGAAGCTGATAGAATATGGGCTTGAAAAAGGTCTTGACTCCACAACAATGCAAGCACTTGTAGGATACGTTTATGATTATCCTCAAGAAAATGCAAGATATTTAACAAATGCAGACGATTTTTCATCTCTTTTAAATTCATGCGGACGACAAGGGCGAGCAGGTGCCGGTCTTGCCATATGTATCGGTGATCGTGAGCAAAATTACCAAGAAGCCGTTAAAGAATACGATGCTTATAAACGTGCACTCCAAGAAGCAATGCATTGGATAGAAATGACTAATGCCATCGTTCAAAAAAATCACATTCAATATTTTCTTGGAGAAAATCAAATCCCTGAAAATTTAATCGGTGAAATCACTTCTCTTCTCGTGTCTTCAAGTCTCATTCTGCCCGAAAAACCGATTTTTGGATTCACGAATTCCGATGATGGATTCTTTAAAACTTCTGCCCGAGCAAGAAATAAGCTTGTCGATGAAGGTTTAAACTTGGGAAAAGCCATAAAAACTGCCTTAACACGACTCAAATTAAATACTGGGGGTGGTGGACATAACATCGCTGCAGGAGGTCGCATACCTGCGTCCTACTTCAACGATTTCATTAATCAATTAGACGAAATCATCAAGATTCAATTAAGTTAACTTCTTCACGTGAAATTTGCTTTCTAAAAATAATTGCGACTAACATCGTTAATAACTCAGCCGAATTCGTGCATGATAAACTCCATTTAAAGCAAAAATTTTTTAAACGTCTTTGCATTTTGGGTTACAATTAATGCCCTTTGGGCATGAAAAGATGAATTTCGTACATTGGAGTTGAATATTTGGGTAAAGCAAGACGAAGATCAAAACCCGTGGATACATGGAAACAAAAACAATGGTTTGCAGTAGAAGCACCTCCATATTTTGAAAATAAAGAAATTTGCTTGACTCCCGCCCGTGAAATTAATGATGTCATGGGACGCATCTTTGAAACCACTCTTTATGATTTAACCGGCGATTTTAGATTGGCTCATATCAAACTATTTTTCCGAGCCTTTGAATTGAAGAATGATATCGTGCAAACTAAATACGTTGGACATGATTACACGCGTGATTACTTGAGGTCTCTCGTACGCCGTAGCACGTCCCAAGTGACTGGATTATTCAACATTCAGACACAAGACGGCTACAAATTGCGGGTCACCTGTTTAATATTCACTCAAAAACGCTGTAAAACTCACCAACAGAAACTAGTTCGTGCAATTATGAATGAAACCATTAATGCCGCTGCAGAAAAATTAAGTTTTATTGAGTTCATCAAAGATGCTGTTTCTGGAGAAATGGCTCACGCATTATCTGAAGAATGCAAGATAATATTGCCCATTCGCAAGGCAGAAGTCATGAAAATCAAAGTCGTTCAAGAACCCGGTGCTGCTGAGTAAATTCTAAATCCAATCCCGCTATTTTTGATTAAAAGTAATTTCAACAACGAGAAAAAACGAAAAAAGATCCATTTAGCATGGATTTTGGATATTACAAGATAAACGAAGTATTAACAGATATCGAAATCGCTGGAAGAATATTCGTTTTGGAAAAAACCATGGCATGAACGATCAAAGAAATGCTACTTCCGCCTCTTATTGTCGCCACGAAGGGAACAGCTTCATTATAATATGGAGGAACTAACGATGAAATTATCTTCTCTTGATTTTGTTACTTCTTTGTTTTTTTCACATGAATTTTGTACTATTTTTTTTTGATTCGATATTTTTGGCTGTTTTTAATCCCACTCGCGCAGGTAGTTTCTATTTTTTATCATTGGCTCGATAAACTACGTAATATCATTTGTATTTCTTGATGAAATTCTTTAATGGCTTGAAATATTCCTCTTTATATGAGAAAATATCGTTATGACCGGCATCATTTATGAAAATGAGTTCTTTTTCAACTTCTTCTGGAATGCTATCGTGAATTAGCTGCCCTTGCTCGCAGGGCACGATGAAATCATTCGTGCCGTGAATTATTAGCGTTGGTTTTTTAATTCTTGCCATTCGAATATCATTCGACCATTCTCGTAATGCCTCCTCGGTAATTCCCTGTCCACTCACGCGAAAAAGACCCGTGATTAATCGGTACGTGTCTGCAAAACCACTCTCAAAAATGATTCCTCGCAATCCTTCAGGATTCCTCGCGCCTATTTCTGCAGCACAGGTACTGCCGAGCGAACGTCCGAGGACAAAAAGTGAATCTCTGAAATCGTGTTCTTGCATCCATCGATGGAACTGCTCATGCACGAGTGGAGCATCATGAAACAAGCTGGAATACGTGGGATGACCCGATGAAAACCCGTATCCGCGAAAATCCGCAACAGCCAGATTCACGGCACACTCGAAAAATAATTTAACAAAATATTGATAATCGAAAGCGATTTCACCATTTCCGTGGAACAACAATATCGTTGGGAGCTCGGGATCATTTTCAAAACAGACTCCTCCAAGCACGATATCACCAAAGAGTCTAAACTTTAACACGTGAACATCAGGAGGCAATTTCTTAGGTTCTGGCATCTTTCGAGGATAAAAAATTATTCCTGAAATACGCGGATCGTCCAAGATCATTTCAATAGCACCTCATTGCAAAAAAAAGGATTTGATCCTAGTCAATGACTAAAGGATCTAATTTGAATTTTGCTACTACTTCTGAAACGAATGCATCGAATCCCTTGTCATTAATCATGTCAAGATCTTTCATCAAATTCGGATGTATCGGCTTGAGAAAATCAAGTTTTTTACAAGATGTAAATTCTTCACACTCCGCGCACGTCCGAATGCCTTTCTCCTTGACACAGATTCTGATTTCGCTCCTTTCTCCATGTATAATTGATGATTAATTTATAAAAACACAAAGAGATGACGAAACAAAAGATATTTCTCCCACGAAATCAGGAATCGAGATTTTTGTCTGTTAAAAAAGAGCAATTTCGGTGATTTCAATAGAAATAAAAATCATCTTGCGAATTAAAGAGATTGCACGTGATTAATGATTAACATGATTTTAAAAATCATCTAAAGACATGTTTGAATGAAAAAATCATCAGAAATAGAGGATACGAACATGATGACCGAATATGAAACCATTCAATTTGAATTAAAAGATGACGGCATTGGAATTCTAACTCTAAACCGCCCAAAAAGTCTCAATGCTTTGTCTTTTCAGATGGTAGAAGATTTACACGATCTCCTTGATAAGTTAATGGTGAATCTTGACTGTCGCGTTCTCATTCTTCGAGGTGCCGGACGAGCGTTCTGCGCCGGTCTGGATTTGAAAGAATCCAACATCTTGGAAAGGCGAAAAAAGCCGCCTGAATTCAAGAAATTTTATTTTTTGGACGTTCCCGAGTCGGTGAAATCACGTTGGTATTTCCAGCAACGGATCAGTCAGATAATCGTCAAGATGCGGAAAATTAGCCAACCAATCATCGCGATAATTCAAGGACCCGCTTCTGGCGGTGGATTCACGCTCACGTTGGCATCTGATGTCAGAATTGCAAGCGAAAACGCCCGGTTTAATAATGCATTTATCAAGATAGGGGTATCGGGAGCCGATCTCGGGAGTACTTATTTCCTGCCTCGTCTCATCGGATTATCCCGTGCCGCCGAAATCTTGTATACGGGGCGGTTTGTCGATGCTGAAGAGGCAGAACGCATTGGTCTGGTCTTAAAAGTCGTGAAGGAAGAAGAATTATTCGATGTTGCCATTGATCTGGCTAAAAATATGCTTGCTAAGAGCCCATTGGGATTGCGAATGACGAAAGATGCCATCAACCTGACTTTAGATGCTCCAAGTCTGGAAACAATGATACAATTGGAAAATCGGACTCAAGTAGTTTGCGGATCTTCAAAAGACACGATCGAAGGTGTTTCATCTTTCTTTGATAAACGAGAACCAAAATACGGACATCGTTGAATCATTTGGCATGATTCCATTGCCATTAAAAGATATTAAACCCAAATATTTCACATTTTTTTTTAACATACTGCAAGAAAATCTGTCTGACTTTTGACAATTCCGTTATTTTTTTTCTTTAAATGATGACAATTCCTTTTAAAATTAGGAAAAATTGGTAGAAACTGTTGATGAATGTTCTTTCAATTAATTGAATTCTACTTGTGCGGTGTGAAAACTAATGATTGAAATGATTAATTTCGTTACCACGATAATGAGTTATATTGCAACCATTTCAATGGGTGTTGCATTAATTAAAAGACGTGAACTTGTATTCTGGTTCACAACCGTTGCAATATATTGTGTCGGTGCTACATTCTACCTTTTCTCTGACATTAGTCAGCTTTTTATGTTGATAACGTTTATTCTTTATGTCCTTTCGATGTCAATTACCTTGTATGCTATACTAAACGACTTCGTTCCGCTCTATCTTAAAAAAGATACAAAAAAGACAATGAAAAACGCCCTATTTCAATTCGAAATACTTTTTATCTTCCTCATTCCAATTTTGATCCTTGAAACATTTCTGGTTTGCATCGGAGTTGTCTTGATGATAATGGTGTATCTGAAGAAAAAGTCTCCATTTTATGCATTCATAACAATCGCTTTGGGTACTTCCATTTTGAGCTTCGTCTTTGTATTCATATTTTTCAGCGTTCCAACCGTTGCTGCCCTTGATTTAGCCAATATATTTAGTTTCATGTTTTCCTGTATGCTCACCGTGGCAGCTTTAGTAGCCTTTATCGAAGACCAGATCTTGAAATCACAATCCAAATTGAAGCAAGTATTGACGGCTTCCTCCACTGTAAGCGTCAACGTTTCCAACATGGCAACCGAGCTGGCAGCAAGTGCAAGCGAGGTGAACGCATCGGCGGAAGAAATATCGGCAACCACTCAAGAGGTCGTGAGGAATACACAAAACCAAGTCGACTCTTTATCCAATATAAATTCCAAGGCAAGCGAAATCAGCTCTCTTGCGCTTGAAGTAAAGGTGTCTTCGGATGCGATACGAAACGTGATGAACATCATCACTAACATCGCCGAGCAAACGAATCTGCTTGCATTGAATGCCAGCATAGAAGCGGGTCGTGCGGGAGAGCACGGACGGGGTTTTGCGGTCGTAGCCGATGAAGTGCGAAAGCTTGCCGAAGAATCCAAAGCCGCCGTTGGAAAATCACGTTCCAAGATCATTGACATCGTCAATAGAATCGAAAAATCCGTGGAGCTCATCAGGGACATCACCTCCGACATTGAAGGCACGTTGACGGCTGAACAGGAAACCTCCACGGCAATGGAAGAAATCAGTTCTTCAGCCGAAGAACAAACGGCATCAATGGAAGAAATCACGGCTACAGCCAACAAACTCGGAGAATTAGCTGAGGAACTTAAAAGCACGCTCGCCGAAATTGAACAAGCTGAATGACCTTTCTTCATTCAAGGCAATTTTTTATTTTTTTCTCGATTCAATCATTACTTTTTGCTTTTCAACAAGTATCGTTTCATGACAAAAGATTTCTATTTGTTTAAACAGTACAATTATGGTGTTTTCATGGGAATTCGAGTTGAAAAGAAAGATGTCGTGACGACTGTTGTAATTGACAATCCCGAAGTGAAAAATGCAGTGGATGGACCGACTGCGGCTGAACTCGCCAATGCATTTCGCGAATTTGAAAAGGATGGGAATGCTCGAGTTGCCGTGCTTTGGGGTGATCACGGGTGCTTTTGTGCAGGAGCGAATTTAAAGGCAATAAGTGAGGGGCACGGCAATCGGATCGATAAATCGGGTGATGGACCGATGGGACCGACGAGAATGCTACTGAAAAAGCCCGTCATTGCTGCAGTATCTGGATTTGCCGTGGCAGGAGGTCTTGAGCTTGCCCTCTGGTGCGATCTTCGAGTGATGGAAGAAAATGCCATATTCGGTGTTTTTTGCAGGCGATTCGGCGTGCCTCTTATAGACGGTGGAACCGTTCGTCTCCCTCGTTTAATAGGACTCAGTAGAGCTCTTGACTTAATACTTACAGGGCGCCCCGTGAATGCTGAAGAAGCTCTCGCGATCGGTTTGGCAAATCGCGTGGTTCCAAAAGGACAATCTCGTCAAGAAGCCGAAAAATTAGCCCGTGAAATAGCATCGTTCCCGCAAACGTGCATGTTGGAAGACCGAATATCTGCACATGAACAATTTGGAATGACCATTCAAGATGCATTGCAGAATGAATTCAAGCACGGACTTCGGACTCTTTGGAGTGGAGAAACATCCGAAGGGGCGAAACGCTTTAAAAAAGGTGCAGGTAGGCACGGTCAGTTTTAACCAGCCTTTCAAAACTCGTGAACGCGATCATGTCGTGAATTAGACTAAAAAAAAATAAGGAAAAATTCCACTACAGATCTGTTTGTTTATCATTAAGAAGGGGATCTTAGATGAGTGAAACAGTATCTAATGATTACATGAACAAATATAAGCCGTTCATCATAACCATTGTTCTAATTTTAGTTTTTAATTTCTTCATAAGTTTCTGTACTTCCATCTTCTTTTTTTCTGAACTTTGCAACATCAAGCGGTGTTTCTTCAGGTTTATTCTTCTCTATTTCATGGATTGACTTTTCTAATCTCCTGTTTATGCCTTTTGCTAGTTTATCTCTTTCAACAGGATCATAATTTGAATGAGTAGGATTCATGTTCCTCAATTCCCCTAAATCCTTGCTTCATTCATTTAGGATGAATGACATCACCAATTTAACATCCAATATTATTTAAACTTAATTCCATCTCTCTAAGAGATTGAATGAATTTATGGTTTCTCATTGATAAAAATGAGTTAAAAATTTAAACAAGGAAAAAATTAAGAAGAACCAGGTAACCGGTTGCAAGGAAAAAATTGATAAATGTAATTATGAAGCCGATTTTTATGAAAAATTTAAAATCCAATTCTTTTATCCCCCGTTCCTTGGCAATCTGCAACGTGAGTACTCCAGAAGGGCTTCCGATTGGAGTGAAACATCCTCCCAGTGAAGCTCCTATAACCAACGAAGAAGAGATGAGTTTCTGCTTGAAAAATGAGGCATTTGTAAGGGATATTATCTGTTTTATGGGTTCCGTTAACGTTAACGTGATGGGGATGTTGTCAACAAATGCGCTCGTGAAGCCCGAAAGCCATAACGTGAGTATCGATGCGGGCAAAATCAAGCCTGCGGAAGTCATTGTCACCACCACGCCGATGATGCTGAGAATTCCTAGAGAATTCATCGTATCAACTATGATGAAAACGCCTATTAGGAAGAACAATGTCACCCAATCGAGCTTTCTCAGCACTTCTCCAATATTCTGCTTGCTGAAAATGAGTAGAAAAAGACCTCCTATCAGTGCAATCATGTATGCATACTCATGAAATATGACCAACGTTACTATTATGGCACCGAGTATGATTGCAGAACCCCGAAAAATCGACATGTTCGGAACTACCGAATATTCGTCCCATTGATCTATGTACATCCTGAGATTCTCTGAAGGCATTTTTAACCTGTCTTCCTTGTCCAAGTAAAATTTCTTCATGTAAATGATGATAACGACGACTATTATCAATGAAAGAGGTCCTATCAAGACAATAAAATCGAAAAAAGCGAAATTTAGCTCACTTGCAATGATCATGTTTGGGATTGAAGAGATTTCCAAAACAAGACCTGCGGGAACGGTTGCCAGTTGCTCTGCAACAAGAAAATACGGAAGGGCTTTTCTCATTTTTAGTATGCGGCAAGTCGTGATCGTCAAGGGCGCAATGATCAATATGGCGCCAATATTTTCCATTATGATGCTAATGCCATACGTCATTAGGATAAAAACCAAGAACAAGGAAAACGGGCGACCCTTAGTAAGACGAATCATTTTTAATGCAATGAATTCAAAAATGCCCGTTTCGAGAAGAATGGTAACGATAAGCATTAACCCAATGATGAGACTGAGCAATTCGATCTTTTCTGTAATGAATTCTGAAACGTGAATGGCTTGGGCCTGTGGCACGTAAATCCCCCACGCTAACAAGATAATTACAATTATCACCGTTCCCAAGAGTGCTGCAAATGCACGGTTTTTTTCCAGAATGATCAGAACGATCACCGATAGAAAAACCACGAGGATTGCAACGTCAAGCCAAAAAAGAAGCGGTATCATGATTCCCTCTAATCTCCTACAACAACATGTAAATCATGAAGAAGAAAATGATAATAAAAATAATGACAAGTATTGGTTGGATAAATACCAACGATAGAATAAAACCGATAAAACTGACGATGGAGGTGACAAAATAAATCTCTTTTATTGTTCTACCTTCATTTCTCGTTGCGATATCCTCTCCAAATGCCCAAAGTTTGTTCTTTATTCTTTTCCAGAAAGGCTCGTCATCATCTTCCATGATATTCACTCAAAACTAACGTGTCGTTTTATTCTTCAATCTGAATTCTTTATTAATATGCATGTTTTAAAGTCCTTGTAATATTCAAGAAGCAATCCGTTTTTTCCTCTGGAATCTCTATAAAGCCGCTGAGAAATAGTTACAGACTTTCCGAAATTACTCCCCTTTTTTAACAAAGTGCTAAAAAAATGAGGTGTTTATTGCAACTTCGTAATTAAAATTCCCAAACTAAGACATGCAAATTACTTATTCTCAAAAAATTATGTTCGATCAATCCATTGTTTAATTAAAAGAAAGAATATTGTCATCAAATTCTCTGGAAGGAAATCTTTGAATGAATTCATCGTTGATGTGATAAAATGTTTTCGTTAGAACAGACAATAGTCATTATTTACGACCCGATAAATTACGGATACACGTTTGTATCGACTATTGTAATGTTTATTGGACTTGGAATAATGTCCTTTGCTTGTCTTTACCGACGTAGTTTAATCTGGTGGCTTCCTGCATATAGTGGTTATTCGATTGGTATATTTCTAGGCAATTTTTCTCTATTGATGCCATTTCTTGACACTCTGAGTTACATAATTTACGTGATTTCAATTTTTCTTATGTTCATGGCTGTTATTGTTGAATATTTTAAGATATTCGTTAAAAAGGATGATAAATTCGTACAAAAGATGCTCGTGGTCGATGCCACTACTTTTTTCCTTTTAGGAATTGAAATTGTGATCATTGCTTTTTTAATCACGAATATCGTGTTGCTCGTACGTATTTATGATAAGAAGCGAACACCAACACATGCTTTCATGAGCATTGCATTTGGAGTTGCTATCATATCTGTCGTTACAGTAATGATTTCGAGTTTTGATAATCGAGTTGCAGAAAATATCGCAAGTGCCGTGAATATGGTTTTTAATGTCCTGTTGATGATCACGGGATTGGTGGCATTTTTGGAAACGCAAATTTTATCCCAACAGAAAAAATTAGAACGCATTTTGAAGACATCTTCTGCCGTGAGCATAAATGTTTCGAACATGGCAACGGAATTGGCTGCGAGTGCAAGCGAAGTCAATGCCTCAGCAGAAGAAATATCTTCCACGACTCAAAGCATTAATAATCTCACGCAGTCTCAGGTCGATGCTCTCGATGAAATGAACTCTAAGGCAAACGAAGTTAATAAACAAGCATTACTTGTTTTAGAATCAAGTAAAAGAATAGACAGCATAACGAATTTAATCACAAACATCGCCAATCAGACTAATTTATTGGCATTGAATGCAAGCATTGAAGCGGGAAGGGCGGGTGAACTCGGACGAGGATTCGCCGTAGTCGCAAGTGAGGTTCGTAAACTTGCCGAGGAATCAAAGGCTGCCGTATCAAAAACTGGAAATGATGCCAAGTTGATCGTTGAACAAATTGAGAGTTCCGTTACTTTGATCACTTCAATCGTGAAAGACATTACGGCTGCTGTTGGCATTGCAGAACAATTATCGGCAACAATGGAAGAAATTAGTTCTTCGACTGAACAACAGACCGCATCAATGGAAGAAATTTCAGCAACATCCCAAAGACTGGGCGAATTGGCTGAATCCCTAAAAAATACCCTTTCTGAAATCAAAGAAGCCACCAATAAATGAATCATGCCATGGAACGATCCGTTTCCTCCGTCATCAATATTTTTTTTAAATTCCATTTTTCTCATGAAATCACCAAAAAGAAAATACGAATGGTCTTTAAACTTAAATTAAGATCGAGTTCAGGATCTTAATGAGCGGATTTAAAATTTGATGACGAGTCTGATTTGAAATGAAGGCAGTATTACTTTGCGCAGGTGAAGGAAGCAGACTTAGACCTTTTACTTTCACGCAACCGAAGCATTTGCTTCCAATTGTTGGAATTCCATTGCTAACGCACACGATTAACGGCATTAAAGAGCAGGGAATTAAGGAATTCATAATAATTGTTGGGCATTTGGAAGAAAAGATTCGGGAATTTTATGGTGATGGTTCGGATTTCGGAATTTCCATAACTTATATCAATCAACCCGTTCCCGAAGGCACAGCACAAGCCATTGGATTAATCGAATCTATTATTGAAGATGAATGGTTTTTCATCCAATACGGAGATGTCATGGTCTCTCCTCAGACGTATGACGTGCTTTTTCAGGATTTCGAATGTAATGGTAAATGCATGATGATTTCGGCAAGAGAAGTGGACGATCCCTCTCAGTTCGGCGTGCTTGAATTGGACGAAAGCGGTAATCTCGTGAAAATCATAGAAAAACCGCAACCGGGTAAAGAACCCAGCAAGTTAGTTAATGCGGGGCTCTACATTTTCAACACGAAGATATTTGAAAAGATTAAAATGACGAAAAAATCGAAGCGGGGAGAGTATGAAATCACCGATCCCATTCAAATGCTGATTGATGAAGGCGAGAAGATAAAGGTCTTTAAATTGCCATACTGGTGGAAGGACATCGGCCTACCCTGGAGTCTTTTGGAAGCTAACAAGCTCATTCTCGATGACCTTCCTGACTCCGTTTTGATAATTAAAGGAGTGATGGAACCGGGAACCGTCGTTCATAATCGTGTCGGTATCGGTGAAGGGACGATCGTGAGATCGGGCGCTTATCTTAAAGGACCAATCATCATTGGGAAGAATTGCGACATTGGACCAAACTGTTACATTAGAGATCATACCGTAATCGGTGATAATGTCCGGATCGGTCATGCCTGTGAAATTAAAGCCAGTCTTGTCATGGACGGCACGAAGATTCCTCATCTTAGCTATATCGGTGACAGTATAATCGGCAGAAACGTAAACCTTGCTGCAGGAACCATTACTGCAAACTTAAAAATGGACAAGACAACCGTGAAAGCCACAATTAAAAAACAAAGAATTGACACGAAACGTCGAAAGTTGGGAGCAATAATCGGTGATAATTCACAGACAGGAATTGGTTGCACGCTCATGCCGGGTGTCATCATAGGAATGAATTGCGCAATCGGTCCAAATATTAACGTGTTCGAAGATGTCCCATCAGGCACGTTGATATTGGGCAAGGAAGAGAAAGAAGTTCGTCAATGGAAAATAAAGTGAACATGTCTCCAACCAAGTCCGTGAAAACCTCTTTTCTATTTTTGTCGCCAACTTTTAGGGCAATTTAAATTCAAAAAAAATATATACATGTTGTAACATGCTTGTATGATAGGCGAGTATTATGGTTCTTTCTGAGGATTTCGCTGGTTTTAATATCAAGACTGAATGTTCAAATTCCATCGAAGACGACATCTTGACAATTAAATCTCCAAAAGAAAAAATAAATTTTGCATATAGATGTGATTTCACGCTGGAAACGAAGCTCCAACCGAAAACGAACAAGATCTTTATTTCTCTTGAAATATTAATGAAATTCGATCCTGATGGGTCGAATCTTGAAGTGTTCATCAACGAAAAACCTGTTTGCAAGACCGATTTCATTGCGCTATTAGGGAAGGAAATTCATCATGGTGAATGGGGCGACGTGAAATTGACCTTAAACGTGGAACCTCGGGAAGAAGCTTCCGTTCTGAAATTGACGTTTCGGACTTTCCATGGTGACGATCCATTCGATCTCCGAATAAAAAACTTGCAATTGAAGGAAGAAAAATAAAATGAAAATAAAAAAAATTGAAGTCATTATCGTTTCACTCATTCTCATGATTCTTGCAATTGTTTCTTTACCAACGTTTTCTTCTCCCGTAATGGCATGGAATAATGGAGACGCCAACGATCGGTATTTCGACGTGAGATTTGGGAGTCATGATTGGCTGGCGCATAAAGCGATGAATTTTTTAGATTCTTCGAATCGGACATGGTATGTTGATGAATATATCACGGTATTTTTGACAGGTACCGAAGCTCCTGATAATGCTTCCGTAGATTTAGCTGGCAATCTTATAGGTTATGGGGATACTGCAAAACATCACAATTATTATCTTGCCAACCACTCCGACACTATTGAAAATGAAGATGACGCTTCTTTAAGATGCCAAGAAGAATATGATAAAGCTGTAAATGCTCTGAATGCTGGCAATCTTTATTCGGCAGCATTTTACGCGGGATCAATGACGCACTATTTAGCAGACTTGGGTGTCTGGGGACACGTCATGGGTGTAGCATCACCTCACGGTTCTGAAACGCATCACTCCGATTTTGAAGGTTCGGCACAAACCAGAATGGATGATCCAGCTGAAACTTATTTTAGCATTTCTTTTGATGGCGTTTATAATTCCACGATCTCGGCGTATCAAGCCTCGTACGAAATGGGTCTCGATACCGATTCGAATGGAACAGACGGAACCAATCCTGGAGAACAATTTGATTGTGAGTGGCTCGACAATAATTACCACGCATTTACAGTTCCTGTTGATGACAATTTCGAAAGAAGGGTTCAAGACATCATAAACACCTGCGTGAATTACCTTGCTGACTTGTTATTTCAACTTTTTAACGATTCCGTTAATTTTCCCGTGGTTTATTTGGTAAATGATCTCATTGGATCACACAACCAAGATACCACGGTAACCGTTAATGTTACCGATAGCGATGGAATTTCAAACGTCACGCTGGGTTGGACGCTCTCATCCGATTACTCGGGCATCCAAAACATCACGATGAATCCGAGTAGCGGCTATTATACGGCAGACATACCCGGACAGACGGCAGGAACAACCGTATATTTCATTGTATATGCGAACGACACCAATAACCTATTTGGCATCAGGAAATTCGAATATACCGTTGGTGGAGAGATCATAAATGCTCCCACGCTGGATGCAATATCTCCAAATCCCGATAATGATGGGTCAATCAATTTAAATTGGAATGACGTGGAAAACGCAACAATATACTATATTTTTCGTGATACTTCTCCAATTACCTCTATAGTTGGAAAAAATGCAATAGTAGAGGTAACGCAAAGCGAACACGTGGATGTCGTTTCGAATACGGGTACATACTATTATGTCATAATTGCAGGAAACAGTACGTATAATAGTTCCATTTCAAACTGTGAAAGCGTTGTTGTAATAATTTCGGGTGGGACACCGAACATTCCTGGATTTGAACTATTTTGTGTTATAGGAGCCGTGATCTTTCTCGGTGCATTAACATGGAGAAGAAAAAGGGATCCATCCTTTTAGCCCAATATTTTTTTAAAAAACTCGACTATTTTTAGTAAAAAAAAGAAATTTCCGTGATTTCATCAAAATGAAATCAAGATTGAATGAATTTATCACTTAGAACTCTATTTACTTTTCGCTTTTTCCATTCTTGACCTGTTCTCGTAACTTTATTATTTTTTCGAAGAATTCCAAAGCCGCATCTTCATCTCCAAGCAGGAAAAAGTTCTCCGTGACCTCTTCATATGCCTTGATGGCTTGTTTTATATTCTTTTTTGCAATTGCTGTTTCGGCTTCGTTGACTAATGTCCTACATTTGGTTCTGATTTTCCGTTGATCAATTTTTTTGTCCGCCCTAATTGTTTCAAGGTGTTCCGCTTTTAAATTGAGTTCTGACTGTTGTTCAGAATCTCCTAATTCGGCTGAAAATCCCGCTGCTTTACGATAGAGGAAAGCCGCCGTGAGATATAATTTTTTATTTAGGAAATCACTGGC
Organism: Candidatus Helarchaeota archaeon; assembly: GCA_029838215.1. Lineage (GTDB taxonomy): Archaea > Asgardarchaeota > Lokiarchaeia > Helarchaeales > RDOG01 > JALGVI01. Next base: position 3,600 of record JALGVI010000019.1, on the reverse strand, counting down.
GATCTTTAGGATGTTCTCGATGCGGATTTCAAGCAGTTTGGCTTCTTCTTTCGCAAGAGTTTTACCGGGTTTCTTGATTTTTATGACTTTTTTTATGCGTTTGACTTTCTTGGCTTTTTTTGCGGGTTTCGTGGGTTTCTTTGCCTTTATTTTTATTGGTTTAACCTTTGCTATTGGTGTTTCGGAGATTTGTTTGGGTTTTGGGAGCTTTTTCTCTGCAGTTTTTGTAGATTGTTCTGTTTCCTCTGGTGTTTCCTTTTCGTTTTCTTGAAGTGTTTTTCGAATTAAATCTTCTTCTTTTTTCTGCTTTATTTCGAGAATTTCTTGAACTTTTTCCATCAATGCCTTCGCTTGTTCGGAATCTCCCAAATCTGCAGCGTACGATGCTGCCGATTCATAAAGATGAATCGCAACGCCATATTGCTTTGATTCTTCTGCTTCTTTCGCTGATTTCAGTGCCTTTTCCAGTTTCATTTTATTCTTTTCTTGATCGTTTCCCTTAAAATTGGCTATTTTTGTTTCTATTTTGGAGATTTTGTCTTTTATATTTTCAACGGTTTCATCATCACCGAGTTCCATGGCAAAGACCAATGCAGATCTCAGATCTTCAAGTGCATCTTCTATGTGACCTGCACTATATTGTTTATCTGCATTCGCCAACAATTTTTCCTGTTTTTCTTCGACTGTGGTTCGCCACTGATCGATGGCTCCTGTCAACATTTCTTCCCGTTCTCTTGCTAATTTTGCCCAACCAATGAACCTTTTTACACCATCTTCCTCACCTAAAGCAATCAGGATTTTTGAGGCTTGTTCAAAGTGTTCCGCGGCTTTTTGAAATTTCTGCTTGCCCATTAGTGAGTCAGCTTTTGCTAAGGTTTGCTTTAACGTTTTTCGTAAGTCTAAACTGGCAACCGTTTTTACCTGTTCAACCGCCGTGCCTGCAAGTTTGGAATATTTTTCTACTGCTTCATGATCTTTTAGCCTGCGAGAAATCTCAACAATCTTCGAGTACAGGATCTTTGCTTCTCTTGTTTGTTGATTTTTTATGGCTTCACGCGCTTGGTTGATCAGGCGTGTTCGCTCCTTCCGAAGTTCCTTGTCTTGGACGGTTCTTTCGTAGGAGCTTTTCATTTCTCGGGCTATGGCAAAGAATTCCTTCGCAACGCTTTTTTCCGCTAATTCAAGAGATAAATTGCCCACCTTTTCATAGAGTTTCCAAGCTTCTTCATATTTATTTCCTTTTCTTGCTTGTTTCGCTTTTAACAAGGTCTCTTGGCGAAGTCTATTTAATTCTCGCGTGATCTCTGCTATCTCCTTGTCGGTTTCGGCACGTTTTATCATCAATCTTCGTTTTTTCTCGGCTAATGGTTCTCGTTTTGGTCGGATGTATTTAACATAGACAATCATGGTAATGACTGCGATGACGATGATTGTGATCATGATGAAAAGCAGCGTGAGAAGTAGCGGAAGCATGTTTCTGAGAAAAATCTCAAATTGTGTCAAAATTGCAATGCTCTTTGGAGCTGCCGCTGAGGAAAATCCGTTCGATCCGTAAAAAACGGCATTAATCGATACGGAAATTGCACTCTCCAGCGTGCCTGTAAGTTGAATTGAAGCCGTTGCTCTACCGTTAGCATCTGTTTGAACACTAAATAAGAATTCTTGAGAATCACCGCCTGTGAATGCAAATGTAATCGTTAAGTTCACCTGTTTTCCAACTAATGGAGTCGTGTCATTTAGAAGCCGGACCGTTATTGAAAGTGTTTCTCCCGGTGAAATTATGCCCGGATACTCCATGATCGTCAAGGTAATGTCGTGGTGCTCAACTGTCACAAAGCTTGAATTCGCAGCCGCGTGCCTGTATTGATCTCCATAATAAGTCATTAGTATGCTGATTGTTGATGCCCCATCTGGCACGTGATATTCAAATCCTGCATGCCCTGATGCATTGGTTACTTTAGACACGCTGAATATGTCTGTAGAACTATCAAGATATGTTGTAATTACCGTGAAATTGATATTTTCCGACACGATGGGATCGCCATTCAGTTTTTCCAGGCTGGCATTTATGACTAATTTGTTGGATTCTAGAATTGTCTGAGGAATGACGTGTTGAATCTGGGTAGTTATTTTCTCTCCTGTTACCAATATGGTTAAGTTCGAGACGTGTGATGCGTTCTGGAAGTAGTTTTTGGGTGTTCCTGAAAAATTCACGAGAACTTGATATGATCCATTTGCAAAATTCTGAAGCAAAGTTGATGCCCTGTAAAAACCATTAGTATTCCAAGTGAAACTACCGGTTGCACCCGAAACGGGTACACCCGTTTTATAGGTGGAGTTTATTATTGTAAAGTTTATTTCTCCATACCCATTGTTAATTATGTCCTTTATGATGTTTGATTCATCATCTTGAAGGATGAAATCGATGTTTAACGTTTCGGACCCGTATCCGATTAGCTCGGGATCAACGGGGTTTAATATCGATGGAACCGGGTCTAATTGGAGATATATCGTGACGTTGGTTTGTTTATACCCCGTGGCATCTACGATGATGAGTAGCGTGTAATTTTGTGTCATTACAGGATTAATTAACGTGCTCGAATCCACGACAATTGAGTACAGTCCGTCTCCCTGTTCCGAAACAAGACACGTGGACCCGTTCAAGTAAGCAGAGACGGATGCTCCTGTAACATTTCCATTAGAATCATTACAGAGCACGTCAAAAGTGAGAGATCTGTTCAAAACCATGCTGAAAGTCCAATTTTCTGCCACGGGATAAAACGTGGCTTCTGTTGAATTTAGGGGCGAGCAACTCAAATCCATTTCAACGATCTCAACTATTGCAGTTAATGTTTTTGTCTCGTACTGCGGTCTGGACAAGATTATGATCAGCGTGTAATTGGAAGGTGCTGGAGGATCCGAAAGCACGGTTGCATCTATCTGAATTGTATAATTTCCCGTGCCTGCAGATGAAGCAAATAACGAACTACCATTTAACGTAACGTTGACAGAGCCATCACTGATTCCCACTCCCGAATAACCCCAAGAATCATTATAATACACGATTATCTGATGATTCGTCGTGCCCTTCACCACGCGAATCACGTAGGTTCCATCATAAGAGATCGATGCTTCTGGCGTGATCACGAAAGAAAGCATGCTATGCAAGGCTGAAATGTTGACCGTTATGATTAAATCTGCCGTGACATAATCTTGCTTGACGGCCCTAAAAACGAGTTGGTATACTCCTGTCGTGTTCAAGATCGTCCCTTCTATCATCAGGGATGAATTAATGGTGGTGCTATAATTCCCTGGACCACCGAAAGACGTGAAAACAAGACCTGAATTGTTTAAACAAGTCAATGAATCCCATGCAATTTCAGTACCGTTTATGCCATCTTTATACGTGAGATAAATCGTTAGATTGTCTCCTAAATAAACGTCATACGTGGTTTGGTTTGCATAGAATTGTGTCGTGCGATTTTGAACGGTAAGCATTATCACTTGACGTTGAACCTGTGTTTCATTGGTGGTAATGGAGAAATTCAATGCATAGATTTGAGCGTGGAGCGTTGCCGAAATGATCGTCACGTTATAAAT
>JALGVI010000156.1 GCA_029838215.1 Candidatus Helarchaeota archaeon | reverse complement strand
TCCTGTAGAGGTCATTTTTGAACTTACAGGTATTGGAATCATGTCAGGCGTGGTTTTGTTTTTTATCATTTGTGGATTGACGTTGATAGGTTCGTATCGTAGAACTCGCCGACCGGAGAATCTATTATTGCTTTTAGCTTTTCTGTTTGCTGGGGTGGCAATGGGTTTTTTGACCTTGGAGAGGATTTTTTTTGGATTCTTGCAGCCGCCAGATCTTTGGGAATTGTCTGGAAGATATTCTGGAATGATTGCAATCGCGCTTTCATTCACAGGAATTGTCCTCATGGACGCCTTTGCCATTATGTTGACATATCCCGAGCGCGCGAGGACTTATACCGTGATAATTGCAATAGTTGTAGCCATTGCAGGGGTCGTCTTGATTTTTAGCATAGCCACGGGGATTGCGTGGTTGGATCTGAATCGTGAGTTGGATTACCCGGTATTAATCAAGTTAGGCGTGGTGCCTTTGATGATGTTTCCGCCTTTATTCATTCCGTTCATTGTCTTTCTCTATTATGCCATCAGCATTCGTAAGCAATCAAAACCACGAATGAAGCGTGCGTACGCCATGAGTATTGCTTTTCTGATCTTGGCCATTTCAATGGTTGGGGAATTGGCAGGTGCGCCAATGCCCTTTCCTTTAATAATGCGGATAGGGTTTTTTGTTTTTGCGATTCTGATGTATTTTTCATTCGTCATGCCGAACTGGTACAAGCGAGTCATTGGTTGGGAAGAAGAAGAATCTTAGGAAGCATTAACATAAAAAGAAATTCATTTTTTTTTTTTTTGGACGGAAATTAAATAGAAAAGAGTGTGGTGCTCCGGCCGGGATTCGAACTCGGGTCTTAGGGGTGAAAGCCCTAAATGCTTGGCCTCTACACTACCGGAGCAGGAGCAAATGATATTTAGATGGCGCCGTTGGGAGGCTTCGAACCTCCGACCGACGGGTTTCTGCTAACGAGCATCAATCGTTTGATTAACAGCCCGCTGCTCTACCTGGCTGAGCCACAACGGCACTTAGTTGGTTCATACATGACATGTATCTATAGAAAAAAAACGTATCTCCTTTAAATAATTGTCGGTTTTTTTGACGAAATAATTATTTTGGTTGAGTAATTAGGACAGGAATTAGTTTTTAGTATGAATCTTCGGAGATAAACGGTTTCCAGATAGCCATTTCCTTTTTTTTCATTTCACGTCGCTTTTTTTGGAGAAATTTGTAGATGACGGCATGTGGGAGGCCTTCAACGATCATTTGAATTGCTTTTCTTGCAATCCGTAAGAAGCCATAATCGCCAATGAGACACACGGTGTGTCCATAAACAGACATGTAACATTCCGTAGTTTCTTCGATGATCCTGCGCGTTTTTCCTTCCTCGCCAATTAGTCTGCCTTTTATGGATTGAATGCGTTTTTTAGATTTGCCTACCAAGTCATGAAGGTTAATGATTTCAAGCAATTGTCCTTCTTTCAGTAGGCGAAATGCTCGAGATGGATTGAATCCCCGGGAAATTGCACGAACGATATCACGTGCCTGCCATAGTGCTAGAGGATCCATCATATCGGGCGTGGACGAGATAGAGACCGTGCCATCTTTACTATCGACGAATATTGCGGTTTTTGTTGCTCGTTCGATTTTCTTTTTGGTTTCGCCATTTGGACCGATTACGATGGCGATGCGTTCCATTACGATTTTTAAATGTTCTTCGTTTACGTTCAGGTTTAATCACCAATTGGGGGTATTTTCATGATTCGGCGAGCGGCTTTTTTCAGTGATGGGAGTGGAATCTTGAATTGTTTAAAGAAATGCAAGATATTTTTCAGGTCACGTAGTAAAAAATATTCGGCTTGGGGATGATCCAAGAGGACAGCTTGTGAGATATCAATTATGACGGGTCCGTTCCACATTAATATGTTGTATTCGCTGAGATCAGCGTGGGCAAGACGGGCGCCGTGATAGAGTTTTCGTATTTCTTCCATGATATTGTTAAAGGTGGAGAGAGGATCGTCCAATGGAATTTCTTTGAGTTTTGGAGCTTGTCCATCAGTATTACCAATAAATTCCATTATTAGTATGTTTTTCTTGCAGAAAATGGCCTTTGGAACTCGCACGCGTGCCGCTTCAGCGCGTTTTAAATTTTTGAATTCTTTTTCAGTCCACGTGAAAACGAGGCTATGTCTTTTTTTCCGCACGTGCTTGAAGCGAGGATCTCCGATTATGTAAGAAAATATGTGTCTTTGGTCAGCACTATTAATTCGAAATATTTTTATGGCAATGAGGTTATCGTCCGCTCCGACTCCGCGGTACACGTTGGCTTCTTTTCCAGTTGAGATAACTCCTCCCATTGTTTTAATTATTCCTTTATTCATCAAATCGTAAAGTAGGAGAAGAGTTGAAGTATCGAATGTTCCTTCAACAGTGCTTTTATCTTCAACATGTTTTCTCCTGATTCTCGATCTATTAATTCTTATTTCCAAATCATCAATTTGTTTTTCATTCGACACGAGAAGTACTCCTAAATGAGTAGTTTAAGGAGAAGGCCAATATTTTTTGGCAATAATTGAAGATCTATGTTCGAGCCAAAGCTTCAGGAATTTCTGAATGTTTTCATCCGTGGAATAGATATCGGGTTGAATTTTCTTTTTCAATTTTAAAACGGATAAGAACTTGCGATTGAATTGTTTTTCGAGTGAGTCATCAATGATTTTTAGATCATTTGCGCTTAATGCTTTTGCGATGATTTTTCCCGCGATGGCTCCTGAGAGAGCACCATATGCGATTCCCTTTCCGCTCAATGGGTCTACAAATCCTGCAGCATCTCCAATAATTACAATGCCATCATCGTGGAATCGTTGTTGAAAACCCACAGGAACGAGATGAGCTGCCTTGCGAACGAGTGTTCCACCTTTTATATATGGTGCAATTATTGATAAAAAGTTTTCAAATTCGGTCTTGGCATTTTTAATTGTCGAAATTTGGCATCCCCATCCGACGGTTATGGTTCCTTTTTTTGGAAAGATCCAGCCGTAACCTGTATGGCATATGTTTTTCCCGAACCAGAGATGAATCGAAGTAGCACCGAACCGGGCTTCAATTATTTTTTCATCCAATTTTATCTCATGTGTCATTGTTTGAGCGATATCCTGTGGTGGGAACTTTGGCATGTTGAATAGGCGTAAAATCGTGGATGGAACGCCATCTGCGGCGACCAGAATCCGGGCGTTGATTTTCTTGGAAGTGGTTTGTAGCGTGAATCCTTGTTTCGT
>JALGVI010000155.1 GCA_029838215.1 Candidatus Helarchaeota archaeon | reverse complement strand
ATGTTTTTTGTTGGAAAAGATACTGAAGTTCAGACCGTTTCGGGGATCACGAAGGCTTTCGCCGAAAACAAACGCATTGCGGTTCCCATCACGCTCAGGGAAAAGCGAAACTTGCTGGCATCCGAGATAATGAATGTAGATGAATTAGAACCTTCTTATTTTAGCGTTTTAGAGCCAAAGAAGGATTTCGTGCGTCCAATTCAACAAGATGATATTGACATCATACTCGTGCCCGGTCTTGCTTTTGATAGACGCGGTTATCGTTTAGGATATGGTTATGGCTACTATGATAATTTCTTGACTCACAAATCGGCAAATACTTTGACCATTGGGTTGGGATTTCATTTTCAGGTTGTACCGAGCGTGCCAAAAGATGGACTTGATGTTCCCGTTGACAAGATCATCACGGAAAAAGAGATAATTACCTGTTCAAGATGATCTGGCGACATGCACTCATTCTAAAGATAAAGAAGCTGCTTTGACCGTATTTTTCATCAACATTGCTATTGTCATGGGACCCACGCCTCCTGTTGGTGGTGTAATGTGTGAGGCGATTTCTTTAACTGCTTCAAAATCCACATCTCCCACGATTTTACCCTCAACTCGAGAGAATCCTGCATCAATGACGATTACTCCCTGTTTAACCATGTCTGCTTTTATTAGATGAGGAACACCTGCTGCGGTGATTAAAATATCGGCATTTTTCGTAAATTGTTGTAAGTTTATCGTATGAACGTGGCATACCGTTACCGTGGCATCACGATTTAAAAGAAGATTCGCCAATGGACGCCCCACGACTGGGCTGTGGTTCACGATCGTTACGTTCTTTCCTTTAAGATCTGTTAAATCCTCAAGAAATGATAGAATCCCCTGGGGCGTGCACGGAATGAAAGCATTTTCTTCATTATTATTTGCCACGTTTCCAACATTCTCCGGATGAAATCCATCCACGTCCTTATAGGGTACAATTAGATCCAATATGTATTTCAATTCTGGAGGAATCGGTAATTGGACGAGGATTCCATGAATGTCTTCACGCTTATTTAGATTTAAGATTTCTTTCTCCACTTCTTCGGCTTCTATACTTTCTGGAAACGTGATTTTCTCCGAGTAGATACCCAATTCTTGGCAAGTTTTTTGCTTCATGTTAACGTATACTATAGATCCGGGATCAGATCCGATTAAAATCGTGGCAAGTCCAGGAATTATGTTTTTTTTCTTGAGATTCGCTATTTCCTCACGCAATGCGCTTTTTATTTCTGCGGCTTTTGCCCGACCATCAATTATTTTCCCCATCGTTATCAAATCCTTCAAATCAAAAAATTGAAATACAAGAAAATCGTTATTATCAAAAATCTTAATCTTAATTCTGCATTTAAATCATGAGGTTTGGTCTTGTTACTCTTCAGTTTTTCCGATGTCGAATTGAAATCGACCACGAAATTTATCATGGTCGGCATGCCTCTTAGTGCAACAAGCACCGTGAAAACTCAGACTCATTTAGGTCCTGAGGAAATTCGTAAGGCATCGCTCCAATTCGGTGAAATCACTGAAACGGGATTTGATATTGGCCAAGCCAATCTCGTAGATTTAGGCAATATTTCCACGCTTAAAAACACTAAAGAAGATTTGAAAGAGGACATTCAAAAAATCATTGAATTCTTACGGAATATTTCTCCAAAGAAATCCCAAGTATTGATTTCTTTAGGTGGCGACCATTTCATCACGTATCCCATCATGAAGTTTCTTTCAGGACTTCACGATAATCTTGGAATCATCGTATTTGATGCCCATCTTGATCAGTATGATATATGGGATGGCACGGATCGTTTATCTCATTGCACGGTAATGAGGCGGATTCTGGAGATTGAACCTCCTTTTGAGATGAAAATGTCATACGTGGGCATTCGCGATCATGACTTAGAGGAATTTCAAGCCGTAAGGAATTTAGCTTTACCTGTCTTGCGTGCAAGATCATTTTCCGATGAAAATTACCTGAAAATATTGGAAGATACACTAAAAAAATGGAAAGAACAGGGAATAGATCGCGTGTATCTTTCAATCGATATTGATGTCTTGGATCCCGGCATTGCTCCTGGAACCGGATATCGAATGCCTGGAGGACTGACATTCTGGAATCTATGGAAATGCTTGCGCTTGATAGTAATGTATTTTAACGTGATCGGTTTCGACATTGTAGAAGTTGATCCCGCATCTGATGTCAATTCCATCACGTCCATGCATGCCGCAAAAATTATTGTAGAACTCATGGCTTTAATAATGCAAGAGCAGGAGTGAAAAAAATTGAAAGAAATCACGCACGTAAAAATCAACCCTGATATGACCATTAACGAATTACTCAAAGAATTCCGTTATGGTGCCGGATTCGGCGGAAAACAACTCGCAAAAGCCGCCGATATTTATGAAGCAATGCTAAAAGATGAAGAGGCGACCGTGTTCTGCGGATTTGCAGGAGCATTAATTCCCGGAGGTATGAGACAAGTCATCATTGACATGCTTGAATGGGGATTCATTGATGTTTTCGTGTGCACTGGAGCCATTCTCACTCACGATTTAATCGAAGCATTTGGATTTCATCATTACCACGGAAGTGCACATGTAGATGATCGGGAACTTGCGAAAAAGAACCTCAATCGCATCTACAACGTCTTGCTACCCACGTCCGCATATGAAAAACTTGAAGAAGAAGTCCAAGGCATTCTACAGGACGTTAAAACGGAATCTCTCTGCACGGCAGACTTCCTTCACGAATTTGGACTGCGCGTTCCAAACGAAAATTCCATCTTGGGCAAGTGTGCCCGCAAGGACATACCCATATTCTGTCCTGCACTCGTTGATTCGGTACTCGGTTTTCAAATCTGGATGGCACGACAAGGACGATCAACCACCATCGATGCGTTTGATGACCAGAAACGCATGTTAGACATAGCTCATGATTCTAAAAAACGAGGTGCCCTGATAATTGGGGGCGGCGTGCCAAAACACTTCATCGCTCTTGCAATGCAAGTCACGTCCAAAGGATTGGATTATGCCATTCAAATTACGATGGATCGACCCGAACCCGGCGGTGTTTCTGGTGCCAGCCTCGAAGAAGCAAAGTCTTGGAAGAAAGTGGACCCTGCCAGTGAACAAGTCGTGGATGTCATTTGCGATGCAACCATTGCCCTACCACTCTTAATATCCTCAATGGAAAGTCGATTTCAAGGTAATTACAGGACTCATAAGAAATTTGAACGGTACTTTTAACC
>JALGVI010000154.1 GCA_029838215.1 Candidatus Helarchaeota archaeon | reverse complement strand
AAGTTTTGATCTCGAATTTCGATGATATTATAGTATTTATAACCCTCGTCGCCATACGTGGCATAAACACCCAGGCTTTTAATATATGGTGGAGGAGTGACTTGGGATGCTTTCATAAAGTGTTTCGTGACTTCATCGTTCTTGTGAAGAGGAGCAGACATGGTTACCATTACAAATCCTAACGTTTTCACCTCCATTCGAGTTTCATCTTAGATAAATATTTGAATAATCTACTAAAGACTGGTAGTTTTATTGAACACGAAGGGATTTAAAAATTTCCAAGCAATCGAGACCAAGATATTACAAATAATAACGATGAAAACGGAAGCTTAATAACCGAGAGAGATTTTAATTGATGCAAGAAAATGAGAAGCGAATATGGGGAAGAAAAAATGTCGATGAAAATTCCTGATATTAAAACAGAGTTGCCGGGACCGAAAACACGCGAAATCGTGGCGACAGACAAGAAATATTTAATCACGTCAACGAAAGTCGTTGAAATCGTTGGCAAGATCGGACGTGGTTGCACGATTGAGGACGTGGACGGAAATATATTCTTGGATTTTGCTGCAGGAGTGTCGGTCATGAATCTCGGATATTCACATCCGCGGATCATAAAAACCATTCAGGAACAGGCGGAAAAACTCATTCATTTTGCAGGACATGATTGGTATAACGAAGCACAAGTCGAATATGCTCAACTGTTGTGCGAACTCGCTCCCGGTCGGAATTGTGAGAAAAAAATGTTTTTCTCGAATAGCGGCACGGAATCCGTTGAAGCCGCAGCGAAGATCGCTCGCTGGAATCGAAAAGCATTGACCATCATTTCATTTATCGGTGCTTTCCATGGGAGAACGATGGGATCGTTGGCACTAACGGCTTCCAAACCCGTTCACCAAAAACGTTTTCTACCAAATATTGGTGGCGTCCATGTTCCTTATGCCTATTGTTATCGTTGTAAGCTAGAATACCCAAGTTGCGGAGTTTGGTGTGCAGATTACATCAAGGAAGTATGCTTTGAGACGTTCCTCCCCCCAGAAGAAGTCGCAGCCATCATCTTGGAACCAATCCAAGGAGAAGGCGGCTACATCGTTCCTCCGCCAGAATTCTTACCCAAAATTCGCAAGATTTGTGATGATTTCGGCATCCTTCTAATTGCAGATGAAGTTCAATCAGGATTTGGAAGAACGGGCAAGCTTTGGGGCGTTGATCATTACGGGATAGAACCCGAGATTACCTGTTGTGCCAAGTCTATAGCCGCAGGTGTCCCCATGGGTGCAACCGTGGCTCGTGAAGAATTAGATTTTCCAGAAAAAGGTCACCACTCGAACACGTATGGTGGGAATTTGCTTGCTTGTGCAGCTGCAATAGAATCACTCAAGATAATTCAAGAGGAAAATCTGGTGGAGAACGCTGCACGACAAGGAGATCACATTCTTAAACGTCTCCGCGAAATGCAGGAAAAATATGAAATCATTGGAGATGTTAGAGGGCAGGGCTTGATGATCGGGATCGAACTCGTAAAGGACCCAGAAACCAAGAAGCCAGCCAAAGAGGAAACGGCTAAGTTTGTATATGAATGCTATAAACGGGGACTCATCATTCTTTCCTGTGGTAAAAGTGTCATCCGCTTGATTCCACCATTAATCATTGATGAAAAAACATCCGACATTGGTTTGGATATTATCGAAGATTCCATGAAATCGATTTCAAACAAATGACTGATAATTCCAATAAAATACTTGAAAAGATGGAAAAGAAATTTAAACCTTGCGAATTAACGGATATTGTCAACAAATAAGAAATAAAAAATCAGGAGTTCGTTTCTAATGGGCAGAAAATTGATTAGAGTAGCCGGTGTATTTTTAATCATTCAATTCGTTTTATATCTTACAAGTTCTTTTTTAGATTTTTTAGAACAAATCTCTATCATTCCATTGTCTTTGCAGGGCTTCTTAGGGACATTATCAACGTTTATAATCACGCCAACATCATTCACGCTTCCTGCTCCTTATATCTTGTCTCTGATAATAATTCTTTTCACGATCTTTTATGCATGTTTTGTTTTTCTGGTTTCTTTGTTTTTCGGTCTTGGAATTATTTCAGCAGGAAACCGATTCGATAAAGCATCGGGAGTAACCGCGGGATACTTCACGTTGTTTTCAGGGTTGAATATTAGCTTAGTTAATGTCATGGCACTATTTGCAATTCCCTTGCTGTTTTTTTATCCAACTTTTCAATTGCTCGTGTATCTGATCAAGATTCCTTATTATATATTGATGGGATTGAGCACGATTGCCTCCTTTGTTGCTCTTGTAGGAACCATCCTTTTTGGCATAAGCTTGATTTTCATTGGAAAAACAATTGACTCGGGTTTCGTGAAAGCCGCAGGCATCATCGTGCTTTTATTATTAGTTGCTCCAGTTGGCATCTTTTTCATGGCAACACTTGGAACATATCTTTTCGATCCATTAAGTCCGTCTGCCCCGTTTCCGAGTTCACTGTTATACGATCTGGTACAACTTGCCTATAGATTGGGCATTATATTAGTTGAATGCATTGACACGATCTTCATTGCAGGTGCTTTTTTCAAGATGGCATCTTCGACCGATTATTTTTAGGGCAAGGCCTATCTTGCAAATCAGGCTCCAAACTTCATTCATTTTTTCTTTTTTTTAAATCCTTGATGGTCTTAAAAGTGATTTTATCGGGCTCTTCAAGGAAGTCGGAAATGCGTTTCTGTTGCTTGATTTTCTTTTCAATTAAGGGGCGATACTTATCGTTAAATTCAATGCCGTAGCTATTTCTTTTTAATTCGATTGCGGCTTTCGTCGTCGTTCCCGTTCCCAGAAAGGGATCCAAGACGATATCCCCTTTAATACTGAAGAGTTCTATGCAATATTTTGGGAGGTCAAGTGGATATGGCGCAGGGTGCTTTTCTTTGCTCGGCGTGGCCACCTTAAAATACCATTCCCGATAGGAATACTTTAGGATATCGTCCCGAGTGATTCGGTTTTGTTCAAGAATTTCTTCACGGATTTTGCGGGGAGGACCTTTTCTCAGAATCCAAATGTATTCGTGAAAGCAATTCAAATAAGGGTGGAATGGAAATGGATGCCGATAATTGAAATTGCTACTCCGCCATAATGCTTGCGTGCTCTTGGGCTTCATCCAAATCACGTCCCAAATTAACGTGAAGCCGACTTTCTCAGAAATTTTCAATAAATCATGTGGTATGAAATAGAGCTTTCGATCAACCATTTCATCGGTTTTCAAATTCTCAGTAATCGAAGTCGTGTTTAGGCAGAAATAACCGCCAGGGATGAGCAGGCGGAACAACTCTTGAATGACTTCTTCCATGAAATCCA
>JALGVI010000082.1 GCA_029838215.1 Candidatus Helarchaeota archaeon | reverse complement strand
GTGTTGATTTAATTGGAAAAATTAAATAAGGAAGAGAGACATCAGCTAAAAAAGATTATAAAAGAAACAGGGTACGTTCCACCCGGATTATATAAGAAACCCCTTCCCAGATATAAAACGGAATGGAAAGAAGCAGAAACCGTCAAAGTAAAAATTAGAGATGAACAAAAAAACGAAAAGATTTTCGAATTACACCCGATTCGAAAGCAATTTGGCGTTTTAGGAAAGCCATTCGAATTTCCCATCCAAAAAGTTGTAGCTCTGGCAAAAGTTGCAGGCGGATTTCAACCATGGATTACCAGCGTTGTTGACAACGATGAACAAATCTTCCCGTACTATAGAGGCAATAATTCTAAACTAATATTCTCACCAACGCTCTTCATAATCAAAAAACTTGATTACAAACCAGACGTGATCGACCCTTATAATGTAGACTTGGCAGGATTTCTCTTCATCAATAATCCAAAATTAAATAAAAATTTCTTAGAAGCCGTTAGCGGAAGTATCGTTGGAAATATTTCTGTAATCGAAAACTTGATGAAACGCACGGGTGAACCCTATACTCGAGAAAATCATCTCAAAAATTGGCTGGCGTACTTGCTTCATCCGGATAGTCATGGAAAAATAATGATTCAATGCTTCAACATGCACATCAGATTTATTGAGCAATATAAAAAATACTTAAACAAGATAGCTTAATGATTCAAATTTCATTGCTATATTGGTGGAAGAAAGGGGGGGTTTTCTTTGAATTTTACAGGGAAGAATATTTTGGTTCAAAATCTTCCGCACGAGCTCGAACCAGCATTGCAAAAAGCAGCAGATAAGAAACGCATTAGTCTCATCTTGCTTGATGATGAAAATTCTAAAGACTTGATTTCTGTTAGAAAAGAGGTCAATGAAGTTGCACGAAAAACGGGAACGATAGACGTTCTTCTCATATTTTGTCCACCGATCAAAGCAACAGGTCCGATCAAATCAACGCCAATTTCGGTTTTTGATGAGAATCTGAAGGAACTTTGGAAAATTCTAAACGCTCTTTATGCGGTTTATCCTCACATGATGCTTGCAAGAAGAGGACGGATCATGCTCGTCCATTCAAGTGCCGGTTTTGAAGGCTTCCCGTCCCATGCTCCCGGCTGCACCATTGCAGGTGCTTTGAGCGGCTTGTTTGAAACATTCGCCCTAGAAGCAAGCGAGTTCAATACATGCATTTCAATACTACACCAACCCCTCCTTAATTCTCAAATGATAAACTCGTTCGGCTCAAAACAAGTAAAATTAGAAGTAAAACAAAAACAGGCAAATATTATTAAAAGCATTTTCAAGGCACTCAAACGAAATGGTCAAATCTTGTTAAATACGAAGTCCGTTCAAAAAATAAAACGTCAGAAATTGAAACTCAGACCTAAAGAGTTTAAAAATAAGATAATTTTAATAACGGGTGCCGCGTCAGGAATCGGTAGGGCATTCGCTAATGCTTTTAGCAAGGCTGGTGCAAGCACGGTTTTATTAGATATAAATACTCGAGAATTAAAACACGTTCATTCAATAATTGCTTCTCGTGGTCAAGAAAGCACGGCAATTCAGCTGGATCTACGAGATCGAAATGCAATTGACGATGCAAGCAAGCAAGTCATTGATCGCTTCGGAAATATTGACATGCTGATCAACAATGCGGGTATTGCCATCTCCGGAATTCTCCGTGATCTCAGCCTGGAAGATTTTAAAAAGACTTTGGACATAAATTTGATGGCACCAATTTATCTGGTGGAGAAATTTCTGCCAAGAATGCTTGGAAAACAATCTGGACACGTGATTAACATTGCTTCAATCGATGCACGATGTCCATTACCAATGCTCTCACCGTATAATGCCGCAAAACGTGGGATTCGTTTCTATTCAAACATCTTGAGAATGGAAGTTGAAAAACACGGAATTGGAGTCACCACAGTCTATCCGGGAGCCGTTAGCACGAACATCGCATTAAATGCAACAGTTCGCACCAAATCATTATCAAATGATTTACTTGCCAACAAAGAAACGATTCTGAGAGGAAATATCGTAAATGTCTTCACTCCGGACATGCTAGTTGGAAAAATCATCAAAGGATTGCGTGATGGAGATCCAAATCAACATCTATTACCGATATCAAATAAACTCCTACTTAATCCATGGATGAAGTCTCCGGAACTAGTCTTGCCATTTCTAAGATCCGCGATTACAGGAATGATTTACAGATTTCAAGCCGAAACATGATTTACAACCGCTCAAAAAAAGATATGTTGAATGTTGTTTGTGAAGAATTTTCGATATTCGTTAATCAGTCCAAAAGTTTTTGGCCAGTCGTCTTCGAGTTTGCCAAATACTGTCCTTATCCATGAAGTTTAGTATTCCTTTGCCTCGATCGGCGTCTTTTATTTTCCACATGCCGCTTACTGCCCCCGTCAAGCCTGCAGAGAGAACCTCAAATCCTTGAGCGGTGTACAAATCACATTCAACACCACGATTTATTATGAATTTTAATTGCCGCATTCCTTGTTGGTTTTTTGAACGAAGTACTTCCAAAAGTTTCTCGACTTCAGCATCTAGTTGATCATTCGGAACAACTCGATTCCATAGATTCCATTCAACCGCCCGTTGTGCCGTGTGTAATGCCCCTATCAGATTAATTTCCTTAGCTCTACGTCGACCAATCAGACGAGATAAACGCGTGGTTCCTCCCCAGCCGGGCGTGATTCCCACATCGACTTCGGGCATTCCCCATTTTGCGCGTTCTGTCGCAATTACGAAATCACACGCCATCGTGATTTCTAATCCTCCACCAACAGCATATCCATCCACTGCAGCTATTGTTATTTTATCTAATTCTTCCAATTGATTTGCCATATTTTGATAATATCGCACGCGACGCGTGATTTCGTTTGCATCTCCCCATTTCATCATTTCTTTAATGTCGTCTCCGACACAGAAATTATTACCAGCTCCTTTGATAACGAGAAATTTAATTTTTGTAGTTTGCCTGACCAATTCAATGGCTTTTACGATTTCATCAGAAAGACGCATGCTCAAGGAATTCATGGTTTTTGGACGATTTAACGTGATCCATGCCACTAAATCCTTTTCTTCAAAGATTAAATCTTTGAAACTTGATGGTTCGTTATTTTGATACATAAAGAAAATATGTACATAACTTGTTTAAATAAATTCACTTGAAGAAAACGATTTTCCCTTGAGAATGAAAAAAAATCAAAATGGATGAGAAAAAAAAGGAATGAATCATTCAACGTTTGCGTGTCCCGATTTAAGATCTTGTTCCGTAACGCCAGCATACTTGCAGATTCCTGCAAAAATGCTTTCAAGAAAGGCACTTCCGTTGATTTCGAATTGTGATCCTTTTGGAGCAAATTCAGCATGGCGTCCTTCATATTGTCGTAATTCGTAATCATATGGTTTCGCATCTTTAGCGGGACGACCGGGAAGGTAAATCTTGATGTCACATAGATCCAGAAAAGGAGATGGCTTTTGTGAAGAGATTCCTACAACTAACGCCCCAAATGCCTTTACATTTCGCGCAGTCATGCTCAAGGCACCCGAGCCGGTGCTGATGATGGCAAGTTGTCCTTTTTTTACAGGACGATTTTTGGGACTATATCCTATAATTGATGTAATATATCCTTGAGGCATTTGACGAAGGCGCATTTCAAAAGGAGCTATTTGAATGTCAAATATCCGCCCTCTCCCAAGCAAGTGAACCGTGTGTTCAGAATATTTGTGTAATATCAGGTTTGCAATAAAATTCTTGATCTCTTGCTCACATTGTTGCACGCAAAGCGTTAAATCTTTTTTACCAACCGTTGTTAATTCGGAATAGCAGTTTTTCATGATCTTCAAGCATTCGTCTATGCTGAGATTGTTATTTATTAATTCATTTAAACCGCGTCCGAGCGTCTCTGCCAAAATGGCGTTTGTAAACTCAGAGTTGGTTCCAAGAGGCGTGAAAATATAATTTTTATCGCCTTTTCTAAGTTCATCAGCGTTGTGATTTGAAGGAACATTCAAAATGATATCGGTATTGCCCTCAGTAACCTTCGACGTTGGATTTGCCGTGAAAATGATGACTCGGCAATCTTTTGTTCGTGCAAAATTCGCTTTTTGAACTACGGATTTTGTTCGTCCAGATGAAGTCAGGGCAAAGAGACAGTCGCCTTCGGAGATCTTTGAAGAAGGAGGTGCAGACATTTCGGTTTCAGCATGAGGATAATCCATGTTAAAACCCAGCATCGACATTCTGTGCGCCAGTATTTTTGCACCCATAAATAATGAACGACCTGTTGCCGCATATACAATCTTTTTTCGGTTTTGGGATGCATGCCAGTCCTTGAGAAAATCGAGAAGATTAGAGAGTTGGTTTTCTTGCTCGCCGAAAACAAAGTCTAAATTATTTTGAGCCTGACTAAGTAAATAATTCCAAGTTTTATTGAAAACTGTAAAAGACTCATCTACATCATCAAGGGTTATTGGTATCTTGCTATAATACATGTTCATTTTTTTTCATCACATCACTTTTGTCCCGCAATTCGCGCAGAATTTACCACCTTCAGGCAATTTTGACCCGCAATTGGGGCAAAACCGTCTTACAGGAGTACTTTCTGTACCACTTTGTGGAGTGGGTTTATTATCGTTATTTAAAGCAACTTCTTTGGGTTCTTCAGTTGCACTTTGTGAAAAAACATCGAAATTTTTCTCAAATTCTTCAAGCCGGCTATTAAAAGCATCTTTCTTTTCACCGGGATTTTTTAAAACTTCAATGATGACTTTTAACTCATCACCCGACCGTAACATTCCGTGTAAGGTGATTTTTGCTTTCTTCCGTTCAGTTGAGATGATATTAGTAAGAAATAGTTTTTCCAGGGCTTTTTTCGTGTCGGCCATGAATTTTTCAGTTGTTAGTATGCACAGTACTTTTGAATAGCTTTTCTTACCAAATTTTACGTTTCCCATGAATGTCGAGATGATTTCTTCACCCGTACTTATGTTCTGTTTAACGTGATCTGGTATGTCATTAATATTCAATTTTATCGCCTTTATTCCGTGTTCTCGGATCGCTATCACATATCATTTACTTGAGTCCAAATTTAATCTTTTTTTTTTAATCCAAAAATTTGATAAGGAGAATTGAAAAATTTTATAAAAATACTTTATTTAATTCAAGCAATATTTTCGGAGTCGAACGAGATGACGGTAACGGTAAAAAATTTTCAAGTAGTCGGGTATTTTAAAGGTAAGAGAGGACGTCAACCATTCCAATTTCAATTAAAAGGAGTTAAGAAGGAAGATGTCATCGAACAGGTCTACTCCGTGGTTGGAAGCCAACATCGAGTTCCACGTAGAAAAATTTCAATAGAAGAAATAAAGGAGATTTAAATGAGTCAAGATGATATCAATACACTCAATCAGATCGCAATGCAAATTCAGTTTTATGAAGGCCAGCTGCAAAACCTGCAATCACAGCTTCAACTCCTTCAATCAACAATATTAAGCCTCGAAAACGTGAGTTTCACAATCGAAAACTTGGATGGAGTAGAACCAGGACAAGAAGTTCTCTTGCCAATCGGAAAAATTGCTCGGATTCGAGCGAAAGTCTTAGATCCTAAACATGTCATTCTTAATGTAGGGGCAAGTGTTTTCATTGAACAGGGTTCTAAAGAAGCATCAGAAAACATTAGCGTCAAGATAGAGGAAATAAAGAAAGCACAAACAACGATTCAACAAAACATGGAACAAATTTTCAAACAAATAGAACAATTAAGACCACGATTTAACGAGCTGTATCAAAAAATCCAAGGCAGTCCGCCTCCTGGAATGTCTCAATAACTGATTTCCCACAGGCTGATTTTTAGTGTTTGAGAAATTAAAGAGTGCTGTCAAGAAAATAGGGATTAAAACTCTTGATGAAAGCAATCTGGAAAAAGTATTAATGGATTTTAAGCTTGAGCTCGCACGAAATGACGTGGCATATCAAGCCGCCGAAGAGATTTGTGAGTTGGTGAAAAAAGAACAACTTTTAGGTAAAGAAGTCGGACGCCATAGATCAGTAAAGAAAATTACCCGTGAAGCACTAAGGAATGCTTTGATACAAATTCTCACGCCCGATGAACCCATCGATTTTTTTGACATAATCGAAAAAAAGAATAAGAATGGAACTCCTGCAATTTTGGTTTTTTTGGGCATAAACGGCACGGGAAAGACAACTTCAATCGCAAAAATTACTCATTTATTGCAAAAAAGAAAGAAGTCGGTCGTTTTAGCTGCTGCCGATACATTTCGAGCGGGCAGCATTGAACAACTAACAAAGCATGCAAAAAATTTGGACGTCCGCATTATAAAACGAGAATATGGAGCAGATGCAGCATCAGTTGCATTTGATGCAGTAAGCCATGCTGAAAGCAAGAATATCGACGTGGTCTTGATAGATACTGCAGGTCGAATGGAAACAAACAGAAATCTCATGGATGAACTTCGTAAAATTTGCAGGGTTGCAGAACCAGACCTGAAGATCTTCGTTGCTTCACTACTTGTTGGAAACGATGCCTACGTGCAAGCCGAAACATTCAAAAAAGAAATCGGAATTGATGCGTCCATCTTGAACATGGCAGATGCAGACGTGAAAGGTGGAGCCGTCATATCAGTCATTTTTACGACAAAAAAACCAATTATCTTTCTTGGAAATGGACAATCATATGACGATTTAATCGAATTTCAACCAGAAAAATTCGTAGACATGATTTCCTGAATGAATCATTCTTCCGTAATTAAAAAAATAACCCGTAGAAGATGTCGAAAAGTGCCGACCATCATCATTTCTCAAGAAGATTTGGCAGGAAAAACCATCAAAAAACAACTTTTGAAACTTTTTAACTTCCAAAAACGCGGAACTTTTGACGAAAATCCCATCTACCAATTCAAGGAAATCGATTTAGTGACAATTAAAGAAAGAACCATTTTTGCAAATCATTTGGACGAGCATTTCAAGACAGATCTTTACATATTCGGGTCAAAGCATAAATCAGAATCAGGAAAACCTTCATTGCTCACGCATTGCACGGGAAATTGGTCTACGGATACGACTTTTGGCGGAGAACCTAAAGATGTTGCTGTTGCACCGGCTTTTGCAATGAAAGAGGCACTAAAAGAAATCACGCGATTGAAAGAAGAAAAAGGCCTGATTTTCGACACGACACTTGAGGTAACGCATCACGGACCGACAAATCTCACGACACCATTAGTTTTTGTAGAGCTGGGAAGCAATGAGTCCAATTGGCAGGACACTCAGGGTGCAGAAGTGGTTGCGCGAGCAATAATGAAAGTTGCAGATGCGGCATTGGAAAAAAAACGTTATCCAACGGGAATAGGATTCGGTGGAATGCATTATTGTCCAAACTTCAATAAATTGGTGTTAAATACCGAGTATGCTCTTTCTCATATCATTCCTAAGTATCATTTAGATGCCGTGGATGAAAAAACGATTAAAAAAGCCATCGAAAGAACGGTTGAACCGGTGGAGTTCGCCGTTTTGGATAACAAGGGAATGAATGGTGCTCAAAAAGCAAAAATTACAGAGATCTTGAATAGATTGGATGTTCCGATTAAAAGAGTCAAGCAGCTTTTAAAGGAAAGCTCATAATTCAAAAACTTGGCTAAACCGGGCAAGTTCTGGACCTGTACTGTCTTCACCCACGATGGCACCATGACTCGAAACGATCGCACCAGATCCGGGATAAAAACCCTGACTTAACGTGCCCACATTGGCTTCAACTTTTAGAATTTCACTAATCCAAGTTAAAGTATCGTCCTTATTATCTTCTACATCAGGATGAACCAAGACCCCTTTATTCGAACATAATGCGTGTGTTCCGACTAACCCGGGTTCGCCATCCAGAATCCGACCTTTTACGACTTCAACATCAAGAATGTCCTGAATGAGCCGAACCGTCATTGAATCATATGCGGGATTCACGATACAACCATGATCGTTGCAAAGAACATGATTACCAAGGGCATTTAATTCATTTGGTACCCTTGCAAAGGGAATTCCTATCTTCTTAAGCACTGCAGTTTCTTCGGGAGTCGTAAAATTTGGTACCAGCATCCCGTTGGAATTGCCTACAGACACCGTGTGAAGGATCCTAACTTGTCCTAAAAAGAGAGCATGAACAGGGACTTGAAGCACTTCTTCTATCGTTTTGATAATTGATTTCGGTAAACTTTCAGGAACTAAGCAATATTTATCCGTGGCGTATCCAAACACGCCAACATTCGTATTTCCAAAGAAATTTATCTTTTTAATAGTCAAGCTCGTGTGCCTCGTAATGCAATCGTGTAGTTTTTTCTAAACTAGCATTGTAATAAGAATTCATAAATAATTCTTCCTCACTATAAATATAGTTTAAATAAAAACCGTTGAAGGTCGCAGAATGTCGATGAAAGCCGTTATCATAGCAGGCAAGGACGGACGCCCGTTTATTAGCGTCATTAAGGATAATGTTCTTAATGGAGATTTAATCTCAGCTTTTATAAGTGCATTAAGTGTCTTTGGAGAAGAAAATCTCGGAAGAATTGAAGAAATTCTGATAAAGGGACTAGACATTGATCTGTTCATCGTATACAGGCATGAGTTAATCCTCATAGCCGTGATGGAATCAGGCATGAAGAAGAAAGACATACGTGGCGAAGCTGAATTTGCTCTCGATAGTTTCCATGATTATTACAAGGATTACTTGAAAAATTGGGATGGCGATCAGACCATCTTTAAGGAATTCACCCAGATGCTTGAAAAACAAATCGAAGATTATTACAAAAAAATCGAAGAAAAAAATTTATTCAGCAGGATCAGGTCGTTCTTCTCTTCGTGATTGTCATTTCCAATATAATTTCTTTTTCTAATGGATAGAGCTTAAGGCGCTGTTTAACATAACCGCCGAATAAACCACATGTTATTGCAATCAAAAGTAAAAGGGGAGAATATAATAAAAAGAACCAGAAGATATTTATCTCACCATAGAGTATTTCCGCCGCTGATCCAGCCAAAAATAGAATTACACCCGTAAAAAAGCCGAGTAGAATGGCACTTATCATCCCGCGTAGCATGTTTCCCGCAAAATAACCCGAAAGAAGAGCGGGAAGGAAAAACACGAAGATGCACAACGTTATCATGAACAAGGAAACACCTCCAACGATTAACTCCAAGACAAAAAACTCCGTTGAATTTAGACCATCAGAAAAATTTATGATTGGAAACAACTTCACCTCTTGTATTATGAAAGGAGATAACCTCAACAAGCCCGTAAGCAGGAAAATGGCAAGCAAGATTATGAGAGTGAATGATAACAGGTTCCCGATCAGCATTTTCGTAAATGTTCGTTTTGAAATCTTGCCTTTTAGTATCTTGTCAACTTGCTTGTCAAATCGTCCGGAATTAAAAGTCGTTAATGGATTATTTGAAGCCAACTCATCATGAAATTCGACATCAAATGCATCCAGAATCTCCGACAACAATGACGAGATGAGATGCGGATGGTCTCGAGTATCTGCAATTATTATACCGAGTATGGGAGCGCGCTAGTAACGCAATATTGATAATCTCTCGTGTGTCCTAAGACGGATGGACTGCAATTCAGAACCCAGTGCCTCCGTTGCGAAGCTCCCGAATGCACTCATAAATCCTGAAATTAATTGATCATCAGCCCTGCCCGGTTTATAATGCCTTGTATATAAGCAGACACCATTATCTTTTAGAATATAAATCGAATGAAACACGACGGCATCGCTCTTTATGTAATTTCTAAATTATTATTCACGTGATGAGGCATCATTAATTGAGAGAAAGTAAAAACTCAAAACATAAAAAGTTTTAGAATTCCAGCTTGTTTTGCCTTCACTAAGAAATTCATGAGAAAAATTAAAGTAAACGTCAATTCTTTCATTCCGATGACGTGTAATCTTCCGTTCTAGACAAATTTCAAATATATCTACTCGATTAACCAATTGAAAACTCATTCAAAACCACTTGCTATTAGATGAATATCATGGTGGACTTAGATCGATTATTCTACCCAAAAAATGCCGTGGCTTTGATCGGAGTCACGGACAATCCGATTAAAGGCGCAACCGCCCATTTATATGCATTAAAAAGAGTTGGCTATTCGGGGAAAATTTATTGCGTGAATCGGAACAGAAAGGAAGTAATGTTCGGTATTAAGGCATATCCGAGCATTCTGGACATTCCCGATGAAATTGATTATGCAATTATCGGAGTTCCTAACGAATCGGTTCCGGATGTAATTGAGCAGTGCAGTAAGAAAGGCGTGAAATTTTGCACGATTTTCACGGCAGGTTTCAGCGAACTCAATACAGAAAAGGGTAAGAGATTGGAGCAAGAAATGCTACAAAGGACAGCAAATGGTCTGAGAATAATAGGACCAAATTGCTTGGGACCGTATTGTCAAGAAAGTCGGATAACCATGACGGAAATTCTAGAAATAAATGAGCGAGAAGGTCGAGTTGCCTTCATCTCTCAATCAGGTGGACATACGGGGACTTTTTATCACATCGGCGAAAATCGTGGATTTCCGTTTAATAAAGTCGTAAGCCTGGGAAATCAAAGCGATTTGAAAATTCAGGATTTCATCGAATATTTTGCAAGTGATGATAAAATAGACGTGATTTCTTGTTATCTTGAACGTATAAAAGAAACGAAACGATTTTTAGAAATCCTAAAACGAGCCACGAAGAAGAAACCCGTCATATTTTGGAAAGGAGGACAAACCGAGGAAGGAATAATTGCCGCATCTTCTCATACAGGAGCCATACACTCTTCATACGAAGTCTTTAAAGCAGCCATCAGCCAACACGGAGGAATTATTGCCGAATCACTCGAAGAATTGGCAGATTTAACATTTGGTGCTCGATATCTGCTCGATAAGAAACTGGGAAAGAAAATCGGAATGCTCGTGCCCGGTGGTGGTTCCAGCGTCGAGATGACCGATGAGACCGCACGGCAGGGATTGGAAATTCCCGAATTATCAGAAGCAATTCGTGAGAAAATACAGGCAAACATCCAAACAATCAATACGAACACGAGAAATCCAGTCGATCTTGGAGTTTTGGGGTGGATGCCTTTAGTTTTTGCAAAAACAATTGCAATAGTTGCTGAGGATCCAAACGTTGACGTTGTAGTTTTTTACTTCATGATTGAAAGATTGCCAAAATTTATCGAACGAATGGAAAATGCGTTTTTAGGGCGCTCTTTCATTCGTAACATAAAAAAAGCCAGGAAGAAAACCAATAAACCAATTATATGCATACTCCCAAATTTCGATGTCATTGATGAACAAATCGCAAAATTACGTAAGGAATTCGTTGATGGATTGATCGATTTAGAAATCCCATATTTTCCGTCCATGAAAAGGGCTGTAAATGTAGTTAACAAGCTATCCATCTATCAACGATGGCGAAATCAAATAAACCATTAAATATGTGAAATCACATATAATCTTATTGGTGAAATTTTATGCCAAACATCACTCTTTCCATCCCTGAAGAAATATATAACATCATGAAGAAACATAAAGAGATACGTTGGAGCGAAATCGCAAGACAAGCAATAGAAAAGTTCACAAGAAAACTGGAATTACTAGATGAGATTGATCTTGAAGAAAAAAAGAAATTCTTCGATTCGATTCTTCAAAATAGTGAATTAACGGAAGCCGATGTATTAGAGATTGGCGAGAAAGTTAAAGAGAACATTCTTGAACGGCTCATGGCGAAAAGATAATGAAGTTGGTCATCGATTCGAATTGTCTTTTTGCAGCATTCATTAAAGACTCAGTAAGCCGTTTGATCTTGTTAAGTAATAAGTTTGAGTTTTATGCACCATTCGAAATCTTGGAAGAATTTAAAAAATATGAAGAATATTTAATAAAAAAATCAAATCTTTCTCCAAATTTATTCGATAACCTTTATTTCATCCTGTTAGAACAGATATATTTTGTATCTCTTAAAGAATATGAAGAAGAATTCGAACGAGCAATGAAAATAATGCAAGATTTTGACATCAAAGATGCTCCTTTTCTTGCCATCGGATTAGCTTTAGATTTAGATGGAATCTGGTCAGATGATAAACATTTCATGAAGCAAAATGAAGTAAAAACTTATTCCACCAACGATTTACTATCAATGTTGAAAGAAAATAGCTTGTAGAACTTAGTTTTAAAATCACAAAAGAATTCTGGTACTTGGAATGATCGAAACTATTCATTTGACTCGAAAATTCAAAGATCTCATTGCCGTGAATGACCTCTCATTTTCAATAAAAAGTGGAGAAATTTTAGGACTACTAGGAGCAAATGGGGCTGGAAAAAGCACCACGATTTTGATGCTTTGCACGGTTTTAAAACCCACATCAGGCACGGCAATAATTGATGGCTTCGACATCGTGAAGCAACCAGATCAAGTTCGAAAAAGAATAGGTATCTGTTTTCAGGACCCAAAATTGGACTGGAGCCTAAATTGCAAGGAAATCCTGAATTGGCATGGGAAAATCTGTGGCGTCGATAAAAAAACTCGAAAAGAACGCATCGATCATTTAATTGATAAACTTCAATTAAAAGAACACGCATCAAAGCCGGCATGGCAATTGTCGGGTGGAACGAAGAAGAAAATAGAATTATGCAAAGTCGTTCTTCAAAGACCAAAGGTGGCTTTTTTCGATGAACCGACCATTTCCTTGGATCCCGAAATGAAAAATATCGTGTGGGATTTCATAAGACAATTGAAGCAAGAGGGAAGCACGATAATTCTTGCCACGAATAGAATGACGGAAGCAGATGCGTTATCCGATCGAATCGCGGTATTAAATCGAGGCAAGCTCGTCACTTTGGACACGTCAGCAAACCTAAAAGATTCCATTTTAGGCGGAGACCACGTCTTAATAAAAACTGCAGAACCAATTTCAAGAGATATCATTTCACGAATATATGAATTGGATAAGGCCATCGTGAACATCACGGTCGAGAACAACACGACTCATGTATTCTTGAATAAAGCGGAGAAACTTGTCTC
>JALGVI010000081.1 GCA_029838215.1 Candidatus Helarchaeota archaeon | reverse complement strand
GTCCCGATCTCATGAGAAACGTGTTAGAACTCGCCGTACTTGAACCCGCGTGTCATCTCCGTATTTCTCCCCTTTATCAATGTCCAACTTTTTATAGGGTTTCGCGCACTAGTTGATTACATCTCAAAATCGAAATCCTAGGTTATTTCTAGCTTTAGAAAGAGTCTTATTTACGATATAATTGGTCGAATAATTATCAAAAGCTTAAAAAAAACCTGACATATTTAATATAATTGAAATAAATTCAATTTTCGTTTGAGGAGAAAATCCCATGGCAAGATTAAGCATGAAAAAATTTTTGAAACGACTTCCTCCCTCTTATGCCGAAATTTACGAGAAAGGATGGATTCATAATTATACCGTGGAAATGCACCAAGAATTGGCAACGAAGTTTCCGAACATGCTGATTATTGGCGACCAAACCCTTCGAGACGGTGAACAACAAACTGGCGTGATATTTAGCCCTGAAGAGAAACTCGAAATTGCGAAAATGTTTGCTGAAATCGGAATACAAACCGCTGAAATTGGCTTCCCCGCCGTGAGCGAAGATGAAATGAAAGCCTGCAAGCTCATCCATTCGGAGAACTTGAAATTTTTACCGTTCGTCATGTGTCGTGCCAAACAATCCGACATCGACAAGGCCCTTCAATGTGATTCAAAGGCAATTGATTTATTCACATCAAGCTCTGAATTTCACATTCGGGCAAAATTGAAGCTCACGCTTGAAGAAAACATCGAAATGTACTGCAAGGCTGCCGAATATGCCCGCGATCACGATTTAAGAATCATAATGGGACGAGAAGATTGCTCACGTAGCGACATGAATTACGTGGCTAAGCTCATTGTTGCTGCCAAGGAAGCATCTGGTCCGATGTGGGCAAGCTTTGGCATATCCGATACAACAGGCTCTTTGACACCCGCCACGACAAAATGGTTTTACAAAAAATTCGTTCAAACAATAGCCGATGCAGGATATGGTGAACCCCCTGCTCCCGGCATCCATTGCCATAATGATCTCGGACTGGCAACTGCAAACACGTTGGCTAGTGTGGAAGCAGGCGCAGGAGGCATCTCGGGAACATTCACGGGAATCGGTGAACGGGCTGGAAATGCACCTTTAGAAGAAGTCATAATGGCTCTTGAAGTGCTTTATGGCTACAACACGCGCATCAAGCTCGATAAGATGTTTGAATTATGTGAATTGATCTCGAGCTATTCGGGCGTGCCCATACCCATTAACAAGCCCGTGATTGGTGCGAATGCATTCACGCATGAAAGCGGAATCCATAGTCACGGTGTATTGGCACACAAATACACTTATGAAACCATTCCTTCAGAACTATTGGGACGGGAATCCCGCTTCCGTTACGGAAAGTTCAGCGGTACCGAAGTCGTCCTAAAGGAAGCATTAAATGAATCCGGCTTGCGAGAACCCAACAGGCAAGAACTCATTGAAATAACCCTAAAAGTCAAGAAACGCCAGATCGAAAAAGGCATCGAAATGCACCGTGCTTTCGTCAAGGAATATAATCGGGTGATGTCCCAGATGGGGATGTCTCTCGAAGAAGTCGTGGACATCGCAAGAGAAGTCCTAAAAAAATAAATTCCTTTTTTTTTCTAATCTATCTTTTTCATCAGGTGCCTGTATTTTTCATCTTCTCTTTGCGTGTAAAAATGAATTCCGATAAATACAGCAAATACTGCCACCGTTATGATGACGACCAAGATGACTATTACAATAATGGCTTCTAAATAAGATATCAAGTCATCCGAGTCATCAGAACCATCATTCCAAACCAGGCTTAATTGATTATCCACGCCCGTATATTCAAATACGAAAATGCGCGGGTTGACCGAATCACCTGCAACGATCAATTCTGGCAGTCCATCACCGTCTAAATCTTCAGCCGCACTAATGCTTGAGATTTGGGGATTGATCAATGGTGGCTGTAAGAAACTATACAACCAGACTCTGGGATATTGGCCGATTGAATTATTCTCAAAAACCTGCACGTCGTTAGGCGTGGCACCTATCAGTTCAGGACCCTGATCCCCGTCTAACACGCCCGAAGTCACTGCTCGGAAATTCGTCAATGGTCCTGAAGTCCAGATAATGGTGTAGTTATCATTTCCCGCACGTTCAAATAATAGCATCTGACCGCTCGTTCCCACGAGAAATTCACTAAAACCGTTTACATTGGAATCGTTTACAAAACAAATATCGTAGATCTCCGGCAACAAGGGAATGGTGTAAGTCCACGTTTCATTGTATTGATTGTCCACGCCCGTTGCCTCAAAAACATGAATCTCCGAAATTCCAACACCACTACCGACGACAACTAATTCATCAAGCGTGTCATTATCAAAATCATGAAGAAGCAAGCCAACTATACTGCCTCCCGTTACGATCGAGCTGTTTTGCCACGTGACTTCGTAATCCGTAACGTTATCCGTACCGTTATATTCAAAATTAAAAACTGCGCCATTTTGATTTCCTGCAAAAATGTCTTTTTTCCCATCCGAATCGGGATCTCCTGCGGCTAGACCTTTGATGCCATACCCTCCATAACCACTGCTATTCCATCTTAGCACGTAGTTATCGTTGCCCGTATTTTCAAAAACATATAGGCTATTTTCCGTAGGTGAACTTCCCAAGGTCGCCGCTACAAATTCACGATTTCCATCATTGTCCGTATCGTTTCCATCGACCAATCTAGTTATGTGCGTTTCAATATCCCACTGCGTGCTCCAAACACATTGCAGACTATTGTCCGTTCCCGTATCTTCATATACCAAGATTTTGCCATCAATCCCCCCGGCTACGAACTCCTTTTTACCATCGTTATCAAAATCTCCTGTTATGATTGTCTGAATGGAGAGATGTCCTGAAGTTTGAGCCATCAAATGATCATTATAAGCGGCTATTCCATGATTTAACGCGGAAATGTTTTGTAAAATTAAAAAGCACGGCATGAGCGAGAGGCAGATTAAAAACAAGATGAAAACTAAAGAGTAGGTTCGTGTCTTCGTTTTTCTAGAAATCCTATCTGCCTCCATAAAAACGTTCTTTTCCATTTTGTTTATTTATCTCTTCGGTACAGATTTATATAAATTTTCATTTATAATTTTGAAAATGATTAATTTGTTAAGAATGGGTAATCTTGCATCGTCAAACCAATCGTGAGATGAAAAACTCTTGTGGAATGTCATAAAGGCAGGCATGATAAGTTTTGGGATGAGAATCATGAGTGAAAAATTGAGAATGTGTTACATGATGCTGGGATGTGGTCCGAGCGCTATTTCTGATTACGTGATAATGCCGGCAACGCCGATTGTCGTGAACCAGATTTCAAAGAAATTCGATGAAAAACCCAAGAAAACGGGCGAAATCTTGAAGGGCAAAGTCAATGACATTCCCATCTCGATAATTCCGTCAGGAATCGGTGCTCCTTCCGCCGCTTGTAAGATGGAAGGCATCAATTTCTCCAAAAAGAAACCGATAATCATTAGATTGGATTATTGCGGTGCTCTTGACCCCGAAATAAAGATCGGGGAGGTCATTGTCGCAACTGCTGGACTCATAGGTGATGGGACAACACCTCATTACCGAACGGACGATGAGATCTCGATCCCTGCAAGCCAAGAGCTTCTGGATCTTTTCATGTCGAAGGCAGAAACTCGGGGTCTCTCTTTTCATGCCGGCCCCATCTGGTCTCATGACGCTCTGCTAAGGGAACCTCCTGAACTCGTCGAGAAAGCACGATCTCACGGCGCAATCGGAATCGACATGGAAACCACGATAATTTACGCACTCGGTCAAATATTCGACATGAAGACGCTCGCAATTCTGGTCGTGACCGACAACCCCGGCAACAATCAGCACATATCTCAGATGAAAAGCTTCTCTCCAATGATTCTTAAAAACATCGATGAATCCATGAAAGTGGTTTTTGGCATGATATCCGATCTTGCTGAAAAATAGGAAAAAACAATGCCATGATGCGAGCTCTTTTTTCGATTATTTCTTTTTTACCTCCTCCACTTCATAAACTCTCATGCTTTTTATATCCCCGTGCAATAATGAAATTCTAAACTTGGTTTTACCGAGATCAATCACCCTTCGTTCATCTAATGCAAGATTATCAACGTAGGAAGCCATTTCTTCCCTCAATTGTCCATGCTTTGTTGAACAAACATCAAGATCTACGAAATCGCACTTCTCACAACAAAATCCTATCGGAACGGTACCCCTTATTGAACATCTATCCATGTTCGTGCATTTACAATAATTACACATGTTTTCAACTTCAATCCTGCTTTGCGTTCATTATCCTAATTGTATCCCTGATATAATTATGGATGTCAAAATAAATAAGCCCCTCGCTCTCATTTTTCGTCAATCATGCAACTAAATTCCCTTTTTTTCAACCGAAATTAATCCTGAATTTCGTAAAGCTCGTGAAAAAAAAGATTAAGAAATCCGTAATTAGTAGTCATTTAACATGAATATCTAATCAAAATCACGAAAAATATATACAGTCTATACAAGAAATGAGTCATCCTTTTATAGTGAATCCGAACCATGTTGAATCGTGAGAAACCAAAATTGAATGCAAAAGAGATGATTACCATGATCAATGAAAAAGAAATTCACGATAATGAAACCGATTCAATAGAAAATCTTGAATTATTTGATTGTCCGCGCTTAGCCGGTCATTTATTTGAAATTGAAAAGAAGCATTTCGTGGATCATGCTGCCGATGGAACTCCCGTGTTGAGAATAATGGTGATCTTGAAGCATTACTTGCCAAATGGTGAAATCGATCCGAAATTCTCGAAGATTTACGTGTTTTTATTCGTCTTAAATTAAAAATTTCTTTTTTGCAATTTATCATCTTTCATGTTTTTTTCTTGATCTCCCTGAGATTTGAAGAATTTCTAAACATAAAAAAAAGGATTTGCAAAAAAAATTCATTTAACTTTTTGGAACGACAACTTTTTGGCGTGATTTAGTTATTATTGCTTCTTTAAAGACCCGTATATTCTTTAGAATCTTGTTTTCAAGTTCCCCCACGATTTGTGAGATCAACAGGTCTTCTTCATCCTGCACTTTTTCACTAATGCTCAGAACATAGCAATTCGTTGTTTTTATGAATTCGCATTTATCACAACATGAGCCATATGGAAGATATCCTCGAATTGAACATTTTTCCATTTCCGCACAACTACAATTATTACACAACATGTTCACCTTATATCTTATTATATTTTTTATTTAACCAATCTAGAATATGAGAATCCATGCTAAATAACTCTTATGCTTTTAAATTTCGTTAGAAACTTACGCAAACGCGTGGTATTTATTTTTTTCAGCGATTTTTTTCCGTACTTGTTCCCAAGATTTTGAGAAAAAAAGAGAAAATTCATTCATGATTTCTGAAATCACGTTCCAGAATTCTATTAATTAACATGATTTTTTGGTTGATCTCCTCAGGGATTGGCTAGAATAATAAATGAAAGTCATGTTTCGCTCTTCCTAAATTCGTCATTATAATTAATATTTTTTTACATCATTAAAACATTCATTGACTAATTTCCCAAAACCAGCTTTATCACAAGCTTTTTTTAGCCGAAATTCGTATTATTAAATATGAATTGGTTTAAAACCTAAAATTGAATA
Source organism: Candidatus Helarchaeota archaeon (assembly GCA_029838215.1). Classification (GTDB taxonomy): domain Archaea; phylum Asgardarchaeota; class Lokiarchaeia; order Helarchaeales; family RDOG01; genus JALGVI01. The sequence continues at coordinate 9,684 of JALGVI010000081.1, read as the reverse complement.
ACATGTTTTTACTTGAGGGGTTGAAAGGTTGGAAAATCTAGATGATGTAAATCAGAAAATCATTCACTATTTAAAGAGAGACGGGAGGGCTTCGTTTGCAGATATCGCAAATCGCCTGAAGATCAGCGAATCAACGGTTCGAAAGCGAGTTAATAAGCTGATAAATAATAATTTGATAAGCCATTTTACCGTCGTTCTTAATAAACCAAAACACGACCGGAAGGTTCTTGCTTTTTTGACGATATCACCATTGATTCAATCAAACATAAAAGACATCGCGGATCAAATCCTAAAATTTGCTGATGTTACCGAGGGCTATTACATGAGCGGTAAATGTGGACTTCTCATTAAAATTGAAGTTGACAATTTGGACAGAATTGATGAAACCATCGATGTCATACGGGGCATTCCGGGTGTCAAGGAAATAGAAAGTTGCATCGTATTGCGGTCTCTTAAAGACGAAATTTCGTGATTGAATTAAATCTCTTTTTTGCTCGTTTCATTTTCATCTTAGAAAAGCTAATGATCTTTGCAAGCATCTCTGACTTCTTGATAGAAGTGTTTAGTGATGCGTCTTCCTGGATGTATCCTTTTTTTACGGCCTGTTCATAGACGTTCTCACCGATTCGCGTTCTTATCAAAGTACTGGTGTGACCTTGTTCTGAACCGAGTCCCCCAAAGGAGATGTCCGAGTAAACATTTGAAAAGTCATCACATGCCGAGCAAGCCGTTCTCATGCCCTCTTTTAAAGATGCAAATGGAACTGCAAGAGTTCTCCCATCTCTTAACTTAAACAGGATGTTCTCCTTGATATTCATTTTCAGGATGTCACTGAAGGAAAAACCCAGCTTGTTTTCCAATCTTACTCTCACGGGGTCATAAAAAGAGAAATTTTCATAACAGAATAAACCCAGCGTATATTTTATTATGTGTGCAGGAAGAATTTTCAATTGTTGCATTTTTCGGATGCTGTGAATTTGACAGGGAACGCCCACCACTGCAATGTTAGTTCTATCCAGGTCCAGCAGGCTTTTCAAGCCTGAAATCGTTGGCGTGAAAGTTGAATACTTGCCTAACTTTTCCGTGCTTGCTGAAAAGTCAAATTTTGACCCTGCGGCTTCGATCAGGTCTTGCCTTGTTTTTGCAAAAAAAGATTCTCTTTGGAATGGGCCGATTTTCTTGCAGACCAGCGCTCCATCAATCAAGTTATTTTCCAATAAATAAAGCAAGATCCCAGTAACTACTCCTCCATCCGTTGCTTCCTCTTGTATTTGCTCGGATCGTGCTTGGGCGGAAACAACCTTGGTCCAATTCCCAATGGGCGGTTTCCAATTGAATCTATATCTTAATTCATTATCCAATATGTGGATCTGAGGACAGATTAAATAACATATTCCACAATGCAAGCAATTATCTTTATTCACGTAAACTGGAGGTCCATCATCTTGCATCTTAATTGCCATTATTTCGCTTGCCGAACAAAAATTTACGCAACCTCCACATTGTCCACAGATGCCCTTTTCATGAACTTCAATTATTAAATCTTCAAATGATTTTGGTGGTGTTTCCAACACTTTGGAATGAACAATATCTGCCAATTTTACCCCTCTAATAACGAATAAAATATTTTTTACAAATCATCAAAAACTTTTTTTCATGACTACAAGATTAAAGCACGATAGTTTAAAATAAGGTAATATTGAATAAAAATTTTGCGTGATTCCAGTTTTTATTTGCATATTATTGTAGAATCTAACTAAAATCGTCATCATTCTTCTTAAAATCTTCTCCCGAGAATTGCATAAAGATGCCCGAAATCTTGACCTGAATTTCGGATTTGTTCCTGATTCTAAAGGAAATGTTACCGAGAATTCCGTTTTTTTTCCCGTGATTGAGAAATAAAATCAAAGATACATGGTTACTTCCTAATTTAGGACAAACATTCTATTGATTTCGTCACGTATAGATGAATAACAAACTTTTTATAAGAAAAACATCAACTTTTATCATATATAGTTCCCGAAAATGAGAAAAGTCGTTAAAAAATTACCATGAAAATTGTATTAAGTTCGTTAATTGTCGAATTCGTGGAATTTCACGGATAAAACAAGTCAGTATTCAATTCATGGTGTGGTGGGGTAAAACATGACATTATCAATAGATTTTGATTTTCGTAGAGAAATTCAAGAATTTAATTTTTCTTTGAACCATTGTTATCAATGTGCGACCTGTTCGGGTGGTTGTCCTGTCGCCAAGATGACAAATGGTCGTTATAATCCCAGAAAAATCATAGAATCCGCAATCTTGGGCTTGAGGGATAAATTAATCGTGAAACAAGAACCAAACGTCTGGTATTGTGCCACTTGCCAAAAATGCGTGGAACAATGCCCTCAGCGGGTCGAATTGACTGAAATTTTTGATCACGTCAAGAATATTTGCGTGATGGAAGGTAATTATCCGGAAGCCTATAAATTACAGGGTAAATCGGTTTTCGAGCAAGGACTGGCAGTTCCTTTTAATCCTGCGATTTTGCGACGCCGTCAACAACTCGGTCTTCCCGAAATTCAAACGGTTCCCATTGCTGAAATACAGGATTTATTGATCGAATTGGGTTTTGACAAGATAATTCATCGTGAATCGAAAAAGGAGGGAATTGGTGAGTAGAAAAATGATACAATTATTTTTGGGTTGCGTGATTCCGGCACGGCTTCCCTTCATTGAAAGTTCTGCTAGGAAAGTTTTTGATAAACTGGGACTTGCGATTTCCCATCTTGAAAATGCTTCCTGTTGTCCTGACCCTACTGGAATTCCTGCGATTGATCACGGGACTTGGTTGGCACTCGGTGCACGTAACTTGAGCCTGTGTGAAGATAATGGATCCTCGCTGATAAGCCTCTGCTCTGGTTGCGTGGAGACCCTGAAAATGGTGAATCACATTTTGAAACATGATGAAAAGAAAAAAACCGAAGTCAATGCATTATTAGCCAAGATCGGAAAGGAGTATCGCGGAACCGTAGAAATCAAGCATGCCGCACGGTTATTACATGAGAATTTAGACAAGATCAAGGAAAAGGTCGTGATTCCTCTTAAAAATCTAAAAGTGGCATGTCATTATGGTTGTCATTACCTTCGTCCTTCTGAAATCATTGAGTGGGACGATCCATTTACCCCTACAAGTTTGGATGACCTAGTTACTGCCGTGGGGGCAACCAGCATTAATTATAGATTAAAGATGGATTGTTGCGGTTCACCCTTAAGCAAGACTGACGAAGAACTTTCTAATCAGATTCTTCTCCAGAAATTGAAGAACATGGAAGAAGCTGGAGCCAATTGCATAACCGTGGTTTGTCCTGCCTGCTTTCAACAGTTTGATTTCGGACAAAAAAATATTAACAAGATATACGGAACGTCTTTTTCTTTTCCCGTTTTTTATTTCACAGAATTAATGGCATTAGCAATGGGGCTCGATGAGAAGACTCTGGGCTTCAAGTATCACGGAATTAAAGTTAACAACCTGCTCTTGGAAATAGAAAATTCGCTTGAAGTACCCCAAACATGATCTTGATGATTGGAGTGAAATTGAAATGCAAGATGAAATAAAAAAAGTCACGGTTATTGGTGGAGGAATTGCAGGCATTCAAGCCGCTTTAGACCTGGCAGAAATGGAAATTTACGTGGATTTAATCGAAAAAAATCCCTGCATAGGAGGTCACATGGCACAACTTGACAAGACTTTCCCAACCAATGATTGTTCAATTTGCATTCTTTCTCCAAAACTATCCGATTGTTATAGGCATCCGAGGATAACCATTCACACCCTCTCCGAATTGAAGAACGTGACCCGTGTAAATGGAAACTTTAACTTGACGATCCAAAAAAAGGCACGGTTCGTAAAGGAGAAAGATTGCATTAATTGCGGAAATTGCGTTGAAAAATGCCCTGTCAAGGTCGAAGATGCATTTGACATGCAATTGAGAATGCGTAAAGCAATCTATCTGTATTACTTGCAAGGAATTCCTTCTGTAATGGCAATTGATAGAGACAAATGCTTATTTTTGAATAAGGGGATTTGCAAGATTTGTGAAAAGATCTGTCCAAAGAACGCCATTGATTTCGAGCAGAAAGATATCGAGATGGAATTGAATTCGGATGCCATAATCGTAGCAACGGGCTTTGATCAATTTGATCCATCCCACATGACACGATATGGATATAAAACACACCGAAATGTCATTACTGGATTAGAATATGAACGGTTGCTTTCAACATCAGGACCCACTCTCGGTCATGTCCAAAGACCCTCTGATAAACAGCCCCCAAAAGACATTGCATTCATCCAATGCGTTGGTTCAAGAGATGTCAAGAATAATCCTTATTGTTCTTCGGTATGTTGCATGTATTCAACAAAACAGGCAATTTTATCCCATGAACACGATAATGAAACTAAATCTTATATCTATTATATTGATCTTCGGGGCGGTGGCAGGGGATTTCAGAGATATTTTCAAAGGGCTCAAGAAGAGTATGGAGTTCAATATATTAAAGGTGCCATAAGCGAGATCACCACTGATGAGCAGGAAAATCCAATCTTGCACTATGAAGACTTGTCGACTTTCGAACTCAAGTCTCAAAGAGTGGATTTAGTGGTGCTTGCGACCACGATGATTCCAAGCAATGGTTTGGTTGAGTTAACACGCGTCCTAAATATCGGTTTGGATCGTCATGACTTCGTTGAAACTGATGTTCATAATTCATTAAAAACCGGAATTCCCGGGATTTTTACCTGTGGTTGTTGTCACGGTCCACGTGATATTCCAACGTCCGTTACTGAAGCAAGTGGTGCTGCTGCAATGGCGGCAGAATTCATTCGTGGAGGTTGATGTCTGAAATGAATGGTGTTCGAATTGGCGTATTTATCTGTCATTGTGGAAGCAACATTGGGAGCATCATAGATTCTGCAAAACTCGCAATATTTGCTCGAAGCCTGCCCAACGTTGTATTCTCGCAAGACAATTTGTATACTTGCTCAGAAACAGGATTAAATCAAATTAGAAACGGCATTAAAGAGAATGACCTTAATCGAGTGATCGTGGCGGCATGCACCCCGAGAACACACGAGCCGCTATTTCGAGGCATTTGTAGCGAAATGGGCGTGAATCCATATTTTTTTGAATTTGTCAACATTCGAGAGCAATGTTCTTGGGTTCATCAAAAAGAAATTGAAAAAGCCAATGCAAAGGCACGAGATTTAATTCGAATGGGAGTGGCACGGGCTTCACGTCTAGAACCTCTTGAAAAAATAAGTGTTGGTGTCACGCCTTCTGTTTTGATAATTGGAGGCGGGCTTGCGGGAATGACCGCTGCCTTGAATCTTGCAAATCAAGGATTCACGGTAAAGATGATCGAAAAAGAAAGCAGTCTTGGGGGTCGCCTGACGAATTTATTTCGATTATTTCCGAATGACCAAAATCCTTCAGAATATCTAAAAATAATTGATGCTATCAACCAACATCCAAATATAACTGTGTATGTTTCAAGTCACGTAACCGAGGTTGAAGGTTTTGTTGGAAATTTCATCATCAACGCATCAAATCAACACAGACAACATGAATTCAAGGTTGGTGCCATTATCATTGCCATTGGGTCGCTCGTGCTTGAACCCCACGGCTATTTTAATTACGATGGAAAAAAGGTAATATCCCAACAAGAACTTGAGCTCCTGCTCAAAAATGATGATTTTCACCGCGAAAATGTTGTAATGATTCAGTGCGTGGGGTCACGGACAAAAGAAAGACCATATTGCTCCAAAACATGCTGCATGACTGCTTTAAAAAATGCCTTCTACATTAGAGAGAAGAATCCCAACTCAAACATTTTCATTTTATATCGAGATATCTACACGCCTGGACCTGAATTTGAAGATTATTATAAAAAGGTCCGAGATCAAGGTATCATTTTCATCAAATATGAACCCGAAGATCCTCCACTTGTTTTGGATAAGAGCGTAATAATATCAAATGCACTTCTGAACGAAAAATTGGAAATTCCCTACGACATGGTCGTGTTATCCACCCCGATGATTGCCGATCCCGGCTCAAAAGACCTTTCCCAAATGTTAAAAGTACCATTAGAAGAAAATGGTTTCTTTCTTGAGGCTCATGTCAAATTGCGGCCTGTCGATTTTGCAACCGATGGGATATTCATATGCGGTTCTGCAAGATGGCCTTCAAACGTATCTGAGACCATTTCACAAGCAAACGCTGCTGCCTCCCGTGCTTCAACCATCCTATCAAAAGAATTAATTGAAGTTGAAGGCGCTACGGCATTTGTTGATGTTTCAAAATGCATTGGCTGTGAGGTGTGCATAAGAATTTGTCCATTCAGTGCAATTTCCAAGGATGCCGATGGAAATGCCGTGGTTCAGGAAGTTCTTTGCAAGGGATGTGGTGTTTGTGGCGCTACCTGCCCTGAAAAAGCCATAACCATCAAGCATTTCACTGATGATCAAATCTTGTCTCAAATTCTCACCCTTGTTGGAGGTAGTTAAAATGGAATTTGAACCGAAAATATTGGGTTTTTTATGTAATTGGTGCTCTTATGCGGGAGCCGATTTAGCGGGTGTCAGCAGGATTCAATATCCTCCTAATCTACGGGTAATACGGGTAATGTGTAGCGGAAGAGTGGAACCAAGCTTCGTGATTGAGGCAATCAAGGGCGGGATTGATGGTGTCATAATCATGGGTTGTCATCCTGGCGACTGCCATTATTTAGAAGGAAATTTCGAGGCAATAACGAAATTCGATTTGCTTAAAAATTTGCTAGCTTTTACAGGGCTTGCAAATCGCGTTCACCTTGAGTGGGTCTCAGCATCTGAAGGTGTTAGGTTTGCAGAAGTCATAACAAAATTCACGAATGCCATCCAAGACCTCGGTCCCTCTCCAGTTAAAAAACAAAAGAAAAATTCGGAATTATTGATCGATCTCAATGCAATGCAAAGGGTGGTTAATGATCATAGGCTGAGGGCCATCGTAGGTCGAAAACGTGCATTAACACAGGAAGAAAACGTGTATGGTGAAAAGATTCCGGAGGGTAATTTCGAAAAATTTCAATTAGAGGCAATCCTAGATGAATTTCACCGCCAGAAAATCATTCTACTTGCGGAAAATAAACCCATTTCTGTAAAAGAACTTGCCCAAGAGATCAAAATCGATTCGGGAAAGATACTTGAACACGTGGTTACGTTGAGAGGGAAAGGATCACTTGCCCTCGACCATATTAATTGGTGCAACATTAATTTTAGGAGGAGGGATTGGGGGGACCCAAGCTGCTCTTGATTTAGCCGAGTCTGGATTTAAAGTTTATCTCATTGAAAAAACCACCAGCATTGGGGGCGTCATGGCTCAATTGGATAAAACCTTCCCGACGAATGATTGCGCAATGTGCATCGTTTCACCGAAATTGGTTGAGGCAGGTCGCCATCCAAACATAGATTTAATCATAAACTCGACCATTGAGGAAGTTAAGGGAACCGCTGGCGATTTTCAGGTTGTCATTCGAAAAAAATCCCTGTACATAAATCCCGACAAATGTACGGGCTGTGGTGTTTGTGCACAACAATGTCCCGTTGAATCAATTGATTTATTTAATGAAAGACTTGCGAAATGCAAGGCAACATACGTTAAATATCCACAGGCAGTCCCGCTTCTCTTTTCAATCAATCGAGATGAATGTATTGGTTGTGGAATATGCCAAGGTGTGTGTAAAGCAGGGGCTGTTGAATACGAACGAGAAGACCAGGTCGTGGAGCTCAACGTCGGTGCAATCGTGCTGGCGCCCGGTTTTGATGAATTTAACCCCGAGCAATTAAAAGTATATGGCTATGGCGAGTATAAAAATGTCGTGACGAGCATTGAATTCGAGCGAATTCTGAGTGCAAGCGGTCCTTATTAGACCATCTGATGGTGACATTCCCGAAAAGATTGCATTTCTTCAATGCATTGGGTCAAGAGATCCTCATCATGCAAGAGAATATTGTTCTTCGGTATGTTGCATGTATACTGCCAAGGAAGCCGTCATTGCAAAGGAACATCAGCATCAGGTTCATCCAACTATATTCTCGATGGATATTCGGGCGTATGGAAAAGATTTTGACAAGTATATTGAAAGAGCAAAGAATGAATATGGTATTAAATACGTGCGAAGTCGCATTTCATCAATTGAAGAAGTCCCTGAAACGAAGAATCTCCTTCTTTCTTATGAGACTGAAGACGGTGAAATAAAAGAAGAAGAATTTAATATGGTCGTTCTTGCCGTTGGACTAAATCCTCCAAACGATGCTGAAATAATCGCAAGAGTATTTGACATCGAGTTAAATGAATACAATTTTTGCAAGACACATCCATTTACTCCATTAGAGACCTCTAGACCGGGAATTTTTGTTTGTGGGGCTTTTGCATCACCAAAGGACATTCCTGAAACCGTAGTTCAAGCAAGTGCTGCGGCTGGTCATGTTAATGCCCTGCTGGCCCCTGCCCGGAACACGTTGATAACAAAGAAAGCATACCCTCCAGAAATCCGCGTGGAAGGAGAACCCCCTCGCATTGGCGTGTTCATTTGCCATTGCGGAATTAATATTGGGGGTGTCGTGAATGTCCCTGAAGTCGTAGAATATGCCAAAACATTACCTAATGTAGAATACGTGGAAAGAAACCTGTACACGTGCTCTGCAGATACACAAACCGCTATCAAGGAAAGAATTCTCGAACATGGCTTGAACCGCGTGATCGTTGCATCCTGCACGCCGAGAACTCACGAACCATTATTCCAAGAAACGATACGTGAAGCAGGATTGAATAGGTATTTATTTGAAATGTCAAACATACGAGATCAATGCAGTTGGGTTCACATGCACGAACCCGAAAAAGCCACTGAAAAAGCGAAAGATCTCGTCCGAATGGCTGTAAGTAAGGCAAATAAAATTGAACCATTACAACGATTGTTATTGAACGTTACTCCAAAAAGTCTCGTAATTGGCGGAGGCATTGCGGGTCTGAATGCCGCACTCGGGTTTGCAAATCAGGGTTTTGAAACCTACTTGATTGAAAAAGAAAAGGAGCTTGGCGGTTTTGCGAAAAATATTCATGAAACTATCGAAGGAGCAAACGTTCAAGAATATTTGAGTAACCTAATTGAGACTGCACGTAATCATGAGAAACTAAACGTTTTATTGGGTGCAGAAATTGAAGGCATTGACGGTTATGTTGGTAATTTTAAAACTCGGATAATTCAAAACGGACGTGAAACCAAAGAACTGGAAAGCGGCGTGATTGTTATTGCAACGGGCGGTGTTCCATACACGCCAACAGAATATTCATACGGTAGTAGTATGCGTGTTTTAACACAAATTGAATTGGAGAAGAAATTATTTGCTGGGGAGCTGGATGCGTCCATCCGCAACATCGTGATGATTCAATGCGTTGGTTCGAGAAATGAAAAAAGTCCTTACTGTAGCAGAATTTGTTGTTCTGAAGCCATCAAGAATGCAATCAAAATTAAACAGGAACATCCCGAAAAGGAAGTTTTCATTCTCTACCGAGACATTCGAACATACGGCTTCAAGGAAAAATTCTATAAGAAAGCCCGTGAGTTAGGTGTCGTTTTTCTTCGATTTGATGATGATGCACC
>JALGVI010000153.1 GCA_029838215.1 Candidatus Helarchaeota archaeon | reverse complement strand
AGTGAAGGAAGAAATTAGAGAATTCCTCAGCGAACATTTACCAAAAGAACTGGAAAAATATCAAAAAATCTATTCTGCAGAAGAGCTTGTGACGAAAGCGGAACTGCTAGAGGCTATAAGGATAATTGAACAACGCTTTGAGGCAATGGACAAGCGTTTCGAGGAACTGATCGATTCGATGAACCGCAAGTTTGATGCGGTGGACAAGCGCTTCGAGGCAATGGACAAGCGTTTCGAGGAACTGATCGATTCGATGAACCGCAAGTTTGAGGCGGTGGACAAGCGCTTTGAGGCAGTTGACAAGCGTTTCGAGGAACTGATCGATTCGATGAACCGCAAGTTTGATGCGGTGGATAAACGCTTTGAGGCAATGGACAGACAAGCGCTTTGAGATGCTCATTAATGAAATTCGCGTGTTGAAGGTTGCGGTGGGTTCTATTGGAGATCGTGAAGGCAAGGCTTTTGAAAAGACAATTAAAGAAATTTTGAAAGAAGGAGTCTCAAAAAAATTCGTTGACATCGAAAAAATCGAGAAACTAAGAGTTAAAGACGAGAAAGGTGAAATCGTCCTGCCGAATCAAAAAGTTGAGCTTGATATTTTTGCCTCTAATGGAAGAAACGTGTTAATCGAAGTTAAATTTCACATGACTGTTGATAAGCTGGTTAATTTTTATAAAAAAGCTCAATTCATTGAGAAAATGAAAGGATTCAAGGCGGAAAAACTCGTGATTGCAATCGAGATCGATGAGAATGCTTTAGATCTTGCTGAAGACCTTGGAATTGACGTGATAACGAGACAATCACAATGATTCAAAAAATTCGAGACACGGAACATCTACGAAATGAATTTAAGTCTGGAAGCAGGAAACTTAAGTCGGAAGTAATAAATTTCCTATCGACCTAAAATTCGTTAAGAAAAATATCGCAAATCAGACAATTTTAACAGTAGGCCAAGAATTATGAACGAGAGCCGGGATCACATGATTTCGAGATTAAAACATTCCATTTCACTGTAATATTGGTTCTTTGGAATACCTCATTGCCCAATTCTTGCATTATAGATTTTGGATAACACCACAATCTACGAAGATAACACCACGACTCGACGAAATTCCCGGGTGATACCGAAACCGAGACCGATATTAAATGGTTTTAAATACTTGCTCCTGCCATCTTATTTTGAAAAATCATTTTTTTTCCAAGTTTTTAACCCATCCCATTAATAAGGTGGATTTTTACAATGAAAGTCAAACGAGTAAGGAAAACCAAAGTCAATGCAGTCTGCAAGTGCAAGTCAAGCTGCTAAACAACACCAATACTTTCTTTTTTTATCAAACGAATGTGTCCTTCTTTATTTCTTGCGAGTCTTGAATTCTTGAATCGTTCATAATAGTGAAATTGTAACTTTTCAGAGAATTTCACTTTTAAACAAAATTTTTAAAACAATTTTCAGGTTTCAACTTGTCATACTAATATTCTAAATGATCTTGGATTTGAGCTTCGAGCAGCTCGAAGAAAAGAATCCGAGGTCCGTGAATATCGTTATGGGTGAAAAAAAAATGGACATGAAGCTTAAAGATAAAGTAGCGTTCGTTACAGGGGGAGCTTCGGGTATTGGTCGTCAATGCTGTCTTACATATGCTCAAGAGGGAGCAAATGTTGTTGTTGCTGACGTTCAATATGATAAAGCGAAAGAAGTCGTTGAAGAATGCAAGAAACTCGGTGTCGATGCCATTGCTCCACCTTGCGACGTCCGTAAACTTGATGAAATCAGCTCTGCCGTTAAGGCCGCAATCGATAAATTTGGAAAAATAGACATCATCGTGTGCTGTGCAGGTGTCTTGCGAGATGCCATGATACACAAGATGACCGAAGAACAATGGGATGAAGTCCTTAACGTTCACTTGAAGGGACATTGGTGGCTCCTTCACGAAGCCATCCCACACTTGAAACAAAACAAGTATGGTCGAATAGTCCTGATCGCATCCACGGCTCTTCGTGGAACGCGTGGACAGGCAAATTATTCATCTGCAAAAGCCGCAATGGTGGGACTGTGCAAGACTACTGCCATGGAATTGGCTTATCTGGGAATCACCTGCAATGTCGTTGCGCCCGGATTGGTTCACACGCCGCTGACCGATGCATTCATTAGCAATGAAAAGGCAAGCAAGCCAATGATCGATTCAATCTTGCTCCGAAGACGCCCTGATATAGGACCACTATTCGGCACGACTGAAGACATTGCAAATGCCGTTGTCTTCCTGACATCAGACCGTGCATCATACATCACGGGTGAAGTCCTGTTAGTTGCAGGCGGCAGGATGATCTAAAAAAGTCTATAGACCCTTTTCTTTTTTTTCTCGTGAAATTTCATTTTAAAGTGTAGAAATCTTTTTTTCTCGCGCGACTCGAACGCTTCTTGGACTTCCTCATTTCCACGCGCTTCCCGTAGGTCTTGTCAGTAAAGTAATAGACGCGATCACCCCCACCCTGTCTTGCCGGCTTTTCGAGCGTCAAGGTTATCTCAATGGGTGCGGTCTTGCTTGCGGTTTTCGTTCGGATGATTTTTTTCCCTTCCATCTGCATGTCCCGGACTCTCTGCGTGAAGAAAGTATCTGACGATTTACCCCCCATGATGACGATTTCCATGTTTTCGTGCAGGTGACCGTTTTCAGTGGCAGATTTGTGCTGGTGGTCTTCTTCCGTCGGACGCTTGAAGTAGAAGCCCGTGGTAATACCTCTATTATAAACTTTCTTTAACTCGCGTCGCCACTTCTTGGCTTTAGCCTCCGTGAACGTGCCATCGTAATGTGAATCGATGGCTTCGCGATAAAACGAAGAGACCACGTGGACGTAGTACGGGTCCCGCATCCGCCCTTCGATCTTCACGGCATCAATGCCCGTTGCGATGATTTCGGGAATGTAGGTGACCATGCAAAGATCCCGTGAGTTCATGAACCGGACACCATCGTAAATGAATTCGTTCCCTTCCTCATCAAACACGCGCCATCTTCGCCGGCACGGCTGCGTGCATCTTCCTCTATTAGCAGACTTTTCTGCCGTGCCTTCTATCGTTTGGGACAGGTAGCATCGCCCCGAAACTGCACTACACATCGCGCCGTGAACGAAGATTTCCACTTCCGTGGTATCAAGCTTTGACTTTATCACCTTTACCTGTTCCAAGGAACACTCACGCGCCAGATTCAACCTCTTTGCGCCGAGCGATTCATAAAAACGAGCCGCCGCCGAATTTGAAACGTTGCATTGCGTGGAGACATGAAAAGGAATGCCGATATCCTTGGCAGCCAATATTGACGCAAGATCGTGAACAATGACGGCATCAATTTCGGCTTCTTTTGCGCTTTCGAGTAATAGGTTCAATTCCTTTAATTCATTTTCGTAAATCAGAATGTTTGTAGTCAGGTAAGCATGAATGTCGTTATCATGGCAAGCCTTTACGACTTCTTTGAGCCTGCTGATCGGAAAATTCTCACCTGCCATCCGCAAGTTGAACTGTTGCACGCCAAAATAAATGGCATCCGCATTAGGGAGAGCGGCCTTCAACGCCTTCATGTTTTTTGCAGGACAGAGCAATTCAACTTTTTTGACGATTCATCTCACTTCCCGATTTTTCTCATGTCTTCTGGTCAATGATCTACATGATTATTAAAAATTTTATAGGAACAAGAAATTACAAGAAGAAGGGAAAAAGGAGAGCCTGGTGAAAAAGCGGCGGGCAGTACTTGGAATGAGTCTTGTCCGTCTTGCGGGAAAAGAGTCTATCCCGGAGACATTTTTTGCGGGAATTGCGGCTATCAATTACGACCGGATGAATGGCCTTAAATGTCATGTTAATAGCCGCGTTTTAAAACACGGATGACTATGCAACTTTCGAGCTCGTTTATGCCCCGCAGTTCACGTATTTGTTCAAGGAGTTCGTCCAGTTTTTGAAGGTTCTGGACTTCACACTTTAGTAGCAGTCCGCATTTTCCCGACATGTAGAATGCTTCACTGATTTCGGGAAAGTTCACGATGCTGTCCCATAAGTCTTTGATGTTTGATTGTGCTGATGGCACGACGGTGAGAAATGCCAGGACTTTCTTGCCGCCCCGTTCAGGATTCAGCGCGATGGTGAATCGATCGATGATTTGATTTTCGATCATTTTGGAAACTCGTTTCCGTACCGTGCTTTCGGATAACCCCAATTCATCTGCAATTTCACGATATGGAGTCCTCCCGTCTTTCATCAAACGCTTCAAAATTTTTTGGTTTGTTTCGTCCAAATCTTCCATTGTCATGGCTCCTTACCTGGTTTGCTTGAAACAACATCCCCATTGATGCAAATAGTCTTACTTAAAAAGTACCTTGTAAAATATTTGTGAGTGGATCGTATATAAAGAAAGCGGAATCACTCATAAAAAAGTACCAAAATGATTCAAATTCCAAAAAAAAGATTCTTTCACGCGCTGAATTCGTAAACTGTAGGTGATCAAATCATTACGATAAAAATGATTTCTTGACGAAAAAAACTTATTTGATGACGGAGATGCTCCTGAAAAAGCACGTTTTTTTACTAAAAAAATACGACGAATTCCTTTTTGAGTCTCGCGATTTTCCAGATCTTGATATTTTCTTTTTTCGAATCTTGGAAGAACTCGCGATATATCTTCCCGTAATGAAAGAAAAAATAGAAGAATACAGTTTGCTTGAACCTGAAGGATGATATTCAGGTGATGCTGGGTATCGATAGAGAAGATCAGATCATCGAATCATGGAATTCAAATTTTGAAATTGGAATTTGGAATGTGTTTTCGAACCCACTTTTGAGGTCAAATGTATGTTTTTTGTACTTCATTTTCATGTAGTGACTTCTTCAGATTGGAAAAGTGTTCCCGATTAAGTGCCCAAAAAATATATAGCGACTAAGCCATAAAAAGATCAAGAAGTCATCCGAGAGCATTCAAAAACCAAAGTCTCGGGTGGCGAAAAAAAAGAAAATGGAGTTGATTTGATGGAAAAAAAAGCTGAAAAAGAAATTTTGGCGCTATCGCCTTATGAATTGAGCTCCCTTCAGCAAATAGCCATAGACATCTCTAACGATGTTCGTGCTGATTTGTGTGAAGAATTATTCGAATACATAACAAATGCCGGAATCACCATTCCCGGAGACGTGGCACGCACGTTATTACACCTATGGCAAACCGGTAAGTTGGAAACCAACGCAGGAGTAATGCGTTTGGTAGAAGCAGGCATCAAGATGAATCATGAAAAAACATTCGACATCTTAAAACAATACAATCAGGAAGAAATCGTGAAACGATTGATAAAAGTCCTAAATATCTAAAAACTTTTTTTCTGTTCTTTTCTTTAATTTTTATTTATTCTCTACTTTTCACGAATTTAACGTGATCATTTAATGCGTTACCGATCCGTGATTTCTTAAATTTCATCATGAAAATCGTTAGAGTTTTCATCATCCTACAAGCAACGTTTTTAGGATTCCAAACAACATGCACAAAATAAGAAACTTAATAGATTTGAAAGATAACATCATCACATGGCTCTTGACGAAACTCGACTTTCCGAAATGGAGAAGAAAATGGAATGTCCCTTAAAGATTTATCACGAGGGAGAGATTTCATTCCTTGCTCCTGATTTGGAACACTTCAAGCATGCCCCAAAAGTTTACCAACCCACGAAAGCACCCATCTTTTATAATCCAAGGATGGAATTGAACCGTGATTTCACCATGTTGATGTTAAAATCCTACATGGACTTTCGTGGAAAGGAAAATTTATTTTTCTCAGAGCCACTTGCAAGCATTGGGGTGCGGAGCATTCGAGTGCTCAAGGAACTTTCGGGATTCACGGTAAGCGCGAATGATAGGAATTTAAAGGCAGTTGAAATGATCCGGCTAAACGCGGAATTAAATGATGTCAAGGAGAATCTCATGATAAGCCACGACGATGCCAATGCATTCCTGAGCGGGCACGTCGCAGAAAAAATCCAACCCGACATCATCGACATTGACCCTTTCGGCACGCCCGTTCC
>JALGVI010000080.1 GCA_029838215.1 Candidatus Helarchaeota archaeon | reverse complement strand
GGATAAGGTCTCTTTAGATGAATTTCTCAAGGTCGTGCAGGCACTTCTTGATACCGCATTGGGAAAGATCTTTTCAGATGAGTATAAAAGATTTATCCTGATGAAACAATTATTGCCTGCAAGTGGCCATGAATTAATCATTAACATGACGCCAAAAAATCCCATAACAGTTACTTTTCCACTACAACCACCGTCATACATCGTCTTGATGGCAAAACAATCGAACATAAATGAACAAGTCCCAAGCATCTCATTCACGATTTCGACGCTCAGGCGGTTTTTTTCGGAGGATCTTGACCTATTGCGATTGCTAAACGATAATGAAATTAAAATCGCTAATTTCGAGGAATTTAACGAATTAACGGTACGAGGAATTCTTGGCTTTCCGACAGCACTATTCTTGGACGAAGACTTAAAACAAGCCGTATCTAAGGAATTGATACAAGCACTTTCCACGATGACGATATAAAATTATAAGTGAAGGTAGAAAATTGGCACGGTATGATGCTATTTTTCTAGGCGCAGGGCTTGCAAGTCTTTCTTGTGCGGGAGTTCTGGCGAAGCAAGGGAAAAAAGTCCTGATCCTAGAGAGAAATGGAACCATTGGAGGACGTTGCTCGTCCTATAAGAAAAAAGGATTTACAATTGACTATGGAAACGCACATTTTCGTGCGAAGTGAATTTGGTCCCATCGGGCAAATTCTTGCCCATTTAAACCAACAAGAAGCAGTGACGTTTTACCACTTGACTCGAATTCCGTTTTATTTAATGGCACCAAACCAAGTCGTTGGACCTTTTGGAATAGACATAAATTCCAAGCGTTCCTCCATCCCTTATCCGTCAGATGTTGATTTAAATGACGTAATGGGAACGGAAGTCGGTCCTGACGAGTTTGATAATGTTCTGACAAAGATGGCAACGGTTCTTAATGGTGTCACGTATAAAAATTCGCACGAAGCTGATTCATTATCATTCATTGAGTGGTGTCAGGCAAAAAATTTGAAATTTGGGCTTGGAGTTCGCCTGATCATGTACCTTCTTTTTTGCGCAGGGCTTTGTATTTGGCCAGATGAAGGATCGGCAGGCGAATTCTTGCGATGTTTGTTAGACACGGTTCAATCAAATGCAAAATCCCTATTTGCAAAAAACGTCAAGGCACTTGCCTTGGGCTATCCTTTCGGTAGTTGTCAGGTTATACCCGATGCGATCGGAGCTGGAATCAAATCATTCGGAGGAGAAATTCGAACGTCTCAAACTGTGGAAAGAATCCTAGTTGTTGAAGGCAAGGACATGATTCGCGGAGTGCAAATGGCAAGCGGTGAAATCATTGAATCTTCAATTGTAGTCAGTAATATCGGACCAAAAGAAACACTTGACATGGTAGGAAAAGAACACTTCACCAATAATTATATAGACTATATTAAAAAAATTCGACCCGCCATTAATCCCTACTCCTTGAAAATCGCATTGGATAAGGAAGTCACCCAAGAGCCATTTATTTTCAACGTGACTTCAAGATTTGATGAAGATTTCGAAAAATGGAAAATGGGTCAATTCACGGATGTCCCATTAACATTGTTCATTCCTGCCGTTTCGGTAATGTCTCCAAGACTGGCACCGAAGGGAAAGCAATTATTGATACTTGGTTACGCCATACCAGATAAGATAAATTATTCATTAAATCAGGTTACAGAACAATTTTTATCCTACATGGAATATTTTTATCCTCATTTCCGCTCCCACGTTGAATTTTATGACGTGTTTGGACCCGATGATTTAAAGAAATTATGGCATTCAGAATATGATCGGGGCATCATCCGCGTGGGTCAATATCCTGATCAGGTTGGAGAGAAGGCTCTTGATTCAAAAACGCCCATTGAGGGATTGTACCTTGTCGGAACAGGGATAGGTAAAAATGTCTGGGGGATAGGAACGGATAATGCCGTTCAAAGTGGCATGGAATGTGCCAAATTGATCTTAAACGGAAATATCGAAAATAAATGATCAACACGAGAATTTGAGGGAAGAAAATGAAATATGATGCCATCATCGTTGGAGGCGGTTTGGGTGGGCTTGCTACCAATGCAGTCCTAATTTCTAATGGATGGAAAACGCTCCTACTCGAGAAAAATCAAGTATTGGGAGGACGTTGTTCAGGATTTGATCGTGAAGGAAAAATCATTGATTTCGGTTGCCATGTCATAAATCGCGGTGAATACGGTCCGATCAATGACGTTTTAAAGATTCTACACGTGGAAAATGAAATAGAATGGTTTCATTCTCGCAAGATACCTTTTTTAATAATGAAAAAAGAAAAGGTTTTTGGACCAGTAGGAATTGACATTGATGGTCCTGACGGGGCAATTCCTTTTGATTTTCAAGAAGTTGTTCCTGAAGGAATCGACCCGAAGAATTATGAGAATTTATTGCTAAAACTTGCAGACACGTTACGGGGAGTTTCACCAAAAAAGACGAAGAAATACGATACTTTAGATTTTAAGTCATGGCTAGAAGAGAAACAATTCCCTCCGGGAATCAAGGACATTCTAATTTTTCTGTTCATCGCAGGATTGGTTTCTCATGCTGATGAAGGTTCCGTGGGAGAACTATTTCGTGCCATTCATGCAGTCATTAATGCCACGGGGCAGTCAATGCTGGATAAAAAAGGCTTGTCGTTGTGCTATCCGATTGGCGGTTGTCAAGCCATTCCTGATGCAATGGTTAAGGGAATACTGAAAAATGGCGGAGAAATTAAAAAAGGGATTCGAGTTCAGGAAATCCTAGTGAAAGATGGAAAGGTCGTTGGTGTTAGAACATCTACGGGAGACATTCTTGAATCGGACATCATAATTAGCAATGTTGGAGTGAAAGAAACATTAAGCCTTGTCAAGAAAGAGTACTGGTCCCGAAATTATATTGAACAAGTTCAAGATCTTCGCCCCAGCTTGGGCGTTTTAGTCATGCGTCTTTTGGTTGATACCAAACTTACAAACGAGCCGTTCCTATTTGCCTTGCAAGAAGAATCAGAATTTTATTTTGAAGAATTGGCAACAGGTAAAGTTCCAGAATATCCGCCAATGCTCTTCCTGCCCGTGATTTCGAACATGTCTCCTAATTTGGTGGATGAGGGAGAACAGCTGTTGCTACCGGCGATAATAGTGAGTTACAAGGCAGTTGAAACACAAAATTATGAGCCATGGAAGCAGATGCTTGAAAAATCAGTGAAAACAATCTTTCCAAATATTGATGATCACGTGATTTGGAAGAATTTCTTCACGCCCACAAATGCCGAATTGATTTGGGAAAAAGCAGGAGGACCATGTATTGGTTTAGCTCAAACCACGACACAAGTTGGAGAAAACAAACCAAGATTCACGACAGATATCAATGGCTTATATCTTACAGGCGCAGACGTGGGACCAGAATCTTTTGGCATCGGAACAGAACTTGCCACGCATTCGGGATTGCTTTGCGGTAAACTCATCTTGAGAAAACATCAAAAACATAAAGAATGATTTTTTATTTTAATGAATATTCCATCTGCAATAAAAAAAAAGGAACAACATACTTGAAATGCTGTTTTATGAATTAGAAATAGACCTTAAATTCTAAAATTATTCTATTATGATTTTGGTGGAATGTTGATGAGCGAAAAGAAATCATTCCTTCAATCGATTCAATTAAAAGAAAGCAAGCGGTTGAAGGATCTTTTGATAGAATTGGGACTCAACAATAGATACCATGCAGTTTTGGTTGATGGTAAAAAAGTCGTGGATTTAGAAACTATGATTCAGGAAGATTCTAAAATAATTATCTTGCCCAAGCTCCAAGGTGGTTGAGTCTACGTGGGAGTTTACAAGTTAAAAATAGTAGCGATTGGAGGAGGAAGTGAGAGGAAAAAAAGTGATTTATTGCATGGAATTTGTCGCGGTAGTTTTGGAAAAAATTATAAAAAAACCATTGGTTGTGATGTTTATACAAAAGACATTCCCGTAAACGACGATGATAGAATCACGCTCTCAATTTGGGACATCACTGAACAAGAAAGATTTTCTTTTTTTCGTTCAAGCTTTTATCGTGGCGCAGCCGGTGCCGTGATATTTTTTGATTTGACAAAATATTCCACGTTCAATCCTCAAATCCCTCGGTGGCTTAGAGAATTGTGGACGTACGTGGGAAGAGTGCCTGTCGTGCTTTTTGGTTTTAATGCAGAAAAAGTAAATGAGAGAAAAATACAGGCTGCAGACGTGAGAGGTCTTGCCGAACAAATACCATGTCATTACGTTGAAGGAGGAAGTCAGGAAGATATTGAAGGTGCAATCACCGAGCTTGCATCAGTCATGCTTGAAACCCTTCGCGCTAATCCACAAAGCACGCGATTCAGGGTCAGGAATAGGAAAACATCGGAATCGTTTATTGAATTGTTGAAAGACATGGGCATTTCCTATTCTGAAACGGAAGCATTGATATTCCGTGATACTCATTTTTTCCGAATAGATCTAAATTCTGGGAACGTTTTCATTCATAGAGAAGAAAATCCGGATTCTTATGCACATATCTGCTTGCAACCAACAAGTCCCGGTTATACAAATTTATCATTAAATTATTCAGAACTCGTCACGTTCACTAAAATCGCCTGCATTACATGGAACGAGCTTCCTCCATCCTTGAATGAACAAATCAAGGAATATTTGGTCAACGACAAAGGAGGACCAAACCTTACAATACGGCATAGAGCGAACTGAGATTCAAGATTCATTATTAATTTAAAAAATTTTTAACGATTAAAAAGGGAAAATTCAGGAGAGTGCGTTAAATTTTTCACGGAAAGAGAGGAATCTATCGGGATCGGGAACACGCAGGTGAAGTTTTAGCGGGACTGTTAAAGAATAAAACAGAAAATGCGCTCATTCTTTGCATTCCAAATGGAGGCATTCCTGTTGCAGAATCGGTGGCTCAAATTCTCGAAATACCATACGATTTAATGATTGTACGTAAGATTAAAATCCCTTACAATCCAGAAGCAGGATTTGGTGCAATAACGTCAGATGGAACGATCATCTTTAATGAAACCCTTCTTCAGCACCTTCAATTATCACGAAATCAAATCGACAAGCAAGTCAAGCAAACAAGACAGAATATCGAAGAAAGAATAAAGCTTTATGAGTTGGAAGAAAGGAAACTAGACGTAAAAGAGAAACACGTGATTTTGGTGGATGATGGTTTGGCTTCAGGATTTACGATGATCGCAGCTATCAAATCCTTGAAAGATCAAGATGTAAAATCCTTGATAGTTGCAGTTCCTACGGCACCTGATTCAACAATATCCCGAATCGAGCCATTAGTCCGAGAAGTCGTTTGTCCTAATATTCGGACCACGCCATTTGCCGTTGCAGATGCCTACAAGCACTGGTACGACGTGGATGATAAGGAAGCCCTTCAAATACTGAAGAATTCGAGATTTTATCTTGGAAAAAAGAAAAATTAAGAACATTTCGAAGTAATGGTATGGTTTCAAGGGGCGTGAAATCTTTTATCGGCAAGAGTGCTTTTAAACTTTCCAACTTTGTCTTTCATCCATCCAATTTTACAATTTTCTCTCGTGTCGACTTCTGGGACATACGGTTTGATGTCTAGAAGTGGAGTTGCATCCAGAATGTCGAGATCTTGGATTTCCAATTGATTTTTTGAGATTTTAATCAACCGAACAATTGATAATCCGATGTGATTTGGTCTGCTTGGACTTCTCGTGGCGAAAACTCCGCGGAGTTTATCATCCATATATGGTTTTACAACCAAAGATCGCTTCGAGACTCTATTAAGATAATAGATGAGGAAGATATGAGAAAATCCTTCGAGATCTTTCAATCCTTCAACATATTGCGGGAAGATTTCGATCGTTCCGCGAATGTTTTTTCCTCCCACGAATTGAATGGGTGTTCCTTCGGGACGTTTAAACGGCGAATGGATGATGCCGATTGGCTGAAATGTTATTTCCTTCAAGATATCGTCTTCTCATTCGTTTTTATCTTGTTAATTAAATTGGTTGAGAAACATTTAAAATAATGCTAATAAAAAGCCTCTATAACAAGCTCAGGTAAAAAAAACCTGAAATTTTTGAGAAAAGAATTCACAAAAACGAATAACCAAGGAGCTGAAGGATTAATCATGTCATTTCTAAGCATTTTTTTTCCGATTTTTGTTGATGTGACGCCAAAAACACTTGCATTCGATTTATTTCGAATAATTATTTTCTTTGCCCTGATAATTGCTACTGTTGCGTTCTTTGTATTGGTCATTCTCAAACGTGAGCCAGTTCCTCCAGAGAAATTAAAACTGACTTATGAGGACTACCTGAAAAAATGGGCTACGACTCATGATTGGGACAAACCTCCCGAAAGTGATGAAGGACCTTTGAAGCCTTATCTGAAGATCATGTTATTCTTTTCCAAGCAATATGCTCGCATAGGATTTACGCCAAATAAAGTGTCCATCCTTAGTTTCTTGCTTGCCTGCTGGGTTTTCATGCTATGGCTCATGGGAGGACCGTGGATTCTCGGAACGGCGATCCTCGTTGTATTTTCAGGGACTTTGGATTCAATAGATGGTTGTCTGGCATATGTTACGGATAAGGGATCTAAAACAGGAGCATTCTATGATCATGTCCTTGACAAGTATGGAGATATCTTTTGGTATGCAGGAGTTGCATATTTCGTGGCAGATAATTTTCCGACTTTCTTCCGTTACATGGGAATGGGAAATCTTGAACTCACGCAAACAATTGTCGTAGGGCTCGTTATTTTCATCGTCATCTACATGTTTCAAATTTTGATTCAAGAGTATTGCAGGGCTCGACAACAGGGACTAGGGTTGCACATTACGTTCATAACTCCAGGGGAACGTCCAACACGCATTATCATGTATATTCCGTTAGGACTTGGTGTTGGCATTTCAAAGGTATTACATTTTCAATATCCATTCGTGTTTGGCACGCCGTTTTGGTGGGGTATTGATGCATTTTTCGTGCAATATTGGATCATCATATTGTTTTGCATCTACATGGCGTTCACGATAATATCAACGATACTCTTGGTGCAACACGGGAAGAAACACCTTGATTCTGAATTAAGCGAACCAAAATAGTTTTTCTCTCATTCTTTTTTTTTTCTCTTGATTAGCCAAATACAAAAAAAGACTTTTTTCGAATTGATCTACATGAAATCAGAATCTCCTGTCGTGTCATTTATCATCCCGACATTCAATGAGGAAAAAGATATTGAGCGAACGTTGCTTACGATTAAGAATCAGGACCAAACAATTCCTCACGAAATAATTGTTGTTGATGGACAAAGCACGGACAGGACTGTTGAGATCGCAAAACGATTTGCAAAGGTCCTCATTTCTCCACGGCGTGGAAAGACTTTTCAGGTAAATCATGCGGCATCGCAGGCGAAGGGTGAAATCCTTATTTTCATTGATGCAGACACGTATCTCCCGGACAATTACTTGAGGGAAGTTTACCGACTCTTTCAGAAGAAAAAAGACCTTTATGCGTGTGGAGCACCTTTTTTTTATGATGGGGGACCTTTTAGATCATTCTGGTTGTTTCTCTTCACGTTTTTATCAGTTACAAACCCTTTGGCATACCCGATTATGGTATTATTAAGCATTTGGGCAAACCATCTTCGTAAAAAGAAGCATCCGCCTCTTTTTAACAACTATTACATGATAACAATCAACATGCACTTGTGGTACAACATGCGGAATCTCCTCGGGTTTACCGAACTTGCAGGTTGTAACATGTGCGTGAAAAAAGAGATCTTTCAGGAAATAGGGGGTTTCAAGCAAGTCCCTGGATCGAAAGGAATCGATGCGATGTTCAGTCAGGAAATTCGAGAAATTATAAAGAAACACGGGAAGGGAAAATTCATATTATTGAGAAACGTGTTGGTTTTTACAAATCCACGATTCATTACAGCAGATCGAATGAAACAACGACTTGCACAGGCAAAAAAATTAAGCGAGTTTGTAAAAGAACAGAAAAAAAGATGAAAATGGCGAAGCTTGCCTTTTTAAAGCTCATTCTTCATATGCGCTTTCATATGCTCGAAAGATCAATCCAAGCTTCTTCTCGATATCTTCAAAAGGATTGATAATTGAATGAAGTGGCACTTCATTCTCGAATTTTTTTTGAAATTCTTCCAGAGAATGTAATTCATTCGTGAGCTTGTTGATCATTTCTTTAGTTATGTTCATCAAGGTCGAGTTTCGAGCTTTAAGTTCAAAATACGCGAATTTCTTGTCATCCATTTTTTTCACTTCGATTTATTTCTTTTTCACCTCAGGCTTGTATGGAGCCACACCAACGACTTTTTCACGCACGTAAATGACGGCAATCATCAAGCCAATGCTTATCGAACCTTCTATTAAGAGCACCTGAATTAATGGTATCACGGGATTAAAACCAAAGTAATACACGTTGAGTATGAAGCCGTAAATATACGTGCAGAAGAAGTAAATGAGGTAAGTAGCGGTCAGTAGAATGTATTCATATTTTCGACTTCTTTCTCGGGATAGTCCAAGTTTTTGTTGCGTGAATAATATTTCTTCGATGGTTTTTCCACGACTCGTTCCTTTTGCAGGGGCGAGATAAACGATGGTATAGACACCGGTTATGAGAAAGATACCAATGGAGAAGTAGGACCAAGCAAACGTTAATCCACCGGATCCAACACCAGAGGTTCCTGCTACCATCATTGCGCCCCAAAAAATGATCGTTGGTGAAAGAATTGTTGGAATTTTCTGAAAGAATCCCCACCATCCTGTCGCAGTTCCTAAGATGTGTGTTGGAGTCATTTCCAAGGGCATGACGGAAATTGCAGCAAGTGTTAATGGTCCAGCAAATCCACCAATGCAGAAGCCTGAAATCATGAGAACTATGTTTATCGGCCTGAACGTTAGTAACAACTGACAAAAACCAGGGTTGTCTGCAGCAAATAAAACCCAATTTCCAGCATATTGCAATGGAGGATGTATGAATGCTGAGGGTACTGCAATTAAAAGACCTCCAAAAAATATACCGATCGCACCACGAAGGGCAAGGACTTTCCTATCCCAACGGTCCATCACGTACATCGTGAAAAACACGCCCGCGAAACCGACGATGATGAATGGAATCATTAGAAGTTCCCAGTTAGGGATGTAAAGTTCATTCGAAAGCATGAGCGGCATGTATTGCACGACAGCAATGAGAATCATCTGAATGGCGACATACGGAACGACTGCAAGCAATAAAGGACGGAGGTATTGCTTTTTTAAAGGCACGATCCACGACTGGTCGAATATTTTTCGTTCTTCGAGTAAGTCCAGGTACATTTTCTTACTCATGAATGGATAATAATCTTGAAGCAACCGCCTTCTAATCCAGATGGATCTCTCGATTTGTTCTGCCTTTTTCACTTTTTTATATGCTTCATATTTTTTCATTGATTGAAAGCGTTTTGTTTCTTTCATGAATGCATATATTGGAAATATAAAGGCAAATCCGAAGATATTAAGGAAAAACATCGCCTGCCAAGTTGTCAATACCAGAATTCCCGAGAGCGTGGGTATGGGGATTGCAATATTCGAAAAATGTATCATTGTCACTGCCAATGTTCCCATTAGATTCATTGATACGGTGAATGCGATCAAACGACCGCGATACTTGCTTGGAGCCTCTTCAGTTATGATGACCATGATTAAATCTGCAGCTAGAAAGAGATTAGCAAAATATCGAACTAATAGAAACGTGGGAAAAAAGATAGAACCTGGTGGGACAAAGGCACTAATAACCGTGAAAATGATAAATCCCGATGCTGTAATTAGATAGAGGGGTTTTCGCCCATACTTATCTGCTGCCCATTTAAAGACAATGGCAGACATGACGCCAAGACCTGCGATGATAAATATTAACGGGACGTGAAAGGAATACATCGTAAAACCAAAATAATCATAAATTGTGGGCAATCCCGTGGCTTCAACCTTGGGATCAACGGGAAGGGCAAAAGCCATCACGGATGTTGCCCAACCATCAAAAAAATTCACTATCGAAGCAGCAATCGTCAATAATATGATATAGCGGAGACTTCGAGGAGTTGAACCAAAAAAATCATCTTGGTCGCGCTTCCTTGCACTACGTTTTCTTGTCTTTTTTTCTTCCAATGTGAAAAACCTCTTCAGGTAAATCGAAGATCGAGAAAACTCATGACGAAAAGATATAAAATCTAATTGGAGACAACTAGTATAAGAAACTTTATGCATTCGTGGAGGAAAACGAAATGGATAATAACACTAAAATATTCGTTGTTTATGTTTTCTGTGGGACCGTGGTGGTACTTTCTGCCCTGATTTACATGTTTTTCTTCTTTACCTTGCATTAGAATGTTTAGAAATCAACGATTTTTATGAATTTTGGTAACATCCCTACCGTACCTGCCTTATCATCTCGAAGAATGTATGCTCCACGAACCCCTTTTATTGTTTCTGCAACTTCTAATCCTTTTTGAATGGAAAGTTCAACATCTTCACCTTGGACGGCATTACAAACAGCGGTTGCAGCAGCGTCACCTAATGTTGCATTTTCTGCAAATACGACAGCCGCATCTGCGACACCAAAACTAAAAGCATGTCCAACAGTACCACTCGATGTCCCAATGCCACAGGGGCAATCTTTTGGCGTGATGCGAAAACCGACCTTTCCCGAAAGCGTTGCCTTGCCCGCCAATACAGCCACGTTGATAGTTGAGTTCGTCTGAAGAGCAATTTCACCACCATTCTCGATGACAGCAATTGTTGCTCCTACTCGTAACATTTTTGCAACACCGAGATCGGCGAGGGCTCCTGCCACACCAGCCATTGGACCGACGTTACATTTTTCACTTTCTATAGCCATGATCTTCACGATTTCTGGAGCATCGGCATCAACGTGCACGGGATCGAAAGAACTTTCATAGTGAGGATTCTTGCTAATGTAGTTTTCAAGTTCTCTCCTATGAAATTTTATGGCATCCACGGCTACCCTGATTGCTTCTTGCGAGTCAGTTTTTATCGTGATGTCCGACTCTTTTATGACCTCGTGATGCGTCAACATGTTACCATCATCACGAATATCTTTTTAATTAATTAATCAAGCTTCAAGAGTTCTTTTGCATTCAGGCTTAAAATCCGTTCTTTATTTTCATCATTAATTGACGGAAGTCCGAGTGGTTTTAAAAAGAGCGGTGTTTTTAACTTGCGGATTTCATCGACCCATGCACGAATGGGGATATCTTGTTCGTACCAAGGCCAGTCTGAAGCAAAAAGAATCTTTTCAGATCCAAAAGAATCGTTCATCATAATGATCGGCTGTGACCTGAACATGTCTGGCATGTTTCCCATTATGGAGCGTGCATTAAAGGCAGACAAGTCAGTCATTAGATGCTCTCTGTGTCTCAGCCCGACTCTCATTAATGTCGGATCCATTTGGGAAAAAGGGCAGAGGATAAACACTTGTTTGGGATATTTTGAAAATATTTCATCAAGAATTACAAGATTTCGCATTAATTTGAGAGGTCTTGGAACGAGTCCTGCATCATGAATTATGATTGGAACTTTATATTCACCAGCTTTTTCAATCGTCTTATCAATCACGGGATCTTCAAGCGAGAATCCCAAAGAAGGAGTGAGAAGAATTCCCTTGAACCCGCATTGAGTGATGTAATGATCGATTAATTCTAAAGCTTTCGGCCCGTGCCTGGGATCAGGACCTATCAATGAAGAGAAAAACCCGTCATGTTCATCACAAACAGAGACTATATAATTCAAGTATTCCTCATATGAGATTTTAAACTTCACGGCAGTAAAAGCATAATCTACGGGAAATATGAGAGCATGTTTGATGGCGTATTCCCGGTGTTTTTCCTTTTCGGGTTCTATTGCTTTCAAGTATTTATCAGCCGTGCAGTCTAAATCATCAAACTCTTGCACGTTCATCATGACGGCAAAACGGGTCATCATTTTTTTGAATTCGTTTGTTAGAAATTCCTGTTTCCATAAGTGGATGTGAAAATCAATGATCTGCAAGATAAAAACTCCTTGATATTTTAACAAGCATGTAAATTCCACCAATTTACTTCATAAAAGTGATCCATTATGTTTAAAAGCAAATAGTAATTTTTATTACATAAATCGTCAAAAAAAATGAATTTTAAATTGTTTTTTGAAGGATTGTTACAACATGGAGCGTTCAGATGGTCGACAATTGGACGAATGTAGAAAAATTACTATCGAGGGACCTGATTATTTAAGACATCCAAGTGGAAGCGTGTTATTTTGCATGGGAGATACAAAAGTCATATGTAGTGCAACGGTTCGAGAATCGGTTCCTTCTTTCATGCAGGGAAGGGGCGTTGGCTGGGTGACTGCACAGTATTCAATGATACCGACAGCCACGCATACTCGAAACGAGCGTGAGGCTCGGATTGGAAGGATTCACGGAAGAACAATGGAAATTTCAAGATTAATCGGAAGGGCACTTAGAGCATCATTGGACATGTCTCTTCTCGGAGAGCGATCCATCATTCTCGATTGTGACGTCATCCAAGCAGATGGTGGAACCAGAACAGCTTCGATTTCCGGTGCATTTATCGCCTTGAAAAGTGCCATTCAAAAATTATTAATGAGAGGCATCCTCTTCGAAGATCCGATCAAGGGTCACGTGGCGGCGATTAGTGTTGGGATTCTAAATGACATTCCACTTCTGGATTTAGATTATGAAGAGGATTCGCAAGTAGAAGTAGATCTAAATTGTGTAATGGATGAATCAGGAGAAATTATTGAAATACAAGCAACAGGGGAACGCAATACGTTTACAAAAGCACAATTAGATAAGATGATTGAATTTGCTTGGAAAGGCATCCAAGAAATCATTGCAGAACAAAAGAAAGTCCTGAAATAATCAACGCATGTATTTAAAGAAATATATGACAGCTACGACAAAACCAACGATGGATATTGTCAATTTTAGGTTGTCTATGACGGCGAGAAACAGAACTATTATGTTCAGGGGGGGGGTTAATATGGATTCACCTAAATTTATAGAGGTTTGCAAGTAAATCAAGAGGAAAGAATATATGGCAATACTTCCGATGAAAATCGTCAATAATGCAAAACCAAAGATGATCCGTGATTTGTACGATTGTTTTTGAGTAAAAATATTGAAGATTTTTTCATCATCACCAATTTTGTCCGATTCAGAAGATAAATGATATATTGCACGGAACGTCGAATAGACCAAAAAGAGCAACGTTATGAACATCGTGAACATCGTGCTCAACACATCAAAATCAAAAGTTATGAGAAAATCGAAAAACGACAACGGCAATCCGTGCATTAACATTCCGAATGCGAGAAATATGCCTCCTGAGAAAACCAAGATCGACGATGTAAAGGCAGCAAGATAATCTGCCGTGAAGGGATTGTAGATTATGAAGTAATATATCACGATCCAGAACCACAGAACAAATAGAGCTAGGATTATGTTGAAAACCTTCAAAAACTTGCGCATGATTGGACCTTGTTTTTCAGCAAATTCCTTAATGGTCCGATACATTGACTTGATAAAAATTATTTGAAAATAACCAAAGAGGAAGAATAGGGGAATCAGAAAGATGAAAAAATAATAGTAAATATAACCTAAACCGAGAAATATTTGAGCTAGATCGAAAGATCCAAGAAGTACTGCCATCGGAACCCAGCTATACCAAAGTGTCATGGATTGAAATGAGAAAGCAATTAGAACAGCAAGAAATATTCCAAAACCAAG
>JALGVI010000079.1 GCA_029838215.1 Candidatus Helarchaeota archaeon | reverse complement strand
AAATTCTGACTCTTAAAAAACTCCTCTTTAAAATGCTGTTTTCTTTCTCTATTAACATCCAAAGGTTTGTAATCAATGGCATTATATATTTCCTTCACATTTTGCTTGGGGACACCTATTTCTTTCACGATATAATCCCGAATGGCACTATCAACTGCAACGATTTTTGAACAATAAAAATATGCTTTCTTCTCATATTCAAAAAGAAATTTTAGATCATGTTCATTTTTAATCAATGATTGATAATTCAACGCTTCATGCGTGAAATATCCATGAATTACTGCAAATATATGCTCTTTGTGAATTCCTGCCCGATAAAGGGCATTGATAGCAATTGTATCTTCGGCAATAAAATAAAGATTTTCTCGATTTTCCTTCTTTAGCATTTCAAGTATCTTGTCACGTAATTCGTTCTCAATGGCCTTAACCCTAAACAAAAATCTTAAATTCTTGGATTCCTGAAGACTGACATCATAATTAACATGCTTTTGCATGTAATGGGATAACAATTCTTTATCTAGAACCTTTTTTGAAAATAAGGAACGAAAATTCGCATTTTTCCTTTTATTATTTGAGTTTTTCTTGCCTTTAAACAATCTTGATAAAAAATAAGAAAAAAATAGTGAAGGACTTTTAACGTTTATATTAATCTCCTTATCAAATGTTATAACTTCTGTCTCTATTCCATCATTTTTAATAGCATTGTAAAAGTTTGCGATGTGGATGTGTTTACCGCCCACTTTTACTTGCATGAAAGGATTATCTGAAGAAACGATGACAAATTTCATTAAAAATCTCCATTTTTTCTTTGATTAATAAAATATCTTCTTACTTAACAAATCATTAATCATTTTATCAATTGATTGTATAGAGAAATGATTTTTTCGATTTTTATTTTAACATCAAATTTTTTTTCGACTACTTTCCTTGCATTTTTTCCCATTTCGTTGATTTCTTTTGGATTTTCAGCCAATCTTAATATCTTGTTTGCTAATTCCCGTGGATTTCTGGGAGGAATCAAAAATCCATTTATTTCATTCTTTATTTGATCGGGGATTCCACCAACATTTGTTCCAATCACAACCTTTCCACAACCCATGGCCTCTGTCACCACCAATCCAAAGGCTTCTTGCAACGATGGAACTATAATGAAATCACTCATTGCATAATAACGTGCTCTACGTTTCGGTGAAATCCAACCCGTGAATATAATTTTATCCCTGATACCGAGGTCTAAAGCCAATTGTTCGTAATAATCCCTTAAGGGTCCATCACCCCCAAGAACGAAAATTACATCCTTAATTTGTTTTAAAACCAGCGCGGCGGCTTTAATGACATCATCAAATCCCTTATCTTCCCGGTATGCCCCTAACGTGAATACAAGTCGTGTTTCACTTCCAATTCCCAATTTTTCTCTTATTTCTGACCCGTCAATGTCTGGACGGAATTGTTGGATATCAATACCGTGATGTATCAGGTGAACCTTCTCATCATTCCCAATTACCTTACTGGATTCATCAAATGTTGCTTTACTCGCAGCTATTACTGCATCTGAATTGTCCAGAACTTTTTTTACAAGCGTGTTGAATTTCTTGTCAAGCCTTATTCCATAATTCAATTCTGAATTAACAAGAATATCATAGCCGTGAACCGTCACGATCAAGGGCTTTTTAGTCTGCTTCTTTGCCAAGAGTCCGATCAAACCTTCTCGGTAAGCGAAATGAGCATGAATGAGATCTAAATCATGTTTGTTTATCACGTTTACAACACTAGAAGCATACATGTTATCTCCCAAGACGATCTTGGGTCTATTCAATAAAAAAGATGGAGAATATTGACCAATGCATCTAAAAACAGACTTTAATACCCGAAAATTGTATCTCGTATTCAAACCGTGAAAATTTAGACCATCATAGACCGAGTCACCTTCTTTCTTACCCCTAATGACGTGTATGTCGATTCCCTTTTCTGATAATCGCAGAATCTCATCGAAAACAAATGAGTTTTCAATGTGTTCCGGAGTTTTTCCGATTCGACTAGAAATTACTGCGACTGCTAATCGATCTCTTGAAGGTGCTTCATCTATAATCAAGAAAACCCCATTTTTATCATATTTTCAGTACATTGAGGGAATTCATGCCTAAAATTCGTTGAATTCTCTCGTTTATTTTCGATATCGATTTATATCCGTGCATATTTATTTTATCTATTAAATTCTTATTTTTTTTTAACTTTTTAATCAAGAATACATCTTGGCATCACGATTCATTGCATGAAAATTAAGAATTTCTTTTATAAGAGAATAGATAAAAAATCATGATAGAACTAAATTAATGATCTTAAGCTTTGTTTGCCGACCTATTAATTTTCAATAAATAACGTGAGAGATTTCATGGTAAAAATACTCCTGTCCTGTATTTTTTCAAGAGCAGACGTCGAGGCTCTTGCTCTTTTTCGATTAAAACAAAATGAAGAATTAAAAGTCATCCTTTTTGATGATCTCTTAAAAAAAGAGGTTCAACAACGCTTTACTACCATTGAAATTAAAAGCGTAGAAGAATTTCTCGAAAAGGATTTTGTGAATAGAAGTAATTTGATGCTTTCAAAGTGGATGAAAAGTTGGGTGTTAGCAGAAATACATCCAAATCTAAATTTTAGAAAATTATTTTATCATGAAGATATTTCCTTATGGTGGCTTAATGATTACCCTTTGGTAACGAGCTATGATTACCGATTTAGGAAAATCTTTTTTCTCATCTTAAGTCTGGAGAGAATAATTGATAAAGAGAAACCAGATGAAATAATAATTTTGAATAAAACACGCGATTATCAAAATGAAATACTTGAACTATTTTGTCAAGCGAAAAGTATAAAGACGACGTTCATCAGACATTATAGGCACTCAAGATCTTTCCGTGATAGAATCATTGCTTTAATAAAGCCCGTGTATTCCATTCTGATGATTTACGAAACCATGGCAAGGGCAATCTTCACGAAACTTCTGAATTTCTTCCATTATACCGTGAGAAAAAAGGGAAATTTGAGCATTCTTCTACTGACTTTTATCAACAGTTTTAAAAGCAGATACGATCACGCCCGAAAAAAACTCGTTTTCACGGAATTTATAATGAGTTCAGTAATGACATATCTTGCAAGACAACACGATTTAATGGTTCTCTTGGGTGTAAGTCCATTCTCTTTTTTAAAAATGTTCAAAGAACTACTAATCCGCCCTTCTAATTGCTTTTATCTGGATGGTCATGTTAATCTTACCACGTGCAGAAAAATACTTCAAGCAAGCCAAATATTCAAAGAAAGATGGAAAATACTTGAAAAAAATGACAATTTCATTCGAATTTTTTCATTTAAGGGTGTTTCTTTATGGCCATTATACAAAGAACATGTCTCGAGAATTTTCCATTTTGGGATTTTGAGAACGATAAAAATGTTTGAAGCCGCAAGAAACATGCTCGTGAGAAAGAATCCCGATGTTTTATTATTCGCTTCGGAAAATACCGTCGTTGGAAAAATACTATGTTATCACGCAAAAAAATTGAATAAACCCGTTATTGGAATTCAACACGGTGAAATTACTGTTAATGATTACGACTACTTTCACCCACTCAAGGAAGAACATGCATTTTTACCAACGTACATGTTTACAATGGGTAATCATTTCAAGGAATTATTAATAACTCAGGCCAGATTTCCTGAAAGTAATGTTATTACAACAGGACTCCCAAGATTTGACTTGATTTGGGCTCAAAAAAAATTCTTCAATTCCCGAGAATTTCGGTCACAGCTAGGCATAAAACCTGAAGAGAAGGTATTAGTCTTTACAACACAAAATAAATTCTTCAATGAGATGAAAAAAGATATCCTGATGATTCTCAAAGCACTAAAAGACGTTCCCACCGTTCGACTGATTATCAAAACGCATCCACACGAATCAACCGAGC
The DNA here is from genome assembly GCA_029838215.1 of Candidatus Helarchaeota archaeon. GTDB lineage: Archaea > Asgardarchaeota > Lokiarchaeia > Helarchaeales > RDOG01 > JALGVI01. The sequence continues at coordinate 20,040 of JALGVI010000079.1, read as the reverse complement.
GTTATGAAAATTTTTTGGCAATGAACGGAATTTCAAACGTACCTGTCTTAAGAAATGTAAATCTATACGAACTTTATGATGCTAGCGACTTCGTCATAACCAGAACATCCACGACGGCCACCGAAGCCATTTTGATGGACAAAAATCTCATATTGATACGGAAATTGGAAGGGCATTTTGATTACGAAGTTCAGAATCAATATTTACCCTATTCTGTTGCTTCAGTTGTTGCAAATTCTGATGACCTTGCTTTATCTTTAAAAAAAATCTTAAGTGATCCTGAATATGTTCAAGAAATGAAAAAAAATCGGAATAATTTCATCAAGGATCATTGCTTTTCTTTTGATGGAATGTCAACAAAAAGAATTGTTCAACAAATTGAGAAGATTGCACGTGATGTTTGAAAGAAGAAACCCTTAATCTAGTCGATATATCTCACTACTTTTGCAGGAATTCCAATGGCTACGGCATTATCAGGAACGTCTTTCGTCACGACTGCACCCGCACCGATAATTGCATTTTTACCAATCGTTATTCCTGGAAAAATCACGCAATGAGATCCAATTTTTGCATTTTCCTTTATTATTACCTTTCCCTTCTTATTATCTATCGTGGAATAAGAATATATGGCACAGTGTGAAGCAACCTGAACGTAATCACCAATCTCAATCCCAAATTTCGCGTTCATATATGTAAAAGCACCAATATCCGTCTTGATTCCTAATTTCAAGTTCTGATGATGTTGACACCACCAATTCCATTTTGTAAACCCCCTTTCATCAAACTCTGGAGGCTTCCAATCCTTAAAACGGTCTTCTGTCATCTTTTATCCTCGAATAAGGTCTACTATTCTTTTTATGTCAGACTCATGCATGAAGTTATGAATTGGAAGAGATAAAAGATTGTTTGACACTTCATCCGTGATGGGTAATTTCGCATCTTTATCTTCGTATGCTTTAAGTCGATGCATCGGCGGGAAGAAGTATTTCTTTACTCCTACACCCGAACCTTCCAACTTTTTCCCAAGCTCATCCCGATTCATCCCGTATTTCTCAGGATCCAATATTATCGAGAAATCTTTATGCGTGCTCCTGTGATTTTCTGGAATTCTTTGGAAGCTAATTCCATTAATCGAAGATAATTCTTTTTTGTACAAATTCACGTAATCATTTCGGTTTGAAATAAACGTTTCTAAATCTTTAACCTGTACTAATCCAATAGCGGCATGTATTTCAGACATTCTTGCATTAATTCCTGCCATTTTGGAAGTATAGTCCGGATTCATTCCATAATTCCTTAAAATTCGCAATTTTTCGGCTAATTCTTCATTACTTGTTGAAACAATCCCACCTTCAACTGTTGTTAAGAGCTTTGTTGGACTCAAGCTAAATACTTCTGCCATTCCAAAATTCCCAATTTTCTTTTCATGATATTCAGCTCCCAAAGCATGAGCACCATCAAAAATAAGCGGAATGCCATGATCACTTGCGATTTCACCCAGTTCTTTAACATGCGCAGGATTTCCATACATGTGAACCGCTAAAATTGCACCCGTCTTGGATGAAACTTTTTCATTCACGTCATCGGGGGCAATGGTTAATGTATCATCAATGTCCGCGTATTTTATCTTATTATTTGTCCAAGAAGCCACTGCCGCGGTTGCCACAAATGTAAAGCTTGGTAAGATAATTTCTTTATTTGAAATTCCTAGAGCTTTAAACGTAAGGATCAAACCCGAGGTACATGATGACAGGGCAATAGTATCCTTACAAGCAAGATATTTCTTTATTGCATCTTCAAATTTTACGGTATAATCATGAACATTGGTAAGCATGTTACTATTAAGAATTTCTCCCAGAATTGGCAGTAATTCTTCCGTATAACGGTTAACACAGGGTTTTATGATCGGGATCTTCATCATAATCCACTCAATTTTGTAAATGAATTCCAATTAATAAGTCATTTGTCGTGGAAAAATAAATAAGGATGCTCCGACTTAGAAATAAATACTCATTTTTTTTCAGCAAAAATCAAGTGGGGTTGAAATTTTGCCTGATTCTGTATATAAAATAATAGAGCTCGTTGGAGCCTCGGAAAAAGGATGGGAAGATGCCGTACAGGTTGCAATAACGCAAGCCTCTAAGTCATTACGCGATCTTCGAATTGCAGAAGTCGTTCAATTAGATGTCAAAATCGATAACAACAAGATCGTAATGTATCGTGCACGAGTACGGCTCTCTTTTAAGTATGAAGAGAAATAAGTCCCAAATCCTTCAACAACAACTCAATTCTTTTTTTTCTTGTTTTTTCTTGATATTTATGGGCGAACAGCTCGATTTTTTTGATCATTAGATGTCATTTGGATTAATTTATTATACTCCTTTTCTATCACTAAGTTCTAATGACCATGAATCCAATTGAAGTAAAACATTTATCAAAGTTCTATGAAAAAAGAAGAACATTTGGATTTATTCGAAAGATGCTTGGAGATATTCCTGCCAAATTTAAAGCCGTGGATGACGTTTCATTCACTGTAAAGAATGGCGAGATTTTTGGTCTTCTTGGACCTAATGGCGCAGGAAAAACAACCATAATAAAAATAATTTCAGGTCTTCTGAAACCAACTTCAGGAGAAGCCCTTCTTAACGGAAAAAATCCACTAACCAATAAATTGTATGTTGGGAAAATTCTCGGTTTCATGTTCAGTAACAGCATGATTTATTGGCGAATGACGGGTTTTGATAATTTAAATTATTTTGCTAAAATTTATAATGTTCCTGACCGACGTGCTAAAATCAATGAAAAAGCGAAAATGTTTGGTCTCGAAAAATGGATAAATGACTATGTTGAAAATTATTCTTTAGGAATGCTCTGTAAGCTCTCTTTTTGTCGCCTTTTATTGACAGATCCCGAAATTATTGTATTGGATGAACCAACCTTGGGACTAGATCCCATGAGTATAATTCAAATAAGAAATATAATCCGGAATCTACGGGAAAGTGGTAAAACTATTATTTTAACAACACACAATATGAGAGAAGCCGAGCAATTAAGTGATCGAATCGGATTCTTATCAAAAGGCAAAATAATAAAGCTTGATACTCCAAGCAATCTAAAATCCATTTTACGAAGCAAGCTAAAATTGGTTGTAGAAAGTCCCGATTCCGCCAAAATCAAAGATGAATTGATAGACATGATTGAGAAGGAAGATATCCTTCTAAGAGATGGTCAAATAGAATTTCATTTTGATAACGGTAAGAATGAATATTCCGAAATTTTGAAAATACTTGCGAAATATCGAATAATACACGTCAAGGAACAGGAACCTGATTTAGAAGGTATTTTTTTCCAATTCTCAAGCGAATAGTCCGGAGAGAAACTGAATTGAAACATTTCATAAAACAAACATTAGCAATTTGCATAAAAGAGATAAAAATCGAGATGCGATTCGGTTGGAAATACATCATGACAATAGCCATTTCCCCAATGATTTCCTTCTTTCCTCTATTCTTCTTATATGGTGGTTTTTTCTTTTACTTCAACAAGGATTTAATTACTGTAAATCGTTATAATTATGGTGCTTGGATATTAATGGGAATTATCTTCTTCCAATTCTGCAATAGAATGCTTATTAGATATGAAAACGTGTTCGTACGAGAAAAGTATTGGCATACAATCGAATTTACACTCTTGGCACCCATCAATCGCTATTCTGTATTATTTGGATTTGTCATACAAAACATATTAGAGCAGACTGCAATTTCCATCATCTTAGCAATTGTTGCATTTCTCTATTCTCCAACTTTGATACCTAATATCTTCCTCATTTTTATTGTTTTGGCATTTTTTTCTTCTGGGGTCGCTGGACTTGGAATATTACGTGGCGTTATTGCATTATCAAACGAAAATTTCATGAGCCTATTTGGTCTATTGAGTTTTGTATTTCTATTTCTAAGTTCCTATTCAATTCCAATCGAATTATTTCCTCTGCCAATTGCAATGGTAATAAGAATAAATCCACTTTACATGGAACTTGCTTTAATTCGCAATATTTGGTTTTATCCGCTTACATGGTTTTCGGACATTTTCGTAAATTCTTTAACTTTAAACTTTTTTGGAATTAACTTTTTTGATATTATTTATATCGTTTGCTTTAATCTCATAGCCATTGTCTTGGGAATGTATTTCTTCGATAGAATATGGGAACGGTTTGGAATTCATGGTTTCTAAACCAAACCATCCATTATTTTGATGAACGATATACGTCTTAGCCTTCAAGGATGTTTTTTAGAATGCCAACAATTTTCTTTGCTGCCTGCCCATCTCCATAAGGTGATTCTACACCCTGAAAATCATTATAATCTGTTTGTTTGATGACCTTTCTGGCTTTTTCAGAATCTGTCCCGACCACTTCAACGAAACCTGCTTCTACAGCTTCAGGTCGTTCCGTTGAATCACGCAAAACGAAACACTTCTTCTGAATGATAGGAGCAGTGACCTCTTCTTGGATCCCTCCAGAATCCGTAAGAATAAACTTGGATTTACTCAAGAGTAGTAACATGTCCAAATATCCAACTGGTGGCATTAATCGAATCCGTTCATTTGACTTGATTCTCTCGAGAAGCCTGAACTTTTTAAGATTCTTTAAAGTTCTATTATGAATGGGAAAAATGAAGTTCTCATCTAGATGCTCAAGCAATTCCACGAAGTTAGTTAGAACTTTTAAATCATCGACGTTTTCAGCACGATGAAAAGTGACTAAAACAAAATCCTTGAAATCAATGTCTGTTAAGATTTTAGACTTTTTTAAGGCTATTTTATAATTTTTGAGACAAGCGTCTATGATGGTATTCCCTGTTTCATAGATATTTCCCCAGACATTTTCTTTTTTCAAATTCTCTACAGTGATCTTTGTCGGTGCAAATAAATATTGGGAAATGTGGTCTACAACTCTTCGATTTATCTCCTCAGGCATCCTAAAATCATTAGATCTCAATCCTGCCTCGACATGCCCCACTGGAATTCGCAATTTAGCCGAGGTCAATCCACCTGCAAGAACCGTATTCGTATCTCCTTGAACTACAACGATAGAAGGTGAATTTTGAATCAAATTTTCCTCAATTTTGATCATGGCTTTCGCAGTTTGAACTGCCTGCGTTCCTGAACCCACGTCCAAGTGAAAATCTGGGGCCCTTATCTCCAATTCCTCGAAAAAACGTCTTGATAATTCATAATCATAATGTTGATCCGTAAACACGATTTCATATTGTATTTTTTCCCTGTCACATTCTTGGAGGATTGGTCCCATCTTAATGATTTCTGGTCTGGTCCCTAAAATGAATGCGATTTTCGACTTCTTCAATAAAAATCCACCAATTTTTTATTCAAATGCTTTTCTAGGTCAATAATTTCTTTAAAATAATTTAAATTCTCCTAGAAGTGATTAGTTTATGTAATTCGATAAGGAATCGCAATTAAACCAAGGTTTAAATTGAGGTCTTTCAATGGGAAAAGGTCGAAAGCGTCAGATTAGAATTGACCCAAAAATTGAGTTATTATTAAAAACCCACGTGAGTTCTATAAATCTGGTCTCAAAAGGAATGACGTTTAACAGCTTTAAATTGGCAAAGATCGTCATACAAGAATTAAACATGCCAAAAACTAAACTTAGAATCTATCACCAGCAAGTAAAGGTAATCTTGAAGAAATGGATTAAAGCAGGTTACTGCGAAGAGCAAAAAATTGAAGGAGAACAATCAACCAAAATGATCTGTCAATTCTCTGAAAAAGGAATTCAAAAAATTCGTGAAGAAAGCACTCTGCCCTTGTGTTAGTCATTTTTTATTTTGTAACTTTCAGTCTTTGACCTTCTTTCTTCATGTCACTAATGCTCTCGCCGCCAATACGGGCTTTAAAGAACATGCTTTTATCAATTTTAAGTTCCGTGAATCCCGAGCGTTCAAAGGCTGTTATAAATGCGGGAAATGTAGGATATCCCTTGAACTCCGGATCTGAATATAGAAGAAGTTCGGCTCCATCAACATTTTCGTTCGCTTTAATGGGCTGTAATCCACAGAATATACCACCTTTTTTCAGAAGTGGTTGAATGTTAAAGAGAATGTCCGTGAGTTGATTATCCTCAAATCGGTTAAATAATAAGTTTGCAAAAATAACGTCCACTTTGCCCGAAAGTTCTATTTTATCAATGACGTCGGCAACAACGAGTTGCACTTTTTCTTGGTAATCATAAGCAACGATGTTATTATATGCCAATTCTATCATTGCTTCGTCCGGATCCATTGCAATGACTCTTCGGGGTGCCGTATTTCTAATCAAGTCAATAGTGCTCCAACCCGTTCGACAATTCACGTCAAGAATTATTGAATCGGGAGGTATTTGTCCGTATTTAATTGCTTGATCTCTGAGCCATTGGTACAAGTCCGTTACATGTAGAGAATCCCAAATTATTAATTCTTTTTCCTTCTCTCCTAGATTTCCTTTCATTACCTTTGGAAGGCGTTCCGAATATTTCCGGAGAATGCTAAACAATGGCATGGCGCGCTTTTGAACTTCTCTTTGGGATAAGGCTTCCGACTCAATGACCGTTTTACCCTTTGCGGATGATGAAGCCGAAGGACTCTCCCAAATGTATTGATCATTTTCCACGCGAATTACTCCCATTTCGCGCAAGTAATTAAAAAAAGCTTCCGTTAATTTGAGGTTTTTATAACCCTTCGTGGCAATTAATTCAATAAATCGACGTGGCGTGCTTAAATAATTCGGAAGATCTTCATCTTGAGCCATCTGGAGAAACAATTGTCGCAGTAACCATTTCATTCCTTGCAATATCAATTTCGCCATCTGTCGACATTTTAACGTGTCCTCTTTTATGAAAAATCTTCAAAACTCAATTACTTGGAAAATGAAAGCTCTCGTATTATAACTGTTAAACTATTTTGTTTAAAAAGTATTTTTGCAACTGATTCCATCTATTTTTTGACTAGTTGATAACTTTTATTTCATTCTAAAAAAAGTTTTAAATTGATTTTAAAGATTGCATTATTTGTAACCACCGCTTGAAAAGAGACTTATATTTGGATTGTTGAGGACTTGGAGAAAAGGTTTTTGTTGGATGGATCATGGAATCGGTGGCTTCATTAAAAGAACCGTAAATGTTCACCCCTACAGTAGCACAAATGGACGCGCCTAATGCCGTTGCTTCAAAAGTCTGATATGTATGAACTGGTTTTTGCAAGACATCTGCCACTATTTGCACGAATGTCGAACTTTGAACCATTCCTCCTCCAATTCCGATTGAAGAAAATTCACTACCAAGAATGCCCGATAATATCTCATAATTTCCACGAAAAGCATATGCAGCATTCTCAAGAGCTGCTTTATAGAATAGGGGCAATCCCGAATTATCCTCCGCTATTGGTAGAGGAAACAAAAAACCACCTTGTCCAAGTCCTTCCAATGACCCTGCATTTGTTATCATCGGTCCTAAGAAAGCCCAGACACCTCTTGCACCTGGCGGAACGTCCTTTATTAGTTCTTCGAGTTTCTCAAATGGTTCCTGCTCTTTCAAGCCAAAATCTGCCAAGTATTTCTTAAACCACAGGAGTGCGGCACCTGTTCGTCCCGTATTTGCCTCTAAAATCCATTTATCCTGCAAGAGATGACAATTTGTCCATGTTCTTAATTCTGAATCGAATAATGGCTTATCCGTAACAACTTGTAAGGGCGCCGTTGAGCCTGCAATAATTCCCAAATTCAAATCATCATTTAGACCCATTCCCAATAATCCACATTGCGAATCAGCTCCCGCCATGACGACGGGCGTGCCTTTTTTTAACCCTGTATCCTTGGCGGCTTTTTCATTGATTTCTCCCACTATCTCTCCTGCATTTTTGAGTTGAGGCAAAATATCTGGGGTGATTTCGAATAAATTCAAGATTTCTTCAGACCACGTTCTCTTCCTCACGTCAAAAAGCATGCTTTCGCCTGCAACCGAAGGTTCTGACGCTTTCTCCCCACAAAGCATGAAATTCATCCAGTCGCTAAAAAGCAATAACATTGAAATCCGTGCATATTCTTCTTTCATCTTTCTCTTCATCCAAAGAAGTCTCGCCAAAGCAAAAATCATTGGAGGAAGACGTCCCGTTACCTGATAAATGGTATCTCGATGCTTGTTAAAAATTTTCATTGCTTGTGAAAGTGCCCGTAAATCATGAGCAGGCGTGGCAAGAAGGTATTCATCTTTTTCTCCTAATATGACCTGTGCTTCACGCATGCTGGTGCAGGCGATTGCCTTTACATTTTCGGGGTTGATATTTCCGGCTCTAAAACAATTTTTTATTTGGCTGCAAAGAACTTGCCAGAATTGTTCCGGTTGGAATTCCAAGCCCAAGTTTACTTTTGGCGTTGCGGTAAATGTCCATTCGGCTCGGCTTGATTGAATTAGATCGCCCTTTATATTAAAAATGAAACATCTGGCACCTGTCGTGCCTGCATCTAAAGATACAATTAAAGAATCAGACAAGTCTCATCACTGATCCGTCATGTTGAATTATTTATTCCAAACTTCTAAATTCAAGAGATTTGGAGGTTTTTCTCCCTTCATGAATGCTAAAATATCTCTTGTCACAATTTCCGATTGAGTTTTAATGGAATCCCACGTCATGCCTCCAATATGTGCTCCGAAAACGACGTTTTTATCTGCATGAGGACCTCCAAAAAAGAACTCTTTGAAGTAATTGGTTCGTCCTAAAGGTTCCTTGTAATAAACATCAAAACCAGCACCGGCAATGCGTTCTTCCTTGACTGCTTTTACAACTGCTTTTTCATTAATGATTGCTGTCCTGCTCGTATTTATGAAAAATGCAGTCTTTTTCATCATACCTATGAGTTCTTCGGTTATCATGCCCTTTGTTTCATCCAAGACAGGAGCATGAACCGTAACAATATCCGATTCTCTCATGAGTATTGGAAGATCAACTCTAGATGCGTTCACGCTTTTAAGTTTCTCCTCAGAAACATATGGATCATATACTATTATTTTACAGTCCCAATTTTGTAATCTTTTGGCAACTTCATACCCTACGGCCCCCAAACTCACGATACCTACAACCTTATTCTCAAAAGTAATGCCACGATACGTGGTCGCCCACGTGAGTTGTTCCGTCCATTTTTTAGATTTCACGACATGATCTGAGCGGTGGAGATGCCGCATCAAGCAAATCATGATCCCGATGGCAAGTTCCGCGACTGAGGGTCCACCACGTCCTGGTGAATTAGAAACCGGAACGCCAACCTTCGTTGCGGCTTCAATGTCTACATTCGTAGGGTTTGCACGACAAGCTGCCACGTATTTTAGCTTGCCTTTTGTTTTTTCAAACACTAATTCGTTAAGCACGTCTGCTTCAATGACTAAAATGTCTATTTGGTCTTGATTTATCTTTTCGACCAGCTGTTCTCCAACATATAGCTTGTTCACTTCCATCCAACTCTCATAGACCACGTCTAATCCATTTTCACGTAGTTTTTCTGTTGAATCAGGATGAAAGGGAGAAGTAATTAGAACCTTCATTCCTATTCCTTCTTAAGAATTATTTTAAATGTATTTTTTAAGAATTTTAAGCCTCAAAATAGAGCCCTTTTAATGTCCCTATCTCATAGCTCTTTGAATTATAATAAATCTTTTTGGTAAAATCTAAATCTGCATTTTGTTCAAACATCGCCTGAATTTTTTGAACTCCATCCTCTATCTTCTTTTGGGGTTCAAATCCCAATATATTTTTAATTTTAGTAAAATCAACCTTATAATCTCTTTTATCAAACTCATCATCATATATTATTAATTCCGCGTCTGGTATCAGCTTTTTAATTATCCTACCGATGTCTATTATCTTATAATTTGAATCATTTCCACCAACATTAAAAATTTGATTATGAATTTTGTATCTGGGTGTTTTTAGGCACTGGATATAAGCCCTTGCAAGATCTTCCACGTGGATATTGGGTCTCCATTGTTCACCTGAAAAGATAGTGATTTTTTTCTCTTTACAAGCTTTTGCGGTCAAGAGATTGACTACCAAATCAAAACGCATTCTCGGTGAAGGACCAAAGACTGTGGCAATCCTAAAAATGCAAGGTGAGAAATTTTTATCTGCCAATGTTTGAATAGCTTGCTCTGACTTGAGTTTTGTTTCAGCATATATCGATAAAGGATTTACTTCAGATTCTTCATTTAAAAGTTCATCACTTGCACCATAGACGCTACAAGTTGAAGCAAAGATGAATCGGGGGATCTTGCGAAATTTACAAATTTCTGCTATGACTCTCGTGGACATTAAGTTGATAGTTTCGGAATTTTCGGGGTCAATATTACATGCAGCGTCACCCACTATTGCAGCTAAATGAATAACTGCGTCAAAGTCTTTGATATGCTCTAGCAAAGATTGAATATCTCGAATATCTCCTTTAATGAATTTAAAATTAGGATTATTTTTGAGTTCTCGAATGGAGTTATCTCCGAATTGTAAGTTATCAAAAACTGTTACTTTATAACCTTCTGTTAATAGCGCTCGTACTAAAACCGAACCTGTATATCCTGCCCCCCCGATTATGAGCACGGATTTTACTTCTCTGTCTTCCAACTCATTCAGTTCAACGATATTGTTTTCAAACTTGCTGAGGTCTTGGATTGTATATACATTTACGACCTTTCGACTGTCATCCAATATGGGAATAAAATCCAATACTTTCATCTTCATTACATTGAAGACTTCTCTTTTTGACACGTCCCTTTTAGCGACATATGGGTTTTTAATCATAATTTTTTCAATTTTTGTTTCCAAATCCACTTTATTTAGGATGGCCCTTCTAATATCGCCGTCGGTTACGACTCCTAATAATCGGTTATCATCATCAACAATAACAGAACCTTTAACTTCACCAGAATCGTTTATTATGTTCATTACATCTCGGATTGACTGGTCTTTTCTTGACAGAATCTTATTAAAATCCTTCATTCCTATATTTCCTCGGATTATTATTCTAATTTACAAAAACTTAAACAAAGTAGGTAATCTTAAATCTTATGATATTATTTTACGAATTATTTGTTTTAATCATTCATTTCTTTAATCTAGGCTGAAAAACAATGAGGTTAGCATGGTGACGATTAGAATTGGCAGTAGCGAAATTGGAGTTGGAAATCCCTGTTTTATTATCGCAGAAGCGGGCGTGAATCATAACGGCGACATTAACTTGGCAAAAAAATTGATAGATGTTGCTTCAAACGCCAAGGCAAATGCAATAAAATTTCAAACATTTGTGTCTGAAGATCTTGTTGCCAAAGATGTTGAAATTGTTGGCTATCAAAAGGAGAATATCGGCAAGACTATTTCCCAGTTAGAAATGTTAAAAAACCTAGAATTATCTCTAGACGAATTTCGAGAATTGAAGAATTATTGTGATGAAAAGAAAATCATTTTTTTATCCACGCTCCATACGTACTCCGGTATTCTTGAATTTATGGATGCCCTTCTACCAGCGTATAAGATCGGTTCAGGTGACCTTACCAACTTCGTGTTTTTAGAAAAATTGGCAAAAAGAAAAAAACCAATGATACTGGGAACGGGGATGGCAACGCTAGAAGAAGTGATGGAAGCCTGTGAGCTCATTAAACGATATCACGAGAACATCATCATGCTACACGCCACTACAAATTATCCATGTCCACTTGAAGAAGTAAATCTTAATGCAATGAAAACAATGCAGGAAAAATTGGACTGTCTTGTTGGTTATTCTGATCATACCGAAGGAATAACTGTTCCAATAATGGCTGTAGCAATGGGTGCTGTCGTGATAGAAAAGCATTTTACTTTTGATAAGAACCTACCGGGCCCTGATCATAAAGCCTCATTGGATCCTCAAGAATTGACAAAAATGATCGCAGAAGTTCGAAGGGCTGAAAGAGCATTGGGCAGTCATGAGAAAATTCCCGTTCCATCAGAAATCGAAATCATGAAAGCTGTTCGAAAATCCGTTGTCGCAAGAGTTGATATTGAAAAAGGGATGGTCCTACGTGAAGAAATGCTTGCCATAAAGAGACCCGCCACGGGAATCAGTCCTAAAAAGTTTTATTCTCTAATTGGAAAAAGACTTAACCGTTCCATTAAGAAAGATCAAATTATAAGAGAGGATATGCTTGAAGAAATCTAGAACCATCGCCGTTGTAACGGGAACTCGAGCCGAATACAGTTATTTAAAATCCATAATGGCACTCATAGACAAAGATGAAACCTTAGAGTTAATTCCGATTGTTACAGGAATGCATCTGCTGGAAGAATACGGGAAAAGTATCGAAATTATAAAAAAAGATTTTGCATCTGCCATTTCAATACCAATGAAATTGGCAGGCGATACAAGATCTGACATGGCATATTATTTATCTGATGGAATTAGGAACTTCACAGAATATTTGTCAGAGAATCGACCTGAAATCATTGTCGTTCTAGGAGATCGCTCTGAAGCATTGGCCGCTGCACTGGCTGCTTTGTATCTAAATATCCCAATTGCTCACATAAATGGCGGGGATGTCACTGGAAAGATGATCGATGAATCAATACGTCATGCAATTACAAAAATTTCGCACATCCATTTTGCTTTTACAGAGGCAAATGCAAGACGAATCGAAAAAATGGGCGAAGACAAATCGCGTATTTTTGTTACGGGATCATCTTCGCTTGATATAATCTTGAACACGAAACTCATCGAGAAAAAAGACCTATTCTCAAAATATGGACTGGATTATAGGAAAAAAACTTATTTAGTCATCCAGCATCCCATTACAACACTCCAAGATTATGGATTATCTCAACTGGAAACGTTATTAGATGTATTAACTGAATTAAAGGAACAAATCGTTCTCATTTTTCCAAATTGTGATGCAGGTTCAAGAGATTTCATCACACGTATCAAGGAATTCAGCAAAAATGATTACGTTTTGTCATTCGAGAACCTTTCGCCAGTAGAATATTTCAGTTTCATGAAAGCCGTTGATTTAATGATTGGAAATTCGAGTAGCGGAATATTGGAAGCTCCAAGCATGAAAATACCCGTGATTAACATCGGTGAGAGACAATCTGGTCGCGAGCGTTCTAAGAACATCATTGACGTTCCTCCCGTAAGAGAAGCCATATTACAAGCGATTGACCGCGCTTTGTATGACTCTGAATTCTTGGAGAATGTACGAAAATCCCAAAATAAATTTGGTGAGGGCAACGCAGCACAGAAAATCGTTGAAGTCCTAAAAAATATAGAGATCACGGAAGATTTCATACAGAAACAAATTACTTATTAATTTGGAGTTTATAGAAATAAAAATGAAAAAAATGGGTTACGTGAGATGAAAATCCTATTAATCAATCCATATCATCGTGTTTCTTATCTTGGAAACGAAAAAATGTCTCCCATTCTTCCTCCAATGGGACTGGCATATATCGCTGCGGTTTTAATCCAAAATAAAATCGCAGTTAAAATTATCGATTTGAATTTAAATCTGCCTTCAAAAATTGATTTTATTCATCAAATTAAAGAAGAAGAACCAGATATTATTGGAATCACATCTTCCACTCCGGTTATAAATAACGCCTTTAGGTTATGTGCTGAAATAAAAGCTGCGAACCCTGAAACCATTACTGTTCTTGGAGGACCACATCCTACTGCTCTTCCCAAAGACACGGTGTCTAACGAGAACGTAGACGTGGTCGTTGTGGGTGAAGGCGAGTATACTTTTTTGAATTTAATACGAGCCATTGAAGAAAAAAAAGATCTCTCTCAGGTAGAAGGAATCGTGTTCAAGAAAAATGGTGAAATTATTAGTAATCCTTTAAGACCATTGATTGAAGATTTGGATGAACTTCCTCTTCCAGCGTATGAGCTTTTAGAAATGGACAAGTATTATTCTCCTCAAACCAAAACCGGTAAATTCGCAAATATTTTAACTTCAAGAGGTTGTCCTGCCCGTTGTATTTATTGCAACAAGAAGATTTTTGGGACAAAGTTCAGAGCCCGGAGCGTGAATCATCTTTTAAATGAAATCGAATTTCTGATAAATAACTATGGTATAAGAGAATTTCACATTTTAGACGATCTTTTTACTGCAAATAAAAAAAGAGTCAGGGAATTTTGTTATCAAGTGCTAAAGAAAAAATTAGATATCAAATGGAAGTGTCCTAATGGTGTCAGAGTCAATACCGTGGACTATGAATTATTAAAATTAATGAATCAAGCAGGATGTTATTCCATTAGCTTTGGAGTCGAATCTGGGAATTCTCAAATATTGAAAAACATACGTAAAGGAATAACGTTAGAACAAAGCGAAAATGCCATAAAATGGGCAAAAAAAGCAGGTCTATTTACTGTTGCTTTTCTTATGATCGGAAATTTAGGTGAAAATCGTCAAACAATTCAAGATACAATAAATTTTACGAAAAAGATCGACCCCGACGCTGCACAATTTTCCATTTTAATTCCATATCCCGGAACTCCCATTCGAGACATTATACTCAAAGAAGGTAAATTGCTAACAAATAGGTGGGAAGATTACGATAACGAAAAAGGAATTGCAATTTTTGAACATGGCGAATTAAATAAAAATCTAATGGAAGAAATGGTAAAAAAAGCATACAATTCTTTCTATTTTCGACCCTCATATATTTTAAAGAGAATTCTTAAAATAAGGAACTTGCATGACCTGAAAACTTATATAAACGGCTTCAGGACAATACTCACCAACTTTTTAAACTCTGTTTCGAAATAGACAAGGAAAAACCGGAAATGAAAATACTTTTCATTACAGAAAAATGGTATCCTGAAGCAAGCGGGGGTGAGATTTTTTTTAACAACTTAGCAAGTTTTTTAGCTAAACGAGGCCATGCCATAAATATTATTACCGGAAAACCTGTTAAATATTTAAATAAATCTTTCAAGTTACTTGATTCATTCCCAGCTGATTTTAATCAGCAGAATTTTTCTTTATCCAACATTTTTAAAAGAATTTTATTTGGTTTTTTCTTACTGATCTCCATATCAAGAATAAAAAAAGCTAAAATAGATGTAATTCATGCAATACCGCCTGTATGCTCAATAGCTGCTTATATTTTCGGCAAGATCTTAAAAATTCCTGTCGTCATTTCTCTTTTATCTTATGGTTATGAAGAATGGTATGAAATCACAAAAAGTTCCATAAAAAATACGTTTTTCCAGAAAATTCAAGCATTTGCTTGGAAGTTGAATTACCAAAAAATCTACTCAATATCGAAGAATTTCATTAAATTGGCCGAAAAGCTAAAGATTGATAAGGAAAAAATAGAAATAATTCCAAACGCCGTAAACTGTGACCTTTTCAAACCTTCCGTGAACGAAAAACTACGTCGTAAACTAGATTTGAAGAAAGATGATTTCGTAATTGGCTTTTTTGGGTCATTTGAAAAAGTTAAACGAATTGATAAACTGATTCTGGCGATGAATTTACTTGATAAACATCCAAATATTAAATTATTAATTGTTGGAAACGGTTCAGAAGAAAATAATTTAAGAGAATTGATAAAAAAATATGAATTAGAAAATATTAGATTCCACGAGCGCGTTCAACATCATCTCATGCCTCACTTTCTTTCAATAGTTGATGTTATAGCACTCCCGTCTGCATCGGAAGGTTTTCCTGCAATTGTTTTAGAAAGTCTCGCTAGTGGAAAACCAGTTATCACGACTGTTGTAGGTGAAATTGAACACGTTTTGGAAAATAGAAAAACTGGACTATTTCTAAGTAACAATATCGAAGCAATTCCAGCCGAAATTTCCAATGCAATCCTTGAGCTATACCTGAATAAAGAATTATATGAAAAACTTTCGAATGAAGGTTTGAAACTTGCTAGATCGTTCTCTTGGGAGTCTGTCTGTCAAAGATTTGAAAAATCATATCAGGAAATCATATACTAATTTGATCCGATAAGGATGGAAGAAAACTCTTGCAATAAACACGATTCTTCTTCAAAGAAAATCTACTACGATTTTTTTCGAAACCTATTCTGTATTATAGTTAGAAGAATGTTTATACCATCTTTGAATGTATTGAGTTTTGTTTCTCCAATTCTTTTTCGATAACTTATATCTATTTGTTCTATTTTTAAGTTCTTTTTTACTGCTTCGATTAAGATTTCTGTGGCATAAGACATTCCTTTTTTCTCAAGATTCATTTTCTCGAGTCCTCTTCTAGAGAACGCTCGAAGTCCACATTGAGTGTCTTTTATTCTCTTTCCATAAAAAATATTAAAAATTATTGTCAAAATGACATTTCCAAAGAGATGGGACGGAGTCATTGATTTGTATTCAAGTTTTCGTAATCTATTTCCTAATACGATATCTGCTTTTCTCTCTATTATTGGTTGAATCAATGCGGAAAGATACTTCGCTGGATAAGAAAAATCCGCATCCATCCATATCAAAATATCACCTTTGGCGTTCTCAACTCCGGTCTGGATTGCCCTTCCATACCCCCTTCTGTGTTCCACAATGATTTTTGCCCCCATCTTTCGGGCAAAATCTTGAGTTCTATCAGCAGATAATCCATCTACAACGAGTATTTCTACATTTGGAAGATTTTGCTTTTGGATATCTGCAATAGTTTGTTTAATTGCTTCTTCCTCGTTAAGCGAGGGTATGATAATTGATATTGGAGGGTGTGAAACTTTTTGCCGAGAACTGGCTTTCTTTTCTTTAGAACTTGCTATTAAATTAGTGGAAAAGTTTTCGATTTCACTCATAAATTCTTCTGTATAAGGACTCTCGACTATTTCCTGAAAATCTTTAAATAGAAAGGAATACAATATATCTGGCGATTTTTTCATGATCAAATCCAATTTATCAATGTTTCTTGCAACTTTTTCCAAAATTGGAGTTAAATCTCGTATTATTTTAATCAAAATGACAACTAATGAAAATGAATTTATCGATGACTTTTCTTCTATCTCACTAGATTCTGACATTGAGGAAACGTGCTTGTTAAAAATCTCGCCCATAGAATAATTCCTTCTTCCTTTTTATTTTCTGAGGCTCTCTCTTTCTAAACTGTTTAAACTACGAAATATCGTTAGTATAAACTTGTCTTCAATCTCAAATATAACGATTAATAACGATTAAAATCTTTTTCTCATATTTAATTTTTATGTTTTAGTTTTTCTTCAGTAAATCTTACTTATTGGTAAAAAAAAATTTGAAATTGCACTTGTTTTCATCATAAATAATAAGTTTATTGAACAAGAATTCTGGTGGATTTCTCTCTATCTCTTTATTATTAAATACACAAAGGAAAAAGAAAAAAAAGAAGATTTTTGAATTGAAATAATAAATTAAGTTCTTAAAAATATAATTGGAATTAAACATGCTAGTCGGATGCTAATGAAAATAAGCTTACTTTCTGATGTTTTTTACCCCTATCTGAAAGGCGGAGCTGAAAAGAGATATTATGAAATATTTACGCGCCTAGCCGAGAATCATTCAATAAATGTCTATTCAATGCAATGGCATGATTCGAAAAGATCAGAAATTCACTTAAACATGCATGTAAAAAGATGTCATAAAATTGAGAACTTTTATGATGACACTGGACGGAGGAAAATCTTACCTTCTATGTTGTTTTGCATTAAAAGCTTAAAATTTTTCAATGAAATTAAGAATTCAGAGATTATCGAATGTAACTCATTCCCATATTTTCCTTGTTTTAGTGGAAAAATCTTCTCTTTTTTTCAAAAAATTCCTCTTTTCATCACGTTTCACGAGGTTTGGGACAACTATTGGTTTCAATATCTACAAAACCCTATATTCGCTTCACTTGGTAAACAAATTGAAAAAATGACAACGCGTCTTCCAATGCATTTGATAGCCGTTTCAAATTTTACTAAATCCCAATTGGAAAAAAAAATGAAAATTGATCCGTCAAAAATAACTGTGATTCCTGGGGGTGTAAAATTTGAAGTTTTTCAAGCAACGAAAATTGAAAAAATGAAGAATCAAATCTTGTATGTTGGTCGTTTAAGTCCAAATAAAAGGATAGATGTATTGATTTCTGCCATTGCGAAAATCAAGACCAATATTCCTGACATTTGTTTACATATTGTTGGAACTGGGCCTCTATTAAGGAGTTTAGAGCAATTAGTAATCCATCATGATTTAAAGGATGGCGTTATATTTCACGGTTTCTTACCTGAAGACGATCTCATAAGACTATACAAGTCCTCGACTTTGTTTGTGCTACCATCTGTAAAAGAAGGTTTTGGAATCGTATTGTTAGAGGCAATGGCTGCAGGAACTCCAATTATTGCCGCAAATCAAAAAGATAGTGCTACAATTGAATTGATTGACGATCAAGAGAATGGCTTATTATTCAAGCCGAATTCAATTGATGATTTGGCAGACAAAATAATAAGAATCTTAAAAAATGATGAATTAAGGAATAAATTAATTAAAAATGGCGTGAATAAGGCTAAAAATTACTCTTGGAATGTAATATCGAAGCAAGTTGAGTCATTGTATAAAAAATTTTTGAGATGAATTTTATTTAGCTCAAGAAAAAACGTCTAAATTCGATAATTAACAAGAATTTATTCAAAATCGCTGCTTTTCAGACGTCCAATACCTCTAAAAATTGTTCCTTTCGGAAGCTTTTTGTTATCCGTAACGTTTCTTCCATCTACTATAACGAGAGGTGAGCTAGCCATTAATTGAACATTCTCCAATCTGAGTTTCTTGAATTCATCGTGCGCTGTAATAAAAACAATACAATCTGCATCTTCCAATGCGTTTTCGATTGATGATTCAATTGTGATGGAAAGTGGATTTTTATTCAAGAAATGCGGATCATGTACTTTTATATTGGCTTTTAACTCACGTAAGGCGTTATAAATTGGAAAAAAAGGAGAAACCTGTGCATCTCCTATATTTTCTTTGTAACTCATGCCGAGAAGACAAATATTGGCATTTTTCACTGTCTTCCCCGCCTCATTTAAGGCATCAAGTATCAACTCAATTAAATGAGCAGGCATTCGATCGTTGATTTCTCGAGCAAACCGAATCAAGTGTGGAACAAATCCGACTTTCATGCCTTCCTGAATCAAGTAATAAGGATTGGCTGGTAAACAGGGTCCTCCCACACCTGCTCCTGGGAAGTGGGGAACAAAATTCCACTTCGAAGATGCGGCCTTGATGATCTCAAATGTATCGATCCCTAATTTTTCATATAAAATCGAAATTTCATTCATCAGAGCGATGTTGACATCTCTAAAAATGTTTTCCGTCAATTTTACAGCATTAGCTGTTTTGGGATTGCTCACTTTTATAATTTCTGCACTCATTACTTCTCTATATAATTTAAAAGTCACATCTGTGGACTTTTGATCGATGCCTCCTATTATTCGGGGCGTATTTTGAAAGATATGTAGGATTTCTCCCGGATTCGCCCTTTCTGGACAACTTACGATCCAAAAATCCTTTTTTACAGTTAATTGAGAGTTGCGTTCAATTCTTGGAATGAGAAGGTTTTCAACCGTGCCTGGAGAAGTCGTGCTTTCAACTATGACCAAATCCCCTTTTTTTAATATCTCACCTATTTTTTCAATAGCACTGAGCACGTCTGAATAATCTGGAACTTTATTTTCCGTAACTGGTGTAGGCACGCAAATAATGAATACATCACTTTCAAGGTTTTTTATTTCTGATTGTAGAAGCCCTTGAAGCATTTTGGCTCCCGTGCTTTTTTTGACGAGCTCGACAAGCCCTGGTTCATCAAGAATCGTCTTACCTTGATTTAAAAGAGTTATGATTTCAGAATTAATGTCAATGCCATTAACCTTGAATCCCGCATTTGCGAAAATGGCTGCTGTTGGTAAACCGATTCGTCCTAAGCCAAATACGGATATCAAAACATCTCGATTTTTTATTCTTGCCTCTATTTCTTGTAATGTAGAAGTCATT
>JALGVI010000152.1 GCA_029838215.1 Candidatus Helarchaeota archaeon | reverse complement strand
TCAAAAATTCCCAAGACCGAAGAAATTCGCGGCATTAATGGAGAACGAATCATCTTCTCTCCTGAGGAAGTCACGATCACCAACCCATTAATGCCCAATTATTTCGTTGACTTTCTCACCTTTGAAAAGCATTTCAATCAGGGAATGCATGCACTGGCGGATCATTCGTTGTGGAAGAAGACTCCTGTTGGATATAAAAAAAATCCTGGAACGGTCATCGGACCGTTTGATGACATCATCATCCCGAGAAAGATCTCGAAATGGCTGGATTTTGAAGTCGAATTCGCCACAATAATAGGCAAGAAAGGAAAGAACATTCCGCTTGAAGAAGCAGAGAAATACATTTTTGGATATACGATATTAAATGACTTTTCAGCCAGGGATATCGAGATACCCGAAATTCTTCTCCGTTTGGGACCGTTTAAAAGCAAGGATTTCGATACTGCAGGACCCATGGGACCTTGCATTCTAACTGCAGATGAAGTGCCAGGACATCCCGCGCTTGACATGGAGCTTCGTGTCAACGGTGATGTCAAGCAGAAGGGAAACACGAAAGACATGATTTGGACGGTAATGCAATTAGTCGAGTATACTTCACGGGATCAAACGTTACACCCCTGCACGGTCTTGTGCAGTGGAAATCCCGGAAAGCACGGCGAGAAAGAGACGATGAGAAAGTCGGAACGCTTACGTGAAGGAGACGTGGTTGAAACCGAGATCGAGAAAATCGGCGTGATGCGTAACAAGATTACAAAAAAATAATGGTGAAACGTGAGCATCGAAACAGAACATTGACTAGCAAGCGACTATTGTCGTGTAAAAGTAGAGGTGTTAATCGTTAGCTCTTGGAGCACGATTCTTATTCTTTTACAGCTATTTTGATACTCATGTGGGGTGATCTCGCCGTTTTGAAATTTTTTTTCTAACATTTCCAGCATTTTCTTACCCAGCTGGATTTTTTCGGCAATGTTTATTTGAAGACTAGAAGAATCTTGCGTCTTCATGCTCGAAACTGGTGAGATCCGTAATTGTTCAAATTCTATCTTGAGATTGGGGTCAATTAAGTCTCCGAGCGCGGAATCAAGACCCCCGTTAAAATTTGAAAGATAATTTGAATAAAAATCTATGACGAGATGTTCGAGTTCTCGAAATCTCGAGTCCAGATCCGTGAGCCTGCCATTGAATCGTCTCATTATTTCGGCAAGTTCTTCAATATTAGATTTTAGGTTGGTTGCATCGACATTGACATTATCAAACAGATGCGATTTTTTTAATGAATCGGTCAAATATTGCAATTTCTCTTGGACGAATTGAATGTCTTCGGATATTTTTTGTATTTTCAAACCATTGAGATCTTTTTCTTTATTCAGTTCAAGGAGTTCATATTCAAATGATAAAAGTCGGTCATTTAAATTTTTGAGGTCATCGATCACGTTCTCACCATAGATCTCTCTCCATGAAATCTTTTAAAAACTCCACGGATTTGAATTTTGAGCATTTTTAGAAATCGCGAAAAATGATGAAAAATGAGTTACTGTTTGAAATTTTGTTTTTATCTATCTTCAATCGGTCCTTTTAGCTTGTCCCAGCTTGCATCTATTTCTTCGGGTGTTTTCAGGACTTTATACAGGATGTCCCTCATCATCTTGGCTGTTTTTCGTTCCGAAGCAAGCTTTCGACCAATTTCGGACTGCTTGATGGTTGCAGAACATTGAGAAAGATCGTCTTCAGATATTTTTCCAGCTTCCTTTAATATCGTGCCAAAACGATTTCCAACGATGGTTCCCACGGTCATTGAAGATATGATGCCAGATCCGCCGACTGCCGTGACGTGGCCTGCCGCATCGCCGATGAGAAACAGGTTTGAGCGATAGTGCTTTTTTTGAGGACCACCAAGTGGCAAGCCATCAAAGTCGAAATAGAGAAAACGAGCTCTTGTCATTGCCTTGCTAAATAACGGATGATTCTTGAGATTTTTGTTCCACGTTTCCAGTAATGCTTCCTTGTCTTGTCGTGGAGCATGAGGACTCCAAAGAGTGCAACCGACTTCAGCCCTGTCTGAAGATTTCGGAAAAATCCATAGGACAGCAGGAGGATCCGCAAGCAAATAGAAATCCAATCGCTTCGCGTTGCACTTTACACTTTCAGCCATGCCCTTCAACATTACTTGTAAGTTTTTTGGAGATGGTAATCCTGCAAGCCCGCGCAATGCGGAACCGTGTCCGTCCGCTCCGAGTATCAATTTGGCTTCCAGCCTGTAATTCACCCCGAACCGTTCGAATTCGACACCTGCGATTTCTTGCCCTTTTTTGATTAATTGCTTGACAGTTGCGTTTAAAATCACGTCCACGCCGTTTTTAATGGCAATCCTTGCCAATTCTTCAATAAATGACCGATAGTTAATGTTTACTTTGGGCGTTTTAAATACTCTTTTCGCCACGTTCTGGCAGGATGGAGAATAATAATGGGCATCTTCATAGACATTATCTATCAATTCTTCAGGTAATTGGCTGCCAAATACCATATCAAATAGAGGATCTATCTTGTTTATGACTTCTCCCCTTATCTTTAATCCAATTTGGGGATTTTGTTCAAGCAGGATTGTCTTCATTCCTTGTCGAGCCATCGCAATTGCGGCTGTAAGTCCTGCCACACCAGCTCCAACAATAATGACATCGGGGTCATTCGAATACATCATATATCACGTGAGAAATTTGTTTCAATGTGCAGAAAATTTATCAAATTCGCCTTTATATTCTTCCCATCGATTTTCAACATGCGTCACTCGAGCATATCGGGGACCCCTGCGTAAGAAATCTAATAGTTTACGGAGACTTTTTTCGGGTCCTTCTGCAACCACCTCAACGGTCCCATCCCAATTATTCCGAACCCATCCTGTTACGTCTTTCAAACTCATGGCAAACCGCTTCGTGTTATGTCGGAAAAAAACGCCTTGAACTTTTCCATAAACAATAACATGCAATCGCTTCATTTTCACGGACCTCTACTCGAGTTCAACCGTTGCGGGAGGTTTATTTGATATGTCATATACGACTCTATTAATCTCTTTTATTTCATTCACAATGCGGCTGCTAATGGTCTCCATGACATCCCAATCGATCTTTGCAAAATTTGCGGTCATGGCATCCTTACTCTCAACGATGCGAACTAGGATCATGTTGTTGTAAGTTCGTGAGTCGCCCATCACACCAACAGACTTGATGGGTAGAAATGCTGCAAACAACGACTATGGCATCGGCTTCCCGCAAGATCCTGAGTTTTTCAGGTGTTACAGCACCAACGATGCGAATCGCCAGAGAAGGACCCGGAAAGGGATGTCTCGTGATCAGGACATTGGGCAAGCCGAGTTTCTTGCCTACGAGTCGGACTTCATCTTTATATAGATACATCAAGGGTTCAATGACCTGCAACTTCATTTTCTCGGGTAGGGTAAGATTATGATGACTTTTGATCACGGCGGACGCCCTGCTCGTGGCACCGCTCTCGATCCTGTCAGGAGCAATCGTGCCTTGTCCTAGGAATTTTATGTTTCCAAATTCTTTTTCTAATTCTTCTGCTTTTTTCTCGAACACTTCAATAAATGCGTGACCAATGATTCGGCGCTTTTCTTCAGGGTCGATGATGCCTTTCAACCGACCGAGGAATAGCTCTGAAGCATCAACCGTGTAGAAGTGCTTGAAATGCAGGTGCTTCTTGAATAACTCTTGGACTTCGATCACTTCATCCTTCCGTAATAACCCGTTGTCAACAAAAATGCAATGTAATTGGTCACCAACGGCTTCGTGAATGAGAGTGGCAGCGACCGAGGAGTCCACGCCACCGCTTACAGCCATTATCACGCCGCTAGAACCGATCCGCTCCTTTAAATCGTTCACGGAACTCTCGATAAAATCATCCATCTGCCAATTTGGTTCACACTTACAAATCTTGAACACGAAATTGCGAAGTATCAGCGTTCCATTTTCGGTATGGTGCACCTCAGGATGAAATTGAATGCCGTATAATTTTTTGGAGGAGTTCTTGAATGCCGCAATGGGACAGTTATCGCTCGTTCCCATGATCTCGAATTCTCCGATCAGGCTTTCTACTTTGTCACCATGACTCATCCAGATGGTTTCTTCGTCAGAGAGACCTTCAAATAGGTCGGATTTATCCTTAACTCTCAACAATACTTTGCCATATTCCCGATCAAGACTGGAAACTACCTTGTTACCAAACTCGTGAGCGATTAATTGCAAGCCATAACAAATCCCCAGCACGGGAATCTCGCCAGCCGTGCAATATTCAAAGAAATTGTCGGATATTTTTGGTGCGGACTCGTCAAAAACGCTGCTCGGACCACCTGAGAGAATGACACCTTTCGGCTCGAGTGTTTTCAACCGGTCTAAACTCACGTCGTGGGAAAGAATCTCAGAATATACCGAAAATTCTCGGATCCGACGGGCGATTAAATGCGTGTACTGCCCCCCAAAATCCAAAATAACTATCGTATCGGCTTTCTTTAATTTCATCATGTTTCTTCAA
>JALGVI010000078.1 GCA_029838215.1 Candidatus Helarchaeota archaeon | reverse complement strand
AGGGTTATCTTTGTATCTAAGCTTAAAAAAAAAGTCTGTAGCGTGTTTTTTTATCGGTTTTGAAAGATGACTTGAGTCGAATCGGATCAAAATTGGATAAAAGTTCAATTTTTTTTCATTGATCGAATTGATAAATTCAATGAAGCTAAAAATCAAATTCTTTTAGCCGGGCTGCAATGACACCTTTTTCATTTGGAATGACACGCATTGTATCAGTAAGCCACGAAGCCAGATATTTTCGCACTTTTTTATAGGTGAAACGCTCATCGAGAAAAATAATTGCCCCATGATCATCGATTTTACGAATGGGACGCCCAGCAGCTTGGTTGGATTTTCGAATGGCAGGGATTTGATATGCATATAACCGTGCTAATTCTTCTCCAAATTCTTGCTTGTAAAATGTCTCAAGGGCTTCTAGTCGTATTGAAGGTCGGAGAAGGGGAAACCCCACGATAACAACGGTCCTCATTTCATTGCCCGGAAAATCAACACCTTCAGAATTTCGTCCCCCACACACGCCAAATAGCACGGCCTTCTTGCCTGCCCGCCCTATCTTCTTGAACTTTTGTATCATTTCTTCATTTTGTGTGCTTGAGAAACTTCGCTCAAGATCTTGATATTCACGAAATACTGGAATGTTCAAATCCGTATTCAGATAACGACGGAACGAGTAGTTCAATATCTTGCTCAATATTTCGTAAGAAGCACAAAAGATGCCAACATTTCCGGGTGTATTTTCGATTACTTCCCGCAGGTGACCGCGCAAGATGGAATAAAGTTGAGGGGTTCGCACGGCATATCGTGTTGAAATATCCCGCATGGCAAGGCAACAAATATTCTGGAATCGAAATGGGCTTGGAATGACTCCCTGAGTATAAGATGAGGGATATCCCACGAGCTGACAGAATGCCTTTACGGGACGAAGCGTACCTGAAAGGCAGGAGACTACACCGTTGAATAATGGCACCAAAATTGGACGAGCATCAAGGCAACGGGCATGGAGACGCACGATCGTCTGTTTTTTTCCTTTAACGAATTCCAACTCATGAAAATAGCAATGATCATCCAAAGATTGATCGAGTAGACTAAGAAATCGGCCAAATTTATTGAGAGAAGAATTCACGCGTTTCTTCGTGCCGGCATCTTCGAACATTTTTATTTTTTCAAGTCGATATTGGCGCCCTAAAGCAATTGCATCTTGAATGATGCCTTCGTTTAAACCAAGGGCAACAAGTTTCTGCCGAAGAATGATTTCATTTATTCCGTGTTCTTCAGACCATCGTGCTCCTGACGATTCATAACGCCTGAGCTCTTGTTCGAGATAATCGGCGAAGAAATCCAACACCTTTTCAATGACCTCGTGCGAGCCTTCCATTGTTTTCAACTCTTTTTTGGCTCGAAGCACGGAATTTAACGAGATATAATCAGAATTGGCATTCATGGCAATATCCGGAAGGTTATGTGATTCATCAAACACGATGACGCACTCGGAAATTGTCCGATTGATATCATTAAAAAAAAGCCGTTGAATTTCAGGGTGTATCAGGTAATTATACGTCGTGATTACGACATCGACACGGGAGAGAAGGCTTCTAGAAAGCTCGTAAGGGCAAATTTGCATCTGATATCCTTCAGAAATCAATACTTGATCAGAACAAACTGCTTTATTAAAGAGTTTAGTGATTTTTCCTTTTTGTTCGCGGAAATTTCGGAAAAATGGACATTGTTCGGATGGTTTCCGCCCCTTTAGACTGTTACAATAATCAATCAGATCCGCAGAGCTTGTCACGGCATCCAAAACCGTGCGGTTAATGCACATTTCCTTTTTTCCCTTTAAAGAAATTGCTGAAGTCTTTAATGGTGCTTTTTCATTGATTAATTGAATTTCATCCAATACTCGATTCATCTGGGAATGCGTGCGTGCACAATAAATCAGAAGTTTTCCTTGCTCGAGAATTACGGGTAAGGTGCTTGCAAGCACGGAAACCGTCTTTCCGATCCCATTTGCTGCATCAAAACAGGAGTGTTTGTTCGTCTTTACTGCTTGGTATAGTTTCGTGATGAGCGTTGCCTGCCCGGGTCGAACTTTGGCGAATGGGAAAAATGGACGCGTTTCCACGGGGATCGACAAGATGACTCACTCATAAATCAAATCAATGGCTTGAATTGACCGCCTGAATTCGAGAAGTAGTTGTAGTGTTTTATCTTGGCTCGTCGTTTTCGCCACGAGCAAACAATAGATGTCAGGATTAACCCTGAGAAGAAAAATATCAAGTGGGCCTAATCCATTTTCTTGACGGACGACTACGTACGTGACAGTTTCCAAATCAAAACACGATAAAAGCGTGCGAAATGTGAATTGTTTAATGCTCTCAAAATCATGCAAGACGGGAAATTGAACGGATTCAATGTCGAGTAGGTTCTGATCGATGAGAAACAAGGAGAAAAATTGCGACAGTTTCAAAAAATTTCTTCGAAATTGATTACAAGCAATGACAAATTGAGATGTCCTTGGAAGGACTTTCTTTAAAGCCAGACGGGGTGAGAATCGCAAGTCTTTAATGGATGTAAAGTGAAATCCCCTGAAATTAATTGAGAATGGCAATATTTTCTCATATTTTGAATTCTTTTTCCCTTCTGTCAAGATATTCTCGAAATTTTCTTCTTTTTCAATCTGCTTAAGATTTGAAATGATTAATTCACGAAGATCTTGCTCATTCTTCTTAATTTCAACCACGCGATCCCACTTGTGAAGGAAAATCAACAAGTCCACGTCTTGATATTGCAAAACCTGAACACGCAAAGACGCGATTAATAATCGCAACAGTTGTTTTATTTCTTCCATTTTTTGGAGAAAGTTACTTTTACCGAGCAATTCATCGGAGAAATCCAAAACGCATATCACGACATTCGCGTGTTCAAAACAGCGAAACTCAGCATCATCATCTAGCCATTGCTTGATGAGGCTTGATTGTCCGCCAAGATCTAGGGAAGATATTTCTATTGGACCAAAACGTAGTGGCCTGTCTGAATAATCATAGCTTTTTGTTGGTGGTAAGTCTTTAATCTCATCGTATGTCTTTTTTTCCCAGAAGAATTTCTGCAAGGATGTTTTACCTGCATTTGAAGGTCCAAAAAAGACGATTTTTTGTTTATATCTTGTCATTAAAGCAAATCCCTCCCAATTTTTTGAATGAATTCTACCAGTTCACTACGATAATCAAGCGTGGGTTGAAATCCATTGAGAACTTGTTTTAACTCCTTTGAGAACGCGTGAGAAAATTCTTCATTAAATAACTTACGACAGAAAATTAGCACGCCAAAAACGGCTTCACCCCGGGGGAGTGCATTATTTTTTATTTTCCACGTGCGATAAATCAAGTTGAATTCTTGGAGTTCGTCCTGAAAGCTCTGAAGATAAGAATGCTTGTCAAAACAATTCTGAAGAACCTTTTTTAGACTTGCTCGTGTTTCCAAACCAGCTAAGGGTTGGTTGGCGAAATCTCCCGTGTTGTATGCCGTAGGATAGATGATTTCGGGTCCACTAATGGGATCAAACTCACCTAAAATAATATCAACAATAAAAAATCGCTTGACAAATGCAATTCCTTTTGTAGTGATGTTTACGTGAGGTCTATCCGAAGAACCCGCGCGTTCCCGGATAATGTACTCATTCCCTAATAAGAAATCATATTCATTCTCAAAACGTTTTTTGAAAGCCTTCGCATCATGAAAGGCATTCTGTCTCAGAAATGATAGAGCCTTTATACATGCATGCATCTCGATTTCATTCGGAATGGGTTTTTCTACAGGTTCATTTTCTGTCTGCACGGTAGTATTCATGACAGATTTGTTTGGTTTTGAGTGATTTTTCTTTTTCTTGGCTTTCTTCTCATTGACATTCTTATTCCTTTTAGAAATTGCCTCTATACCCATTTCAAATGCATCAAATAGTTTATACCGTTTTTTAAATATTGGGGTATTTGCCAATTTCTTATCTTTTGGCTCAAAATGAATCAAGCCATCCGTTATTTCGAAAGCAATGAGTCTCTTGATAAATTCAGAGGATCTCGTCTGGAAATCATCATCATAATTCCAAAACTTATCTCGAGAAAGAATATAGCCGGGAATGGGTCCTGTTGCCATCGTAATGATGTGCGGGTCGGCTTTTTCACCTGATGCTGATTGACGGAAACGACCTGTCTTGATGAGTTTATTAAGTTGTTTATTCTCTTTATTTGAGAAATTATGATACGTGTTTGAATCAAAGTAAATGATAACATCTTCGAATCCGAGATCGTATAACAACTCCCGTAACTTCAGAAAAATCTTAAAATCCACGATTTCGCCAAATTGTTGTAAGTCGTTTTTTATGAAATTGAAGACGTTTGTTCCGTCTACGACAATCCTCTTGAATTTTAGGACGTCCAACTTCTTGACATCTTCATTTTCTTCTTTTTTCGGAGTTTTTTTAGTACCAACTGCATCAACATTAATCTCGAGAGCTCCACGTAGTTGATCTATACTCAGGGTTTCGCGGGTTTCACCATCCAGCTTTAAGATTGCCAGGTCGACCTCTTCAGGAAAAGTCTCTTGCACGAATCCAAGACGCTGGTCGGCTTCAATGATCGTGATATTATTTGGGATGTCAAGTGTCTTTATCGCGTTCAATGCTTCGATATATGCGTTGTTCGTGCCAGAATGAAGTAAAACGAAAACAGGGTTGGTATTGTGTCTGATGTGGTGCAACCAAGGTCGTTCATCCTTGATATGAATGACGGGAGAATTCGGATCAAAGATTTCTTCAATTGAATTCGTGGTTGTGTCTGTTTCCTTCGGACCGGATTTGCCATTAATAGGAACGCCAGACTTGACAAGTTTTGAATGCTTGTAGTCATTCAATTCACGCATGAATTTCTTAAGTAAATCATGACAATCCTGAAAATCCACGTATTCATGAGTGTATTTGAGCGTGCGATATTTGAGCAGGGTTTTTGGAGAGTCTACGACTTGAAATATATCATCGTCTCCATTCAATTCCTCAACGTTTAACAGATAAAACATCAAATCGCGAAATTCCTTTCTTATCTTCAGTAATTCAACGAATTGCGGCATGGATGTTGATCTATATGAAACAATACATATGGGATAATCTTTACTGGTCTCATTTAGAACTAGATTTAACTTGGCGATTGTCTTTATTTCGATGAATTGTCCTTTTAATTCATTTTTTATGATATCTTTATCGGTGACAGGAATGATTGGCGTGAGTCTCTTTTCTTCTTGCGTTTTTTCTTCCATTCCAATTTCATTGCTGCGTATCGGGAATTCATCTTTAACAGGTGAAGCATAAAGATTCATGCTCATTTTTTTCCATGCTTGTTGGCAGATTTTATAGAGAGTTTCGCCAGGTGCCTTTTTTTTGGCTTGTATTTCTTGGAAATCTTTGTAAAACGCTTTCAGATATTCGTATAAAGCACTATTGATGCTTGATATTGATTTTAGGAGTTGTTGTTCGGTAAGCATTACACCCTTCTTCTTAAAAATTTGCTCAAAAGTATGGCATCGATTTTCTTCAATGTTAGCAGAATTTATCAAGACTTCTTTGAATAGGAGACCGGGAAATCCTTTTAGAACATCCTTGATTGCATCGTCTTCCCCTACGTGAAGGTAGCGGTTCGCCTGCATGAGCATATCCTCGATCTGTTCTTTACGACAGCGTGTTTTTGGTTTATTATTTAGATATCGCTGAACACGCAGATCTGGAATTTTTGTGAGGTCTTCATTAATAACTCCTTCATTTAATGGAAAAGACGACTCATCGTCATGAGAAATCGGTGTTTGTTTCTCGATCCTGCCCGCCAGAACTCCTAAACGAATAAGCATTTGTTCAAGGCGTGAAAGCATCACTTGCATCTCTTCAGCAAATAGACTTCGATTATGCGACAGCACTTCAAGGAACTGTTGTAACAGGCTTTTATACGGATGGCTCATGCCACGTGCTTGCAAGCGCGCTAATGAGTCTAATGTATTTTCTACGGGATCCAGCTTACGGGACTTTGGAATTTTCTTTCCGAGTTGAAGCCAATTATAGGCCACGGTTCCCTGTATTATATTGAGAAAATGAATGCGAAATTTTTTCTCTTCTTGAGCAGATTTCGCAGATTCGTATTCCTTTCGGATTGTTTGGATGAGAGAATACTCCCCCGTAAAAGCATGCCAATGAATTTGAGTTGATTCCTGCTTTTTTATCGTGTTAGCTTTCTTTGGGACGATAATACTTCTTTTTGATGTTCGGGTTAATGATCCGTGATGGATATTACGTTTCGAATCATCGATCTCATCCCGAACTTGCCCGTAGTCAACAATGTTTTCGGAGAGATCTGTTTTTTCGATATTTGGTTCGACATGTCTTTCAGGAGGGTTAGACCCCCTAGCAATGTCGAACAGTTGCGGATGGTTCCATTCTGCAAGGATTTCACGTAGATATGCTTTATGGCGCAAAATGGCATGGCCGATCATTCCAATAGCGTCAAATGAAATCAACATCCAATACAAGTCAATGAAGAATAAAGGAGACATCTTGAAAAAAGGGGCGAGGATCATTAGTGGTGTCGTGAATCCCGCAAATACCAGAGTCAGAATCATTCCGACTAAATTAACCCGATTATTCCATTGTACGTGTCGATCTTTAGAGGCATCATAAATGTGGGCTGATTTTTCAACGATTTCTGCATTCATGTTTCGAATAAATTCCGAAACCAAGGGAGCAGGAACTAGATCTAAACGGCACTCGGCACACGCTAGTGTTCGATGAATGCTGGGGACATTTGTAATTAGGGCGGGAAAGATGAAAGTTAACACGGGTTTGCCATCATGTTCTAAAGAAACGTGTTGAAGTCGAAGACGATCATGAATTCTTAAATCGAAAAATGAAAGAGTTCGGACTTGAAATCTAGGAATATCGGGAAGGCGTAAAGCGCTAATTTCACCAGCCAAGATAAGTTTTTTTACGTGTTCAACTTCGTTAATGATCTCCCGTACATTCCGATCATGAAGGGATTCCACGTGCCCCGCATCTTTCAAGATGAAAATGCAAAAGACAGAATAGTGCTCAAGTTTTTTCAGGGAATATACAAGTGAAATACGTGTTGCTTGATTTTCAAAGGCATGATGAATGTTACCTTGTTCTTGAATATCATCCAGTAATTGTTGTAACAATACAGTCATTATATCACCTTGTCCAACTGTGAAGCGGAATTTTGAAGATTAGCCAAAACATGAAATCGATGAAGACGAGAATTAAAAGAGAAATCAGGTGTTTATACAACACGCTCTTACCCACGAGTTTGGGGTTAACATCCGCAATGATCTTGAATCCTTCATAAGCATACGAAACAGATAGAAGAAATACAAGCATGAGGAAAATTGCCCGCGCATAATATAGCGTTAAAGTCATGAATAAATCAAGCATGTAAATCCAGCTCACGGAATCACCCCAGAAGGATTAAAAGGAATTATTATCGGCACGCCGTAGTAGTTAATATAAATGATGTTTAGAATGAAGACGATCCCGATGCTCATCACGCAGATAATGAGATTATAGGTCATTCCCGTGGATTTAT
This sequence comes from Candidatus Helarchaeota archaeon, assembly GCA_029838215.1. Classification (GTDB taxonomy): domain Archaea; phylum Asgardarchaeota; class Lokiarchaeia; order Helarchaeales; family RDOG01; genus JALGVI01. The sequence continues at coordinate 17,937 of JALGVI010000078.1, read as the reverse complement.
CGATACTTATAGCCTTTAAGGTGACTTGAATTGCAAGTAGGAGAAACAATAAGATAAGTGAAATCCATATGATGATTTGGATGACGGATATGATCCAGGGAAAAACCAAATTTCCTGTTGAAATACTCATCACGTGGAAACCAAAGATTTCATTTAAGAAAACATCATATATTATAAAACCAATGAGCGCAGCTATGAGTGTAAATTGAGTTGCTCTCAGTGCCCCTCGTCCTTGTGCCAGATCTGCATTCATTAATACCATTACAATTAAGAGTGCAAGGGTTAAAAAACCGAAACATACCAAAACCAGTGTTTGAATGCCCGCAAAAATAAGCTCAACAAGCGTTATCTGAAAAGCAGGATTTAATGCAAAGATAAAGCCCATCGCTATTGAAATTACGACAACCAAAATGCCACTCGTTAATACCAATAGCCCTTTATAATTTCGACCCGATTTTTTCTCGGCTCTCCAACCTTCATCAATTCCATCTAACTCAATACTCATCATGTTCGCCTCTTTTTATAATAAAACATTACACCTCCGCCGCTTGATCCAAGAATTGTAATTAAACCCGTCAAGATGACTACAAATGGATAAGCGGTGTAGGATACTTGTGCGTGCGTCATTTCGATGGTGTAAACATCCGATTCGACGTAAACTAGGATTTGAAAATAATGATCCGTGCTGAAATCAAACTTATAACTGTCATGTATTGGATTTTCAGCAGAATATCCACGCGAAAAAACTAGAAGCCCGTTATCACGAATTTCGACAAATACTTGGGCATTATTACAGTATGATCCCGTTAGAACATCAGTCATTACTAATGAAAACTCCAACACGTCATGATGTTGCCATGAGTTTAAACTTATATCGATGGAACGTGCCAGTAAGTTGAGTTCAATCGAGTTAGACTGTGAAACTTGCATGCGGTCATTTATGACTCGAATGCTATAGGTATTATTACCTTTCACGCCCGTAAAATTGTAACGAATTATTCCCAATGCTGATGAAAGTACATGCAGTACTGTATCATTAAGAAGTAGTTGCACTTGATATAACGGAACTAAGCAATCGATCATGTATTCGATTTCTATAGTATCGCCTGCATATCCATCGTTTTTAATAGGAGTTAGTGAGAATAACGTGATGTTTGCAGGAGCCTCGCTACAAATAACACCAATAGTTTCTATGTTGTAATTATAGACATCATCCTGCTCGACCTCGATCGTAATCCTATAATACTCATCCAGATAGCGTAAAGGATCAATATAATAGGTATAATTAAAGCCTCCTTGCGCATCCGTGGTTTCAGTGGTCATGTAATCAGGTGTTGGATTATATCCATGATAAACAAGAAAATTAAAAGTTTTATTTGGAATAGGGATGCCAGAATCGAGTCGAGTTAAAATCACGGAGCCGGTTATTTTAAACGGGACAACTAGGGGTTCTGATGTGGTTATTTCCACGTCAATCTTCCGAAATTCAATATTATAATGACCCTGAACGAAAAATGATTCATTTGAATCATAATATATGATTAAATCAAAATTCTCGGAGCATGCAACATTGCGAGTCATGTTAATTTCATTTAATCCATCTTGCACGTCATACGTTTCTTGCCACGTTCCAAAATCAAAAATTATTGAAGAAATAGGATGGAAGTAAATACCATTAAACGAAATTGATTCGATACTAATCGTGAGATTTTCAAATACATACCCTACAGATGGTACATTTACATTAACGAGTGGTAAGTTACGGCGAATTATATAGATTACAGATTGATCAAAACGATAATATGCGGGATTAAACCCTTCATGGTCGTTTAATTCTAATCTATAACGGATGGTTAATAATCCATCTTCATCAACCCACTGATTTCCACTAACGAAAATGCAATGACTCGTGTTTTCAGATGATTTAACACGAGAATTTGTAAAATAATTAAAAGTTTGAGTGGTTTTATCCTGCAAGTATAAACGGGGTAAGTAATAGTATGAATTAGACAGACTGATTTCAAAGAAATCATCGTGTTCTATTATTACACCAAAAATCTCATCATACTGACACCCATTCACGTTGAACGTCAAGTCCATCTCAACGATTTCCAATGTGTCCTGCAACGTGGGGTAAATTTCAAGATTAAAAGTCTGATTATCTTCCATTTTTAAATCTTCAAGTGAACCGGTGAGTTCATATCTTGAATTATATTCCACGATCTCAGCAGAAATAGGATGATAAGGGACAAATTCAATGTTTTGTCCCAAGATCAATGAGCAATAATAAAGGTAGAAGCGCAAATCATAATTTGAATGGGGAATTTGAAGCCATTGTTCGAGGACTAATTGAAATTTTACCTCACCATTCATGACAAAGTTCGGGATGTCAATGGTAATATTAACAGTCCCATCACCTAGAAAATATTGAATGACGGAGTGATCCCATACCTGATTGGATAATAACGAATATCCACCATCAGATTCATTGTATATTTTCACGAGTAATCTTGAAAAATTGACGTCATCACTGTATGTGGTACGAGATCTCGTTTCAAAATCCAACCTTAAGATTGTTAAATTTGTCTCGGGAATGGGTAGAGAAGAAACATCAAACGTTAGATTCATTGTCAGGCTTGCAAATATTCCATCAAGGTTGCTCTCTTCGATTTTAAACGCATAGGGAAATTCAACATCACAATTCACGATATTAGTTTGCCCATTGATTTCCATTGGGTAAAACAATTCAAAATAGCTATCAAACGATTGAGCAGCAGCGTGTATCTCATTTTGATCCCTATTAACGTGCCCAGTTATGTCTGGAATAGTAATTTGATAAATTAAAATCCCAAAAACGACGATAAAAGTCACCAGCAAGAGGGATGTAATGAGTTTTTTTGCTCGTTTCGACATCATGATATTTCACCAGTCGAAGCAATGGGGGTAAAAACTAGCCTTTATAAGTATTACGTCATCGCATCCAAATTTTTCAGGTAACAAAAATCGAGAATTTTCATTCACAATATTTAAAAAGGGTAAATTTTACCCCCCAAATTCAAATCTCAAAGAGTTAAGAAATTCACCTAATCTTAGAGGTAGTATCATGTCATTAGAATTAGATAACTTGAAAGGTGTAGGACCAAGTACGGTCGAGAAACTGAAGGATGCAGGCATAATGAACATCCAAGTCTTGGCAACCACGTCTATAGATTCGCTGAAAGGAGTAGGATATGGTGCCGATGCCGCCAAAAAATTAATCAGGGCTGCAAAGAACCGCTTGGATGAAATGAATGGGGGAATGTTCGGTTTTATAACAGGCGACCAACTTTTACAACAATTTAAAAGACGGCAATTCATTAAAACGGGTCAAGCACCCCTCGATCGCATATTGGGCGGGGGGTTTGAAACTCAAAAAGTTTATGAACTTTATGGCCCTCAAGGATCGGGAAAATCAAGCCTGCTCCACCAACTCATATGCCTGTCCATGCTTCCTGAAGAAAAAGGTGGGCTAGCAAGCCCTGCTACGGTATTCCTTGATTGCGAAGGAGCTTTTTCCATTCGCCGAATTAAAACAATGGCAGAATATTATGGATTAGATTATGAAACAGTAGTGCAATCCGTTGCAAGGGCCAATCCCGCCACGACAGATGATCTCTTATATGTTGCAGAAGAAGGTCTTAACAAGATAATGGAACAAACAGGGGCACGATTGATCCTGCTTGATTCAATAGCCACGCATTTTCGGGCAGAATACGGTTCGGAGAGACAGCTGTTTCCAATCAGGCAACAAAAAGCAAACCGCATCATCCACGCTCTAAAAAAAGCAGCGACAAACTACAACGCAGTTGCGGTCTTGACTAATCAAGTTACCGCAAATGTAAATGCAACGGCATTTTCATCAAAATACACGCACTCAATGGGTTATACTGTCGGACATGAAAGCCAAGTACGCATCCTGATCGCCCCACGCTCTAAAAGGGTTAAAAAGATCAAGATAGAAAAAGCCGTAGACTTGGCAAATGAAGAAATATTTTTAGAACTCGTGGGTGCAGGATTCATCAACACGGTCGAATGCGATCAATATAATGCAGATATTGACAAGAGTCCCGAATGGCATGCCAAACAAGCAAAAAAAAACAATAAAAAAAGAGATAGCAAGGTTAAAGAAACAAATGTGATCGAACAAGCAACCGAAGCAACTGAAGTGGAAACACTTTCTAAGGAAAAAAATCAAACATCAACAACCAAAAAAGCCAAAACTAAAAAAAACAAGCAGAAGAGTTGATTTAAATTTCTCGAAGAACGTCTGTTCTCCTTTTAATTCTTCCTTTTTTTTTGATGACCAGTTTGAGCGTGATTTTTTTTCCAGTTATTCACGCACGAACGTGCGAAAGTCCATTCGAAATTGGTGATTACTTAGAATATCAAGTCATCACGCAGACTTACCAGGACCCCGTTCCACGAGTGGTTGATAAAATGTATTTAGAAGTCGAAAGTATTTCTACCGATATTCTCACGTTTCTATTTTCTTCCGAAGCAGAAAAGCGTCACGAACATCAACAAGTTCAACTTTTGACTCGAATGAATGTTGATGGAACGCATTGCACGTTCTACATCACAGATATCCAAGACTATCAAATTATCAAGCACGGAAGTACCGATTTGGGTTGCAATTTTGCGGGTTATAAGTCAGTTTTTGTTTTGGGACATCATGTAGACTGTGTTATGATATTAGTAAAAATTACGGAAACAGATTTTCAGGGATCTCTGCTTTCATCCCTGCAAATCACGGAGCTATCATCCTCAAACCTTAACTTTCAATACAATGATAACATGACCAGCGTTTTCTTCACGAATTCATGGGAAATCTTAGTAAGTATCATTGTTGCAATCATGATAGTCCTGGTCGTAATTGTTTTAATCACGCGAACGTTCTTGAAAAAAATACGTATTATTGAGAGCCAACTTTAAACAACCTCACCCTTTTTGGCTTCATTTTGGAATTTCGTTCCTTTTCTTGTAAGCAATAAATTTTTAAACACTCTTTTTTACCAGCCATTTTCATGACATTGAAGAATTATAAGGTCGTAAAATGTGAAGAATGTTCGACATTAACCCTGAAACGCGCTTCAGTCAAGAAACCCACGTGTCCTCACTGTCAAGCTAAAGGCAAGTTCATCGTCATTGCGGTTTTTGAAACAGCAACAGAAGCCACGTCTTATATTCAGCAACAAAAACGAACGAGTGGATCGCGGGAATTCCATTTCGGTAAGGTGACAAGTGAGTGATGACTCTAGTAACACCCTTGCCCACGCTCAATGAGGTGCTCAATGGAGGCATCCCGTTATGTCAAATCACTCACGTATATGGCGAACCGGGCACGGGAAAAACAATTTTTTGCTTACAGGTTGCGGCAAAATTGCTCAAGGAGAAACACGATGTATTGTGGATTGATTGTAACAACTCATTTTCCCTTCGAAAACTAGAGCGAATGGCAAACACCCGAGATTGGGACTATTTTTCACTCGTTCGCATCAGAGATTGGAATCATTTTCAATATATTTTTACAAATATCGAACACTGCGTGCATGCAACTACACGCCTCATCATCTTGGACAACTTCACTTATTTCTATCGGCTTTGTGATCGGCGACAGCGGCACGAATTTCAAAAGATTCTCTTTGATCGTTATCTTCAACGATTGGTGCGCATGTTTCGCAATGGAAAGCGTCGATTTGCAGTAATTCTTACGAATCAAATCACGGCAGATTTTACGTCAAGACGATTTCGTCCCATAACACAAACGGAATGTGATTTGACCTGCCAGATACATATCTTGATAGAAGAGTTCGGCGATCCTAATGGATCCCCATTTCGCAAGATGACTCTGCGTGCTTCAGGGGGAACAGAAATTTCGGAATTAGGATTTCGAATGACAGATCGTGGATTTGAGGTGATTTAAAAATGACAATTTTGATGACTATAATCGTGATCGTAACACTTTTGATGCTTATATGTTATACCATCTCATCAGTTACATTATTTTCCTTCTTTGCATGCGTGCTCGGTGATCCTATCGCCGTATTGTTTCTTCTTGCTTTCTGGGGAATTGTCTCGGGGATTTGCATTTTCTTTGGATGGATGACAAATCTCGGAAACGAACGACCGTGGCTCAAGGATTTAATAAAAATTTTCTTGCTGGCTTGTATTATTCATCTTGGTATCGTGCTGAGTGGATTCAGTTTTCACGTGCATCCGCTGCTTGTCCCAGTCGTTTTATTGGCATATTTTGGCACTTTTTTCCTGGCGATTTACCATAAAATTGGGCTAAAATCCTTTTTATTATCCTTCCACGTACTTTCTTCAGAGCTTCGGACAGAATTCTCCTATCGCCCTGCGGCATTTGAAGAGCTAACAAAAACGCTTCTATTCAAGCATGACGATCTTTGGCACGCAATTAAGTGGATTTGCATCCATGATCCAAGGGTTACATTTGAAAAGGTAATCCAACTCGTGGTATCGGACCCAGTATTCACGGAATTAACATTTGAAGTCCAGAAGCAACAGGACAAAGTTCATCTTTATGTTGGTATTGTCGAGAGAGATGTCCGTCAGGCGGAAGTCATTCAAAATCTCACGATCGCATTAAATGCACTATCCGATTACATGCGTCAGTTCCGAATCAAACACGAAATTGTTCGTTCCGAGCTCATTCAAGAAAAGATCTTGCGACTTCCATTCATGGAATATGATTGGTTTAAACCACCATCTCTCCAACATGATGAAAGTATCTGGGTATCTCAAGGGGCAAGGACACGTGCATTCAAGTTGTACAAGATCTCGCAGTTAAAAAATTGTCTCTCAGAATTTCTCACTAAAATATACGAGAATCCGTTGGCTTTTGAAGATTTTGCCTTGATATTTCACGCACGAATTTTGGATGAGGATGATTTGAACCGAAGAAGTCGAAAGCTCGAAAAGCGAGTTCTAATCATGGCAAATCAACTCTCCGAAGAAATGACAGATAAAAATTACGATGTTCTAAAGTCCGCTTTTGGTGAACAGCTGCTCGGAAGAGAGCGCAACCCGCTTCTACACAGGGTATTTCATGATCAGATGGATGAGTTTGAACAGGCCGTTCGGGAATTAAATGAATTCTCTGAAAAAGCCACCATAGGATTATGGGATGTCGAAGGATTTTTTATGGGAGCACATCACGAAGCGCGAGTATTAAAAAGTCTGGTACAAGGAGAATTAACAGTGATGCCGAGCAAGAAACTCCCGCGTTGTCTCCAACGAGAATTCATCAAACCAGAACTGGCAAATTCCATTGCAATTCTAAACTACTTACCATTTCCCGTCCCAGATCATTATCTATAATTTTTTTTTATCTAATCGAAATGATATTTTCCCATATTGATCGAAAAAAAAACACCAAAAAATAACCCCGCCCATTTTCCAAAAACGCTTGTCTTTTTCACCAATACATCACAAATCTCGTAAAAATGTTATGAGAGGTCTTCCTCAACCAGAACTGAAGTCAAAATTTTTTTTTAATCACGATCATTCCATTCAGAGAAATTGGGATCTTGGTTTTAGTTTTGCTCGAGCGTATCTTTTTTCGAAGTTTCCTCTAAAATGAGCATCAGGATGGAGCAGGTGATGAGATTTGAACGAATGACCTTGCTTATTTTCTAAAATGTTTTAAAATATCCGTCTTGATCATGTTTGCTCGCTTGTCATTCTTTACAGTCCTTCCTCAACAAGCTCTACAAGCGTTCATTTTTTTCGTGAATTACCTTGATCGTTAAAATGAATTCCCAATAGAAATGCTCATGAATGGAAGGAGGCATTTTCAAAAAATTATTCTAAACTAAAAAAAAATGAAAAAAAAAGATTTATCCAGTGGTTAATCAATTTTCGCTTTGTTAATGGCATGAAGGGTGGGAATGTTCAAGAATCGTTCTAAGGCAGCTTCGATTGATGCCAGATTTTCAGGAGCTTTTGTGCCAAACCTCAATTTTAGATAATTGTCTTGGTAAATCACTTGGACGAAACTATCGTCTTTTAGGAATATATCTTGCGTGAGTTGATACTTAAGTTCTCGTTCGATATAGGTGAGAATTTTTGCGTGCTTTTCTTCAGGAACGAAGTATTGTTGTTCTTTCCACGCGTATCGCTCTCGGACGTAAACGTGCCGATGATTAAAACGATACGAAGCCGTTCCCAATAGCGATTTTCCAAAAATTTGATTCAACATAATTTTTTTAAGGTCAATATTTGACTTTAAAAACTTATCCTTGCAATCCTTTAATCACCATAGATTGGGGCAATTGAATGAAAGCAGTGAATGACTTCCCGATTTCGAATAGGCTAAAGCAATATTTATCACGCAAGCTCATCACGTATTTTAATACCGTGCAATGTGAAGCACTTTTAAGTGGACTTTTAGATGGAAAAAATCTCCTGATTTCTTCACCATCAGGCTCAGGTAAAACACTCATTGGTGAGGTTGCATGTCTTCGGCAACTCTTCAATAAAGGCAAAAAAGTAGTCTATTTGGTACCGCTTAAAGCACTTGCAAATGAAAAATATGAGGCATTTACGAAAGAGTTACGGGGTGAAGGGCTAAAAATTGGGATTTCGACGGGAGACTTCACTATCGATAAAAAGGACATTGAAAAGAATGATTATCTCATAATGACATACGAACGCTTTGACACGTATCTACGTCAAAAAGCACCTTGGTTGAAAGATATTCAGGTTTTTGTAATGGATGAGATTCAAATAATAAATGATCCACGCCGCGGTCCTAGGATTGAAAGCGTGATCGCCCGCATCCGTGCCAAGTTTCCTTCTGCCCAAATTCTTGGACTATCCGGAACGCTTGCAAATGCAAGTGAAATCGCCTCTTGGATGAACGCCACGCTCATTGAGAGTTCTTATCGACCCGTACCAATAGCATATAACATAATCGAAACACCGAATAAACAACGTGCGATCGAGGAGCTCCTGCTTGAGCTTGCCCACCCCATCCTTCTATTCGTGCAAACCCGACGCGAAACAGAATCAATAGCAAAAAAGTTGGCTCGATATATTGAGAGACATCAGCTTCTCACGCCTGAAGAAGAATTGACGCTACAACGTGCATTTGATCCCGCACGTTTTTTACTTGAGTATCGCATAGATCCAGAACTTCTCGAACTTCTTGCAAAAGGCGTTGCATTCCATCATGGTGGACTTTCATTAAGGTCTCGACAACTCATTGAAGAGGCCATTCGCAAGCATCCAATAAAGATCATTACCTGTACATCCACGCTGGCAGCAGGAATCAACACGCCCGTGCGATCTGTCATAATCAAGGATGTTGAAATCCGCGTTCCCACCTATGAAACAACACCACAAACCAGAACCATCATTCCATTAGCTCTTTCCACTCGTGAGCTTGAACCAAATCTCTTTCATCAAATTATCGGTCGTGCGGGACGCCCTCAATATTCAAGTGGTCATTGTGTGGGGACCGTTCTGGTTCGGAATACGGAGGAAAAACATCAAGTCATTCAGTTATTTTTCCGCAAGGTCAATAACCACTTTGAGCCAAAATATAACAACATAACGAGTAAATTTAACAATCTAGAGGTTCTGAAAGAACAAATCTTGGTCCACGTTCATGATAATGGTGCATTGACTAAGGAAGAGATCGAAAATGTTTTTGAGCAAACGTTATGGTGGCATGAACTCTCAGCAAGATATCCCGATGCATCAGTAAGTGAGTTCCTTGAGCTCAGCACGGTCTCTTTAAATAAAACAATCCGGAAGTTTTCACATCCCCATTTTTTCACTCGTGCAGAAAATTATTCAAAAGATGAAATCGTGGATTTCTTTTTTGATAGGACTTCTATTAAAGGCATCTTTCGAGATCCCACGATCAATACTGCGGTCATTCATAGGGACCACATATCATGTTCGTGTGCGGATTTCCGAATAGGACGCGAAGGCACGATATTCTGCCCTCACCTAATTCGTCTGGCACTAGAAGGATTCCGACAAAACGCAACGCTGACATCTGTAATCTTAACTCAAGCATTAAACAAGGAATTCGTTCTAAATTCCTTAATGGCAGATTTATTTTTAATACGAACACTTGATGGAAAGTACAAGTGTACAGATTTGGGTAGAATTGTCGTGGAATCATATCTTACTCCAAGCAGTGCTACTTTTATTATTAAAAATCTCCCATTTTTAACAACGGAACACGCTCTCATTGAATTCATGGCAAGGCTTTATGTTCAGGAATCAAAGAAAATCACGTGGGAAGATAGGTTCGTAAATGGTATCAGTGCTTTCTTACAATCCACTATACCAAACTATTACCAGCGTATTAAAGAGGTAAGCGTGGACGTGCGTATTGGGCAAGGAGATTTAGAGGAGTTTTTAAATTATAGCGTCTGGTCACTTGATTGCATCTCACAATTTGCTAACGAATTACAACAGGAAACTGCAAAAACCGAAAGTAATACATTACTATTCGAATTAAAACGCCTAATTGGAATTCCACTTGCTTGATCTTGTCATTCTCATCCCCAATTTAACCATCGGAAAGCCTACATTATCGACCACAACCTTTATTAACATCACATTTTACCCATGCTGTTTAAAATGGGACGTGATTCTTAATGGTCATGATAGATCTGTTTGGACTCTTGAACGATTTCTTATTTAGATTCTATTTCTGGTCCATGTTTTGCGTGTTTCTGGTGAATATCGGACTCATAGTGGGGTTCTTCGTTGCGGCTTATTCTGCTATCGGACATGGAAACTGGCGCGCTTTCAGATCATTACCATCATTTCTAATCCTTCTCGGCATGAACTGGTTCGTTTATGCTTGGTTATTCGGTGATTTTGTCCCAGTATTTTCGGTCTTTTATGGAATCTTCTGGTTCTTTACGAACTTTCCTTGAGGTATTTAGATGGGCGAGTCATTTATAATCATTTTTGCATTTCTCGTAGCAACGTGGCCCATTATTCTATTGGTCATCATCGGAATCATGACAATCCGAAATTGCTTGGGCAAGCGTGATGTTTTCTCATCTAATCTTAAAGAAAAAAGAGAATTTCCAGCTCAAGTAGTTCAAAAAAGAACTACACTTTCAACACAAAACATCGATAGAAAAACGCTACAATTCATTAATGAAATCGAACAACTGCGATGGCATTACGCCATCCCGAAGGCAAAATCAAGCTCTACGCGCATTAAAGCATTAATTACAGTCCTGAAGCAATATTCTCTTATTCGATATGCTTTTTTAGCATGGACATTAATTTGGCTCTTCTTGACCGTGTTCATGCTACTTCCACTTTTTCTCAATCCATATTACTACATTGGAAACATCACATGGGTGGTTTATTTTGGATTATACGTGGGGTTAGGTCTCCTAAATCTCTTTAAAGGTAGGTGAACATGTCATGTCGCACGATACAGATGCTAATATTGATGAATTTCCACCAAGTCATAATATTGCGGATGAATCCGTGGCGCATTCTGCGGTTTCAGCGTTCAGTTTATTTCGTAGGAGTATGAATCTTGATATCTGGGCTCAAACATCATTTAGAAGCTTTAAACACTTCCATTTAAACCAGAGTCAAGCAAGACAAAGCACTTTTTTATCCACATTTATACTCTTTTTCATTATTGGTGCTTCCATTCTGTCATTCTTAATCATTTTCGGTGTGGCTTCAATAATCAACATGTTCTTGGGAATTTCATTGGGAATCGGGGCTTTTATTGTCACGGTCTTCTGCTACATCATCATCCTCTTCCCCCGAAATCGCTCTTTATTAATGTTAAAATTATTTCCATGGAAGGATTTGGAAATCCTTCCACCAATGACGAACGTTAAATATTTTTTTTGGCATCCACCTCACGTTTCTCAACACTCATCATCATCAGTACTATTCTATCGGTCAGATTCTCGCTTACACGCAGAATGTACATTAGAGATTCATGAAATCCCGCTTCACGTGGTGCCAAAAAATCAGTCGGATGAATCACCAATTTTCCAATTCATCAAGACTCTTGATAGCACGCGCATTCCCTTTGCATATCATGTAATAGTGTCTCCAATCGACGACGAAGGTGATTCTGAAACAGGAACGGTTGGTGCAGAAGAACACGGTTTGACAAAATTAAGAACAGGACGTTTGTTAATAACGACCTTTGCGACGAGCCCCACTTGGTTTAATCTTAATGCAAAAAATCTCACGAAAACATGGGAGCGTGTATCTTTCCAAGCAGAAGTTTTGCAGGCGCAGTTGCAAGGGATTTATTCACACCTAAAGATTAGAAGATTGAAACGACGCGAATTACTAAATTACGTGCAGCTTCGAGCATGTGGAGGTGGTGATGACCGTTTTTTTACCGATCGCTTGTAATGACGTGAACCAAAAACAGTTTGAACTTCGATGGATAGAAGAAGATAGCCACGTTGACTTGCTTGAACTGGCACACGTGATTCGCTCGAGAGATCAAGTGATTATCGGAACCGTAGAGATCTGTCGAGCACTTTTCGAAGAACTCATCTATCTGAATATTGAGTTGATTGGAGAAGAAGAATTCAGGAATGACAATAAGAAGGTTTATCTTCAAGCAAAAACATTCAAGCGTTTTATTTCACCATTTTTACCACCGTCCACCACTTTCAATCTTTCTAAAAAAGGATTCTTCATGGAATTCATTCTCGTGCGTGATTTGCAAGAGATTCGCCATTACGTGCTGACCGTGGCGGATTTAACAGGTTTTCTCCTTCATAGAATTAATCACATCATGACTAGTTTCTTTGCGAATGTTCAATTCAAACGAAAACTCATTGAATGACGGCGATGTTCTTCCATGGGATGCAATCTCGAACCATTATTGAACATTCATGAAAGAGATTTTGATGACATTGCAAGATCGAGAATCGCCGTGGATGGAACGAATTTAATTTTTAAATACTTGACAAAAATCCGCAAGCAAGACAGAATGCTTAAAGATAAGGAGGGACGCCCGGTCTCTCACCTTTTCGGGATTTTCTATTTCATCATAAATAGTCTGGAAAATCATGTCCAGCCAATCATGGTATTTGATGGAATGCCAATAAGAGAAAAAAGGGTAACACCGTCATGGAAGATCGAACGATTAGTAAATACTTGGAAATGGCATTATTTCTATACGACAAAGGGAAACGTGAAGAAAGGACGAGAACTCTTCAAGGACTTATCTTTCACGTTTAATTACATCATAGTTGAGACCATCGAATTATTGAAGACAATGGGAATCGCCGTATGTCGCGCTCCGTCCGACGCAGAAGCCCAGTGTGCCAGACTCGTCATCGAAAAAAAAGCCCGTGCAACACTAAGCCAAGATCACGACTCACTCCTGTTCGGCTCACATTACATGATCCGCGAGTTTAATTTTAACACGAACACGTTCAAATATTACGGATTGAAAGAAACATTAAAACGGCACGAAATCACGCAAGAACAACTCATAGATATTGCTTTGCTAATAGGCACGGATTTCAATCCGGGAATCAAGGGAATTGGTCCAAAAAAAGGACTTAAAGCCATTCAAACTCATGGAACAATCGAAAACTTCCTTGCTGCCAAAAGACTGGAAATCGAGTGGAATCCGGCACGCATCCGTAATTATTTCTTGCATCCCATAACCATGAAATTCACGCCATTGTTTCATCATCCAAACCTGAATGCAGTGGCACATTTCATCGGAAAACGTTTCAGCAAAAGTCGACTGGAAAATGGGTTGAAACGGCTTCGAAAAGCGGCAAAAAACTTTCACGTGGTGCAAACAAGCATTTCTCGATTTGTTTGATCATTATTCTCATGACGATAAAAAGGTGAGCGCTGATGAGTTTAAAAGCCGAAAAAGAAAAGAAGATTCATGTCTTCCGAAAAAGATAAAGATGAGCGTCTTTTTTTTCCAGAGTAAATAAACCATCTTCCGTGATTCGTGACCTGATCTCGCCGTCTTCTAGATGATGATCATCAAATGCCAGCTTACCATTTGTCTTCAATATCCGGTGCATCTCCTTGAGAACCTGTTTTCCGTTCTCCAAGTCGTGAAAAACATCAAACATCATGACCACGTCAATGCTTTGATCTTCCAAGCTCGTGCCGCAATCCGTTTGTATTGTCTCAATATTGGTCAATCCTTTTTTCAGTGCCTTCTTTTTCACGGATTTAATGGCAAGTGGATGAATATCCAAGGCGTGAACCTTCCCAGACTCTCCAGTCATTTCAGCTGCTATGATAGAGTAGCTTCCGGGACCACACCCATAATCGAGTATCTTATCTCCCGACTTGATGCCAATTTCATCAACCAATTTTCGTGGAGATCGAAACAAATCCCTGATTTTAAAGAAGAATTTCATCATGCGAAAGTGCGAACTACTCATTGGTTCTGCCAAATTTCTTAACTCCTTTGATTCTTATTTTCTCAAAGTTCGGTATTACTGAACTCTAGAGAAGTAATATTATATTTAAATCTGAAGAATTAGGAAATCGACAAAAAACTTTCACTTCTCTCATGGTCTCTCCCTTCTAATAAAACTCAATATCACGTGATAAAATAAGTGCAGATTTCTTTGGTGTTTTCAGGAGCGTGAGCGAAGTAAAAGGCTGGTTACTCGATCTGAACGTGGACCATAAAGGAATAACACTCTGGGTCTTGAAGGAAAATCGCACCATGGAGAGAGTTCAGTCAGATTACGTGCCCGTGTTTCACGTGCATTCGAAGTCACTCAGAGATCTCAAGAGATCCATTGCTTCACATCCTCACGTTGAGAGCGTGGATTTCGTGCGAAAACGCGTGGACATCAACGACACGCGAAAGCGGTTGGTTTTAGAAGTCCGCTGTGATTCCATCACGCGTTTCAGAAAGGTCGTGTCGGACCTCGAAAGGGTTGATGCGTGTCGGCTATTTGATATCGACATCCCTCTAAGCCAGCGATTTCTCTATCATCACGATTTATTTCCGCTTGCCTTCGGTGAATATTCCACATCAAATGGCAGGCTTTCAACCGTCAGTCTCCTCGATTCGCAGGAAAAGATAGAGTATGACTTGCCTCCGGTTCGAGTCTTGCGAATGGCGATCAAGACCAAGTCAGAATTTATTGTCCCGAGATTCTCCGATGAACTTGCTTCCGTAACTTTCCGACTTGGCGATGAAAAAATAGTTATTGATGGGGATTCAGAGCCAAATCTGCTGCTTGAACTTTCAGATTTCGTGAAGAAGACAGATCCAGACATCATATTCACGGATAGAGGAGACGCTTTCCTATTTCCATACTTGATCGCTCGTGCTTCGTATCTAAACATGGATTGGGCATTACAATTGTGTCGAGACCCGCGAGCGCTCAAGCAATGCCAATTCAAGCTTGATGGGGGATCGAATTCCTATCACTCCTATGGCATCGTGTACCATCGCGCTTCTTCCCAGTTTTATTTGACAGGTCGAATCCATCTTGACGAAAGCGTGGGACATTTTTGGGGCGGCAAATTACCTGCTTTAGTGGAAGTCGCCCGCGTGTCGCGCGTGCCACTTCAACGACTCTCCCGAATCACCATTGGGGGCGCACTTCAGTCCATTCAGATGTACCACGCCTTGAAAGATGGCATCTTGATTCCACCCGTGAAAAAAAATGCAGAGTACTTCAAGTCTGCTTACAAGCTGATGGAAACAGACAAGGGCGGACACATTTTCGAGCCGCGTCCAAATATTTATGACAATGTTTTGGAGTTCGACTTCACGTCCATGTACCCGACATTAATGCGGGAATATAATATAAGCCCGGAAACCATTTTTTGCAAGTGTTGCCCCGATTCCAAGCTCATCGTTCCCATAATTGGATTCCCTACCTGCGAGAAACGCCAAGGACTCGTGCCGAGAGCACTCGACCTCGTCTTGCGAAAACGCGTGAAATATAAGCAAATGTGCAAGGACCCTAATATAGACCCTGCCTTGAAGGAAATTTACAAGCAACGACGGGCTGCACTAAAGTGGATACTGGTTGTTTCATTTGGATATTTAGGATTCAAAAACGCACGTTTCGGAAGGATCGAAGGACACCAAGCTGTCACGGCATATTCACGTGAGCTTCTCCTGCGGTCAGCAGAAATCGCTCGCAAGCGAGGTTATGAAGTCATCCACGGGATCGTCGATTCACTATGGTTAAAAAACGGTTCAAGCACGCCTGAAGACCACGAAGAATTCTGCAAGGAAGTAGAAACTGCCACGAAAATTCCGCTAGAGTATGATGGAAAGTACAAGTTTGTCTTATTCTTACCAACGCGTGCAAACCGTGCCATCGGAACGCTGAATCATTATTGGGGCGTGTTCACGGATGGAAGCATCAAGGTTCGCGGACTCGAAGTCAGGCGACGAGACACCCCTAAACTAATAAAAAAAGCTCAACACGAAATGATCCAATATTTTGCCCGCCACGCCAATAACAGCAACGACTTCAAAAGACTCGTGCCCATCGTGCGAAAAAAGATCCTTCAAAAATACATCGACAAGATACGTAAACGCAACCATCCTCTTGAGGACCTCCTGATCACGATGCGGATCTCGCGACATCCCGCGAAATATAAAGGGTCATCCCGCCAAGCCATCGCTGCTCGACAATTACACGCCCTGGGAATCAAGATCGAGCCGGGAGAAAACGTCCAATACATACTGACGAATATCAAGTCCAAAATTCCATCCAACCGCGTTTGCGTGCGCCAATTACTTGCAACCTCAACGCGATATGATGTCGAAGCATACATTGCCTTGCTAAAACGGGCATTTCAGAATCTCACCGATTTTGGAGGATCGGAAGAAACAAAACGCTTTAAAAAGCTGGAAATCTAAACGTGCGAATCTAACCAGTGGACAAGATCGTTTAAGACTTTTTCTCGATCTTCCTCTAATTCATTGTAGACCTCGTGCCGCAATCCATTATAGATGCGAATTGTCTTGTCTTCCATCGCCAATTGTTTTTCAATTTCCTTAATGCCACGCGCAATCCAATCTTCGGAACCACACTGAATTAATAGAGGAAGCCGTAACTTGCAGATCATTCTTTTCATTTTTGTAACGGCATTTATCATTTCAAAACCCAGTTTTGCTGTAATGGTTTTCACGACAAGTGGATCGCTTTCATAAGCTCTTCGGACTTCCGGATCGCGAGACAATCCACTCCCGAGTGACACGTTCAAGCGAAGTTTGGGAGTGAAGAATGCCATTATTCTGAGCACCGGTAAGGAAGCTGCGGCGACGAGATTTAAAAAGCCACCAGGCAGGACACCAGTTCCTGATAGAATCAGTCCCTGCAAAAGACTCTCATGTTTAAATGCGAAATGCGCCGCAATGAAGGATCCCATGGAGTGTCCTAGCATGAAAATTGGGAGGTTCGGTTGGTCATTTCGAATGACTTCGTGAAACATTCTTTGATCTTTAACGAATTGATTAAAAGAATCCACGTATGTTCTAACACCTTCCGATTTGCCGTGACCTCGGTGATCAGTTGCATAGAGCATGTAACCAACGGGGACTAATTTCTCAACGACATTTGAATAACGACCAGAATGTTCTCCAAATCCATGAACTATTTGAACGATGGCTTTAGGCGTGTTCGGTTCCCAGACTTGATAATATATTTTTAAACCATCCGCAGTCGTGAAATGAGCTTCTTTCTTCTTCATCACAAACCAACTTTTTACAGGGTTTCGCGGTCTAGTTTCTTACCACTAAAAAAATAGTAATTAACTAGTGCGCGAAATCCTATAAAAAGTTGGACATTGATAAAGGGGAGAAATACGGAGATGTCACGCGGTTTCAAGTACGGCGAGTTCCAACACGTTTCTCATGAGACCGGGGCTGCATTTCAGGATCGG
>JALGVI010000077.1 GCA_029838215.1 Candidatus Helarchaeota archaeon | reverse complement strand
ATGGCGGCAAATGCCGTGCTTGGTTCTCCCAGAATGGGTCCCATTTTTGGAGGAATGTTGATTAGTGGTAAGAGAGCCGCAGAACTGGCAATGGAACTCCTTGAAAAATGAACACGATAAGTATTGAGTAAAAAATGATAAAGGAAAAATTGAAAGTCATTGAAGATCATCTAAGAGGAAAACGAATTCTGTTGGCTCTTTCTGGTGGTGTTGATAGCTCCACCTTACTTGTTTTAGCGAGTCGAGTTGCTTCAAGAATAATTGCCGTCACGTTCAAGATGCCGACGGTACCTCAAGAAGAAGTTGAGAAGGCTAAAGACCTCGCATCGCGTTTGAACGTGGAGTGGGAGCTCATTGAACTGGACCAGTTTCAGATAGAGGGGTTTTCGAACAATCCCAAGAATCGTTGTTACTTGTGCAAGTCGGCGTTGGCAACCAAATTATTGGAATTGGCTCGTCGGAATGATCTTGACATCATCATCGAAGGTACGAATCAGGATGATTTGAAAGAATATCGTCCAGGTCTTCAGGCATTGCGTGAAGCGGGCATTGTTTCTCCGTATGTTTTGGCTAAGATTAACAAGGATGAGATTAGAGAGTTGGCGCGATCTTTGAATTTAAACTGTTGGGACTTGCCTTCTTCCACGTGTTTTGCGTCCCGCATCCCTTATGATGAAGAGATTACATTGAAGAAATTGGAAGTCATTCAAAAAGCGGAACAATTCTTGAAAGAAAAATACTCCGTCAAGCAGGTTCGAGTAAGATTGCACGACTTCATGGCACGAATTGAAGTTCCACTTGATGAAATGGAAAAAGTCTCATCGATTGAAAAATTCCAAGAAATCGTGAAACACATGAAGCGATTGGGTTATAAAATCGTGACGTTAGATATGGCGGGATTTCGTTCGGGTTCAATGGATGCCCTTAATTAATGGGAATGTTGTTTTCTCGTGCAATTTCCTGAAATGCAGAAATAACGGCATTGAGTTTTTCCCAACTTAGGCCATGGATGTTAATCTTGAATCGTTTTGAAGATCCAGGGAATACTCCAACGACTTTTTTCTTTCTCAAGGACTCGGAGAGGAAGTATCCTTTCCTTTTATGCGTTTTCGACACTTCGTAAAATGCCGGTGTTTCAATTTGAATTAATGGGTGTTCTTTTGGCCGTTTTCCCAAGACTTTCACGCTTTCAATTCGTTCGATCTCTTGAACGAAGTATTTTACTTTTTTCACTTCTTCCTTCCATGCTTCCGGTTGAGAGCGCTCTACCACTCGTGGGAAGCTTGCCATTAAAGTAATGATTGGAAGACCGTATACGGGTGGGCAACCGTAAAAATGAGACTCTTTGTTTAAGAATTGGCGTCCTGACCATTCACCCTTGATCGAGGCGGCTTCGAGAATTTTCTCTGAATGTTTTTCTTGCATTCCTAGCAGCCCGATTGGTCCGGAAGCTGCCATGCTCTTATGCCCACTTGCAGTGAGGAAATCAACACCCAATTCCTTTCCATTGACGGGCATTATGCCAACTGAGTAAGCACCATTTAATACCAGGGGAACCCCATAATCTTGACAGATCTTGCTAATTTTTTTCACGTTAACAATATTGCCACACGAATAATCTACATGCGTCACGAATACTAATGTTGGAAGGGTTCCTGTCTCTTTCTTGACCTCTTCGATTTTCGTGGCATAATCATCTTCATTTATTTTAAATTCAGGGTAGCCGTTGTTAGGGACTTCTTTGTGGTGTAGCTTTGCTTCATCAATGGCCAAGTACGTGGTGTAATGAGCAGTACTATCGAGAATCACCGTGTCTCCTTTCTCGGTCATTACATTAAAAATGACGTATTGTGCCATCCTAGATCCTGCCGTGGGACGCACTACATCCATTCCCATGAAAGTAGCCACGTCAGCCAGAAAATCCACGATTGGAGGTTTTTTGATGTTAACTAATTTACCTTTGGTACAATAATCACAAACGGAATATCCGTCCCCAAATTCAAGTAACACTCGTTTTGCTTCGGGTGTCAAGAGACCACCGCGTTGTATGGGCTGGATATTGATATATTCTTCTTTCGCATACCTTCTTGTCAGGTTTCCGTACTTATCTTTTAGGCGTTGGATATCAAGGCTCACGTAGATCACTTCCTTCATGGAAATCCATTCTTAATCTTGAGCAAAAATGAATTTACCAGCTAGAGATAAAAAAAATCTGATAATAAGTTTTCTTTCCAGATTTTTCAGAAAAAAGTTCCTTTTATCGAGCGGAGCACTTTTTTATTCCAAATATCAAGAGGATTGGCTGTTAGTCGTGGATGAAACTTACCATAAATTTCTTGATATTGACCTTGGACTTGCAGAATCAGATCTGACTGTTGAATGATGAATGATTTCAAGTCGTTGGCTCTTGCCATAATCTCTTCTTTTGAAACACCATTCATTTCGTGTGTTATCGTGTCTTGGTATGCTCCTCTTGAAGAGAACGTGGTTTCTGAAAATATCATGTATTCTTCAAACGTGCGAAATCGAGGAATCAATCCATGTTCCGAAGCTTTTTCGTATAATTCCAGGGATGGAAAGATGCAGAGTGGCGTGACCCACCTGGGAATGCCACCACGTTCAATCGTTTTCAAGAGAAAGTTTTTTGTTTCTTGCAAGTCATCTGGCGTTTCATTCGGAAGTCCCACCATCCAATATGTCAACGGACGGATTCCGTTCTCACAGGAATCGGTTATGGACTTTAAAACGTCTTCCTTGGTGTAAGGTCGATTTAATATTGCGAGCAACTTATCCGAACCCGTTTCTATTCCAAAATCAATTGAATCAACACCTGCAAGTGAAAGCTCGCGCAAAGTTCCCCTTGAAAGACTGCCGGGAAGCACGGCGAGATTGAAGTGCTGAATTTTGTCGCGAAGAATGGGATGTTTTTGAATCTCCACGGCATATTGTAACAGGATCTTGGGCTTGCAATAGATGTAGTCTTGAATGGCTATCTTTGAAACGTCCCTCAAGAGGTATTCAAGCTGGGCAATAATCCATTCAGGCGAATGGGCTGAGAGAGTCTTTCTGGGAGATAGATTACTCGAAATATATGTTTTTTTATTTCCAATGCAATGTTTGCAGGAAAAATGACACGGACCTCGGCAGGTATTTATCGCAGCCATATCAAAAGGAGCTCTCGGTGTTGGTTTTACCAACCGCAACGTGTATGGAGGCAAATCATCAATGTTTTCCACGATTTCAGGCGGTCCGGTATTGAAGAGTCGCCGATCTTCACGAACTAAAAGTCCCTTAATATCCCTTAAAGACTTCTTGCGTTCGACACTTTGGACGATGGATAGAAAGGTTTTTTCGGCTTCTCCCAAGCAGGCTCCGTCAATGAATTTATTTCGATTTAAGATTTGCGTGATGAATAAAGTTTGATGAACGCCTCCCAAAAAGATCTTAACTTCGGGTAGAATTTTTTTGATTTCCCGGCATATATCAATTGCACCTCTCGAGAAATGGAGCCAGTTTAATTCAATGCCGATGACATCTGGAGAACGTCCCTGAATCATGTCCAGCACGTTCTTTAGCGAAATTCCCATCATATAAAAAGCAGGGATGTTCCAGCATTCGACGTCGTATCCTTCTTTTTTTAAATAAGCACCAACACTCATCATTCCGTATCCTATCAATAAAGACGACATGAAAGAGGAATTCGCCTTTTTTGGGTCTAGCATTGGTGGAGGATGTATGAGCAAAATGTCCATCTTGTTACAACACCTTCCTTTCATCTCAAGTTATTTTTTAATGAATATTAATCATTTTTCGAAGTCTCTTCTTAAAAAATCGTAATATGTTTCTCTGGAAAGTTGAAATCGAGACTTCTCCGTGATTTTTTCGAAAACACTGAGTGATTTATCCCACGGTTCGTTCCAAACGAAAAGGCTGTAATCGGTTAATAGCTTCTTTCGAAATTCTATTATTTCCTCGATTGACGTTGCTGAAAATTTCTTAATTTTATAGGGCAAGAGAAAATTTGCATCTTTTTTGATTACCATTTGAAACTCACGATGTTTTTTGAAAACTTCAGTACCTGTCAGGGGAACGAGGACATTTATAGCATGTTTTATACCATACTTGCGTTCGATTTTCTTGAGGTAATTAATGGTTTTTTCTAGATGTTTTGTTGACTCGTAAGGATTTCCTAAAATCACGCCCACCATTCCTAGAATCTTGAGGTCCTTTAACCATTGAAAGACCACTTCGAATTTTTGGAGGTGCTTTTCCTCTAGTTGAACTCCTTCACCGTGAGTTCGGACCTTTTTGATGGTTTTTAAAATAAAGGGATCGGCACTTTCCAATCCAAAGCTAAGGAATTTCAAACCAACTTTTTTCATTCTTTCCAGCATTTCCTTAGAAATCTGGTCAATCCTGGTTTGTGCGTGCCAAGAAATATCATGACCGCGTTTTTCTAATCCATCGAGAATGCTGTTGATTTGTTTTCGTGATATGGTGACCGTGTCATCGGAAAATAGAAAATTTTTGATATTTAAATTGTAGAGGTAATCGATTTCCTCAAGAATCCGTTCTGGTGAGTGGAAACGCACGGTGTGTCCGAATAGTGCACTGCCCGTGCAAAAGATGCATTGTTTTGGGCATCCCCTTCCATTTGTTATGTAGGCGGAATCGTAATATTTCATGTCATAGATTTCCGACAAGTATGGGGAAGGAATGGAATCCAAGTCTTTAATTAATGGTCTTTGGGCGGTTTTTATTGGTGTATCGCCATGCCTGAATGCAAGCCCCTTTATTTCGAGAAGGTCGCCGATGTTACCGTTAATATTTTGCCATAATTCCAGTAAGGTCTGTTCGCCTTCTCCAAGAACACAAAAATCTACATGGGATTCATCATTTAGGATGTCTTCATAAGCGAAAGTGCTTGTCGGTCCACCAATGACCGTCTTGATATTTGGATCTTGTCTCTTTATCTGCTTACAGAACTCGCGTATAATGAAGTAATTAGTTTCATAACAGGTGAATCCCACGAGTTCTGGCTTGGTTTGCAAGATTAAATCAACCGCCTTATTGATTGAGATAGGGAAGACGGCAAGATCGAACAAATCACATTCCGCTTTATTCGAGCGAAGAAAGCTACAGATGTATCCCATTCCTAACGGTGGCTGACGACTATTTGAGAACGGTGTCTTGTTTGGAACGTTCACCAATGCAATCATTATCCTTCCTCCTTTGGCACGAGATGAATGGGGAAGGGAATTGCTCGGAACGTGGAAGGATCGCTTTTTTCAATCAACTCCTCATCTACAAAGATGATTAAATCGTGTAAAATCTCGCTTTTCTTCAACTGATCAAGGATTTTGATCAGATCAGCATCCAATTCTTTCACCAACCTTAAAGCAATCACTGCAACTTCCCTATTCTCCTTCTTCTTCAAGCAAGCGGTGAACTTATCAAGGTTTGTAATTGTAAATACGGGGACCAAACGCATGTAGTGAAAAAGCACCTTATCTTTAACCCATTCTTGAAATTCAGGAAAATCTATTAACAGGAGTTCCATGTAGAAAAACGGAATGACTGACGTGGTTGTTTCCAAAATTTTATCAATTTCGTTAAAAACATCACGTTGTTGAATGTCATGGGACTTTGTTACCCAAAATACAGGATTAAATGCCAGATTCCGTCCTTTTTCTTCTATTAATGCCTCTAGAGAAATTCCCTGCTTGTCAAGGTTAATGAATAGGAATTTCTCTGATTTCTCGTAAGCCTCATTTAAAATTTCATAAACGTCCATTAAACCACCAGGTTTTCAACTTAGTTATGAGATAAATAAATTTAAAGCCATCAGATTAACAAACGAAAGGCTTTTTTTCTTAGATTGGTAAATTCAGTTCATGAAAAAAGTAACGATCGATCCTTATCAATTGTCGGAACTGACTTTGAACCAAACTTCGCTGCTCGTGACACGTGACCAGAATAACAAGGCGAACATGATGGCTTTAGATTGGAAGACCATTGGAGAACTTTGGAGCACCCCAATATGTGTGGTAGCCGTTGCTCCGAGTCGATATTCATTTTCACTTTTGGAAGAAGTCGGAGAATTCACGTTGAATGTGCCTTCGCCCAAAATCCGTTCTGCCGTGTCGATTGCAGGTGCGGCATCGGGACGTCACGTTGATAAAATTGCCAAGGCGAAACTCACTTTGGAACCAAGTAAACGCATTAGTGTCCCCGTTATTTCGGAAGCCGTCATCAATTACGAATGCCGAATCATGCACAAAGCCGAATCTTCTCCCGTATGTTCTCATCGATTGTTTTTTGGAGAAATTCTTGAGGCATATGCGGCGGAAGATCTCCTAAAATAATTTTTTTCATTCAAATCCGTGTAAGCAAGTAAAATATGTTTTCCTACAACTTCTCAAAAAAAAGAAAAGCCTTAATTGACTAAATCAAAAGAATTTTTTTACCATTTAGCAGATAAAATCAAATATTTTTTCATAAAAAATCCTGATCTAAAAAGATTTTAATAAAAAAAAGCATATATCTTATTAATTTTTTAATTGGACAAAAATTTAAATATAATTAGATAAATGAAAAAATTAATCGTTCAAATTTCTTTTAGGATGAGAGAAATATGACAACTTCATACATTCATGAAACTACTTCCATTTGTCCAGAATGCTTGCAACAAATTAAAGCAACAATTTACGAAGATAAATCCGATGATAATATCTACATGAAAAAAACCTGTCCAGAGCACGGTGAGTTTAAAGATATTATAGCCTCGAATAGTTATTACTATCTCTGGCGAAAAGGTTATCACAGATTCTCAAGGGAAGTTGTTCAGGATACTGAAACTCATTTTGATGAAGGACCGTTTTCGAATAGGGGCGGAAAACAGGGTCTAAAAGGATGTCCGTATGATTGCGGTATATGCGAAAATCACAAGTCTGCCACGTGCATCTGTCTAATTGATATCACGAATCGATGCAATTTAAAGTGTCCAATATGTTTTGCAAATGCAAATGTTACCGGATACGTGGTTGAACCCACCATTGAAGAGCTGCGTAAGATCATGGAACATTTCCGTGACCCTGAAATTCAACCCTTACCACCTGTTGCACTCCAAATCTCAGGTGGTGAACCGACAGTTCGAAACGACTTGCCCGAGATCCTTGAAATGTCAAAGGAATTGGGCTTCGTCCATCGCATGGTCACGACCAACGGACTTCGCTTTACGAATATCGATTATCTCCAAGAAATCATTGATGCTGGCATGAATGCCATGTACTGGCAATTTGATTCTGCCACCGATCCAAACGTTTACATCAAAACACGCGGTGCAGACCTCTTGGAGAAGAAAATGAAAATCGTTGAAAATTGCCGCGAATTGGGTTTTAAAGACGTGGTTTTGGTTCCTACAATTGCTCGAGGAATCAACGAGCATCAAGTCGGACCAATTCTGAAATTCGCCGCAGAAAACCAAGATGTCGTTAGCTGTGTCGTGTATCAGCCTGTTAGTCTTTGTGGTCGGATAACGCAACAAGAAGTCTTAAAAATGCGTTATAATGCAACAGATCTCTTTGCGGATATTAACAATTACATGTTGGACCTGTGGGGTAGCAATTTTGGCGAGAAATACTATCCGATACCAACACTGACCAACTTCGTGAAAATGATTACATGGGTGGACAAGCAACCCGCATTTGAAATGTCATCTCATGAGGATTGCGGATTTGCAACGATAGGCATTGTTGAAAAAGCAAAAGATCCGAAAAATAATAAAATTCACATTATTGATGAATATTTCAATATAAATCAAATCGTGGAGCGAGCCGACCGAATTTGGAACTTTTTAAACGAACAGGACTTAGTAAACGAAAAGCCAAGACTTGAAAAGATGGCTCAAACAGGAATTGGAAAAATGATCGGTAGAATGCTGGATAAAGCGGGTCATTTCATGCTTAGAAAAGCCGTTAAATACGGATTCTTCGTTAGTGTTCTTCCAAATATTCGGCTTGATGATCCTAAAAATCTCATCGAAACAATGTTAAAATTCTCCAATGTCATACTTCAACCCGGTTGGGATAGCGCTGCAAACTTCCTGCGACAGAATTCTTTATTGGTTTCTTGCATGCATTTTCAAGATGCTTACAACATGAACACGGAACGCGTTTCGCGTTGCTTGGTACATTACGGAATATATGATCGCGAGAAAGACAAGGTATTTCGAGTTCCCTTCTGCACTTTCAACACGATCCATCGTCCTGTATTCGAAAAGAAAAACGCAGAGCTCCAGCAAGAACTGGCTCCCGTAACGATTTCGACTGAATTTACGGGATAAATTCCATTTTTTTATTTTTTTCGGATACGTGAGCAACATGCTGGAGAAATACGACATGGAAAAATGCGAAATTGGAGAAGCTGAATTAGTAGCAGACCATGATCTCATCAAGAAAAATACTAAAATACTTCGAGACTATTGGATCGTTGAGCTGGATAATGAACTGAAGCAAATTCAAAAGCAAGTCAAGCATTTTTATAAAGGCATCGTGGGCTTTTTTGTAAATCCCATTGCAGGTCTCGTTTATGACTTCTTCTTAACTCCTGATATACGTGAAAAAACAATTAACACTATTGATGTCTATCTTGAAGCTGCTTCTCGAAAGATAACGCCTGCCCAAATAATCGAAGGATATTTTGATAAATTCAAGGAAAATGACCTATCCTACATCAGGTGCAAGCATTATCACGAAAAGTTTCCCGAGCTCTTGGAACGGATAAAAAGAAGTCTTGTCACACGAGTCATCAGCACGCGCCAACTTCTATGTTCAAATGGCGAGTGTTACGAAGATTTAATTCGAAACACCTATGAAAATGAAGATGTTGCACGCGTGGAATTAAAAAAGCAGCTGGATTATCTCGAAGAAAATTTGGAGTTTGCCATCAAGCACGACCTACTCAAGTTAAATAGCCTGATCAAGAGGCAGAGCATTCAAATCCTTCGAAGCGAGCTTGAATTCAAGCGGAAGGAATTCGAGAAGGATATTCAAAAAACATTCAATACCAAGAAATAAATCGTTTTTTTACGTTCATTACAATTTTAGAATTATTTTTAAAAAAATAATAATGAGAATGATTTCTTTTAATTTCGAAACGTGATTTCGTATTCCAAGATGCATTCTCCAGTCTTTGGTTTTTCATTGACTGTCCAATCAATTTTTGAAATGTTCGGTTCGATTTTCTTTAGTAAGGTCATGGTTAAACCCGGGATCCAACATCCCGCACCCTCTGGACCGTATTTTTCTTTCAGTTTCTTGTTCGTGAAACAAATCATGCAATTGTCACAATGACTCCTGAAGGTACCTTTATTTCCTTCCCTCGTGAAAGACATTTTATTCTCCGACATCTTCAAATCATTTTTGATAAAAATATTAAAATTTTTAGCTAGAGCGTGAAGATCCTTCGTATCGGGATATCTTTCAAGGAAATTTTTCGCCATTTCTTTAGCCAATTTAGTAAAATTTACCTGCTTTTTATCGCCCCATGAAGTCTGAATGGACATGTAAATGAAATCAAAAAGCGGTCGTGGAATATCTTTATTAGGAAGTTCTTCTGTCATTATATCACTCCATTTCTCTAGATTCCTGCATCAATATGATGCATAACTGATCCTTGTTTTTCTAACGTAATTTCATATTTAAATCAAAACTATTCTTAATTAAAGTTGATTTTCCTGTAATTTGATGATCACTCGTTGAGATCGTTGTCTTTAAAAATTTGATTTTTATCCAATCATTAGATAATTCTAAAATTCCGAGTAATGAAAAATGGGGAGGTCAGATGTGGCGACATGATTATTCTGATATTCGAATATGTCCAAATTGTGAAAAGGAACATAATTTAAATGACTATTCATCTGCGATATTAGATGCGATGAAGAATGGGGAAACGTTTTACCTATTTCATCGGTGTTTTAGGTGCGATACTTATTATTGTGATTATTGTGCCCTTGAATGTTCCGTTTGTCATGATGTCATGTGTCCTTCTTGCGAAATCCAGACCTGTGATTTTTGCCACCAACAAATCTGTCATTCATGTGCAAAAACCTGTAATCATTGCAAGACGACAATTTGCAAGCAATGTGGAAACAAGTGCATAAAGTGTAAACGATATTTTTGTCCTTCTTCTTCGTCGATTTGTCAGGTTTGTGAAAACGCTGTTTGCAATAAACATGAAATTAACTGTAATTCATGCGGGAAAGTAATTTGCCCTGGTTGTAGCAAGATCTGCGATACGTGTCAAACCAATTTTTGTATTTCCTGTGCAGAGCTTCATTTCTCATTACCTCCGGATCCTAAGAATGGTCGTCATTTAAATGCTCAGGACGAAATAGAACAATTAGAAGAAATGATGGATAAAATATTTACCATTTTAACAACCGATAGGCAAGGATTATACCAAGATACTCTAGAAAAGATGGAAGAACTTTATGCCAATGAGCATGTTCCTTATACTTGTCCTCGATGTAATAAAAAACACAATCCAGGAACACGTCTATATTCTCTTCATAAACAATATCTAACGGCTCAAATTCCCATTCGAAAACTGTCCATTCCTTTACCACTGGATATAATCAATACACAGATTGTTGGAAGTTATTATACTGGTAACCAAGACTTATTATCACAGATTCCTCTACAAACTAGTCTGGCTTTAATAGCGGAGCCTGACAATCCTCATGATTCGCAAGCCGTAAGTGTGTGGTACCAAAATAACAAGTTGGGATATATTCCGAGGACGCAAAATGCCCCGATATTTCAAGCACTCCAAAATCAGGTCGAGCTATTCACGAATTTTAAAGGAGGATCTCAAGTATCTCGCCATTACAAGTATAAAACACCTATTTTTCGCTGGTATCTTCAAGTATTCATTCTGAATCGTGATAAAACCGAGCAAATAATTAAAGGAATGCAGGAGCTTGAAGTTTTGGGTTATCCATCTAGTTGGGATGGTCTAGCCGAACTCTCAAAGGAAGAATTGGGCCAAATAAAAGCCTATTTTCAGGTAAAACACTCTTCGTCTCATGCCTATTTGATATCGAAACTCGACGATTATCTACTCAAGGCTCCCGGTCTTTATGAATCTCGAATAAAGCTATATGAACCAAAAGTTAAAGCTCGTTTTTATGATGAGGATGATTACGGATTTATTTAGTTTAATGAATTATTAATCCATCATCAATTTTTATTTCATTGCAGTGCTTGTAGTTCAGGTTCGACTCTCATCGATGGAATTCAAAAGCAGTCCAGAAAAAAGACGCAATAAGGGAGATGTTATGGCATTTTGATATAAGCAAGGGTGAATAAATGGGGACACCCTGTCAAAAAAGTTACAAACTCAAGACAGGCAAGTGGTTCCATCATCCCGACTTTAAAAAACCCATCAATGCTAATGTAAATAGCTTAAAAAATATCGCATTGAAATATCATTATATAACGTGAAATGCATTCGATCACGGGACTTGACAGATCGCAATGCGTTTGGAGAGTGCGAATCCGCCTCAAACGATGCTTGGATGATGTTCATGCTTGTCTAAAAGAAAGGACCCGTTCAAACCATAAAAAGGAAGACAATGAAATGGAATTTCCCAGTTACTTTCTGATTTTATATATCAATATTTTGGTCACGATCTTTATCGACGTGCTAGCCGTTTCTATTGTCGTGTTCCTGTTCGTCTTGATTTTTCTGGGTGATAGAATAAAAAAGCGTGTAAAAATTAGCGTGTTAGTGAGTTTTTTGATTTTTTTAGCCATTGCAATTGCAGTGAATTTGTATTTTTATTTTAATTCTTTTAACATTTCTGGTTATGATGAGACGAAATATCTTTACGTTTCAGAGCAATTGAGACGAGGGAATATTCAGCCCCTTCTCATGTTTGGATTTCTAGATAGACCCTTGATCCTTTTTCTAAACGCCATCATCTTTAATTTTATCCCGTTTTCGTGCATTGTCACGAGGACTATCACGTTGGTTTTCATCATAGCTTCGGATATCATTCTATTTTATTTGTTAAAGTCCACGTTCGAATTTAAATTTGCATTTATCGTTTCGGTATTATTTAGTATTTCTTTCTTCATCGGGTCAATTTTTATCGGCGAAATTGACATCGTCCTCACGTACATGTTTATTTTTAGCATTATATTCTTCTATAAAGGCTTTAATAATGATGACTTGAGATATTTCCTGTTGGGACTCCTCCTTTTTAACATTACAATCCTTGTAAAATTGATAGGATTCACAATTTTTCCGATGATTTTATCATACCTTTTTCTATCGATGAGAAGGAAGAATTATACAAAAAAATTGAAATATGCCAGCATTTTAATCGCCGAAGGCATTATCATTCTCATTATTCTCATCGTGGTGGCACCAATTCTTGGTAGTGTAATGAAAAGCGTAGATTCTCGGCTTGATTTTGCCGATATTTTTTTTCTGGGCTATACCGTCGTGTTATATTTTTATTGGATTTTTCTCAATTTGGGGACGTTTCATTCTTTTTTCAATTTAATCATGCTTGCGTATGCAATTTTCCAAATCTGGGCTTATAAGAAGAATAGAAAGTATTTTGATAAATTTGGCGTGTTGTGCCTTATTTGGTATTTCACGTTTTATTACGTTTTGCTTCTGGAAATTAACTTTTTTCACGATTTTCAACTTGTCAATCTTCAATACGTGGGGTACAGATACGATGCGCCTTTAATATTTCCCGTTTATTATGCTATCGTTAGATTATTTATGGGAACCAAAGATTTGGGATCATGGATAAGAAGAACAAATACAATGACTTGGAAGAGGTTGAAGAGAAATGTATTATATCCACTGCTGATGCTCTCATTCGTTTTTTGTCTAATAACCACTTTTATCGTAGATTCCCGGTTCTACTACTCTGTTTTTGATGATCCACGCGCATATGGCGGGATCATATTATTCTCTCATCATTTTAATAACAGAAATTGGGATAATACGACCATTTTGATGAGTGAGAATTATCCATATTTAGACATTATAGTATTTGTCGCAACTGGGGGTAAATATCCAATAATCACTTTTAACAATGACATTGATAATCAATCTTTCTTTGATTTAATTGAACTTCAGCAGATAAGTGATGTCATTTTAACGGATTGGGTGTTGAACCCCCCTGGCTTCGTGTATGACTTCCTCAATAACAGTCACTTTGTATTGGAGTTGTCCTATTTGGAAAACTCTTCAACCTATGGACTTAGAAATTCGAGTTTATTCCGCGTTATACCGTGGTGGTAGCAGGGACTACTTTGTTTTTTATTTTCGCGGATCGGTTCCAAATTGATTGCTAATGATTAAAATCAAAAGACCACAGAATAATAATATATCAAACATATAGAACCGGAAAATCAAGTTCATTTTATTGGGGAAATTTTGGAATGAGTGCTCAGAAACCGTGGCGCGTGCTTATTTTGGAAAATCAGACCCCATTACAATCACAGTTAATTTGGCATGCCTGTTCACTGAGTCTCTCCGAACAGAAGTCGCCTCCAAACTTGCTAATTCTTCAGAGTCTGAATGGAAAGATCATGAGTTGTGGTTTTCACCAAGATGTTGAGGAAGAATTAGATTTGGATGCCTGTAAATCCTTTGAAATGCCTTATACCCGACGTTTGGCTGGTGGAGGGACTGTTCTAGTCGATGAAGACCAAATCTTATTCAATGTTCTTTTGCCAGGCTTTCAATTTCCAAATCCCCTTCACAACCTGATAAAAGTCGCATTGCCCGCACCGAATAAGCTGTATAATTCACTTGGCATTCCCGCAACAATTGATTACAATGAGATTGAAGTCAGAGGACGGAAAATCTCGGGTTCGGGTTCAGCATCAATCGAAAAAGTTGGTCTTTTGGTCGGAAACATTCTTTTAAACTTTAACGTCTCCATATTTCTTTCGTGTCTGAACATGCCGTCCGAGAATTTTAAGAAACTGGCAGAAATGACCTTGGAAAATTACATCACTTCTATCCAACGTGAGATTGAAGAAGTACCTTCAAGAAGAGAATTGATCGACCTACTTCTAAAAGAATATGAACGTGATGTCGGAGCAAGTTTTTCGGTTGATGAGTTAAATGAGGCCGAAATGAATTACATTACTGAATTGGAGCCCGTTTACGGCTCGATAAAATGGCTATTTCGCAGTGGAGATAAGAAACAGAGATTTTTTCTCAAAATTAAAAAAGATGTTTTTATCTTTCATCATGAAGAATCGCAGGCAGATTTTCTCATCGGAAATGGAAAGATCGGTGAAGTATTGACTGACTCATCTAATCCAAAACTCGAAGAATTGAAGGGAAAATCAATAAGAGATATTTCAACTGAAGAATTTGGGGCACTAAAAGAGAGCCTCGAGAGATGCCGGTTCTTTTCAAATCGATGAAAAAAAATTGCATGAATGGATGTTTTTTTTAACGAATTGGACCTCGTTTTAACATGAGTTCAATGAGAAAGTATGAATCTTTTTTCTCTAACTTGAAATGCCCTTATTGCAATTCGTCAATTAAATCCCATCTCGAAGAACTCGACATTCCTCATTTTGGGGAAACCATTCTTCTACATCTTAAATGTGAAAAGGAAAATTGTTCGTTTAAGACCAACGATCTTTTCAGTGTATTTTCTAAGGAGCCAAAACGTTTCGCGTTTAGATTTAGTTCGGAGGCTGACCTTTCTACCAAGGTCATAAAAAGCAGCTCCTGTACCATTAGAATCCCAGAATTTGGTGTCGAAATTGAACCTTCAATTGCTTCAGAAGGATATTTTACCAATATAGAGGGTATTCTGTTGAGAATCACGGAAGTCTTGCAATTCACGTATATGTCGCTGGAACATCCTGAAAAAATGTTTAATTGTAAGGATCTCATCCGAAAAGTGGCTCATGCAATCGAAGGAAATGAATCATTCACTCTCATCTTAGAAGATCCCATGGGAAATAGTGCAATCATATCTGATGATGAAAATAAAATATCCATTAAAACCTTGACTAAAGAAGAAACCGAGAAGCTCAAAGTCGGCGGATCTCCCATATTTGGATTGGAAAAATGAGAAATGAATGAAAAAAAGTTGTCATGTTG
This sequence comes from Candidatus Helarchaeota archaeon, assembly GCA_029838215.1. Classification (GTDB taxonomy): domain Archaea; phylum Asgardarchaeota; class Lokiarchaeia; order Helarchaeales; family RDOG01; genus JALGVI01. The sequence goes on along the minus strand of JALGVI010000077.1, from coordinate 4,962 downwards.
ATTGAAAAATCATTTTCCTTTCCATTTCGGTTCCTTTTTCTGGAATCGTGCAAAAGCCGCATTCATGAAATCCTTTGATTGAAGCAATTGGGAGTTTGCCAAGCCTTCCAAGAACATGCCAAAATGAACGTCTTTACCATAGCAGGCATCTATGAGGCGCTTCCCGATTCCAATTGCTAGAGGTCCGGCTTTCTTTAATTCTTCTGCGTAAGCCAATACCATCTCGTCCAATTCCTTAAGGTCTTTTGCGATTCCATGAAGAAGTCCCATTTCAAGTGCTTCCTTCGCATCAAACGTGCGTCCTGTCAAAAGAATGTCTTTTGCTCGTGGAATGCCTACTAATCGCACGATACGTGAAACCCCTCCTACATCGCTAATGATCCCCACGCGAGTTTCTCTTAAATCCATTGTTGCCGTCTCAACTGCAAACCTAAAGTCACAGGCCAGGGCAATCTCCAATCCTGAGCCGAGACAGAATCCATTAATCTTCGCAATCACGGGCTTTTCCATCTGTTCGATCTTGGTCAAGATCGGTTGAAGCCAGGTATTTAGCCAATATCGAAAATTAGGGGGATTGGCAAGATTGGGGATCTTTCCCATTGCAGCAGGATCTTGACCCGTCAACATTTTTAGGTCAATTCCTGCAGAAAATGAATTCTCTCCACCCGTGATGATAACGACGCGCGTGCTTGATTTTTCTATTTTTTCTATTGCCTCTTCTAATGCGGTAAAGAGCTCAAAGTTCAAAGCATTTTTCTTCTTTAATCGGTTTAACTTGAGCGTGGTTATCGTTTTATCGTCATTTTCTTCTATTAGAACCATGTCTTCAGTCATTTTTAGACCTCAAAACTTGAGTTAAATTTAAAACTTCATTACAATTCACGAGAATTTTCGATAAAAAGCTTTGTAAATATATCAAATTCGCGATTTATTGGAATAAAAACGTCTTTCTATTGACAATCATCAGGATCTATCATTCTACTTGAATGGCACTCTTCATTTTTGTCATGATTTCGGGCAAGACTTTCCCTAACTTGCCTAGAATCACCACGTCTGCTAAATAATCCATGACTGTGGAATCTAAATTAATTATGATGAATTTAGCGCCGTTTTCTTTAGCAATTCGTGGTATGTGGTTGGCAGGCGAAACAGTCAACGTGCTTCCCAAAGCAAGGACACAATCCGAGTTTTGAGCAGCTGACCACGCGCCATCGATGGCTTCCATTGGGAGTGGCTCACCGAAAAGAACCGTGTTTGTCTTGATCAATCCTCCATAATATTCATCCTTACAAGATTCGTGTCTTGGTGGCAATTCCCCATTTTTCACTCTCACGATTATGTCCATGCGAGAATATTTTTCGCCGCAATCCATGCATCGTGCGGTTCGCATCGTGCCGTGCAACTCATAAATGGGAACACCATCCACGTTCATCTGTTCGGCTGCTTTATGGTGCAAGCCATCTACATTTTGAGTGATGATGGCACTTAATTTACCCAGCTTCCCCAATTCCGCAACGGAAAGATGACCGTTATTTGGCTTTTTTTCGAGTATGTTCCCTAATGTTGGACCGTCATCCAATCCTGCTGCACGACTCCAGTATCGGTCAGGATATTTGAGAAAATAGTCTATATGGGATGTTTTTGGATCGACTTTCTTCCATAAACCATTTTTACCGCGAAAATCTGGAATCCCACTTTCCGTGCTCAAACCTGCCCCTGTAAAAACCACCACGCGGTTCGAGTTAAGGAGGATTTCAACGACTCGATCGATTTGTCTTGAAAGCTCATCGGACATGTTATCAAATCCTTGCATCATGCTTAAATTTGAAATCTTTTGATAAAAATTTTTTCAATCTTTTATTTTCTTAAACGAGAAATGATTCGTTGACGAAGGCTTTGCAAAAGCGTTTTTTATGAATCGAAAATAAATACCGCTTGTTAATTTAATCAAGATTGTTCTAGTTTAGCACGATTTGAATTTAGTCAGTTTAAGTTGATTACTAGTGTCGGAGGAAAATTTCGAATTTTATAAAAGGATTGATTATCTCTTGGGCTTTTTGAATCACACGGAGCAGTTTACAAACATTGAGCTCAAGATGATTCGAAGTGTCGAGAAAGCCTTGAAACACGGATACCACAAAACGAGTCTCAGGACGGCACAGAGTTTCTTTCCGGGCATTGACATCGAAAAACTTTACCCCCTTCTTCGGATTGAAGACAATAAGAAAGTAATCCTGAATACAAAATACAACTTGTACAGAGGTATTCACGAAGAGCACTTCGAGAATGTTCGAAATAAGGGAATCTTGAAGGCTGATGATACGAATAAACATCCCGTTAGGGGACCTGTCATTAGATTGACGCCGCATATTTTCGAATCAGCTAAGTATGCATATATAAAGACTCAAACGGCGATTTATGGAATGATCATCGAAATTGAACCACATGAAGTCAAGAATTTACAACTCGGACAATTTGGATTGGAACGGTTCAACACGAATGAAGACATATCTGTTGACAAATATCGTATTTATGAAGTGAAGATCAATCATTTGAATCCCCGGCTATATTATTTCAACGTGATTTCCAAGGTCTTGAAGGAACAAGACATTGACTTGAAGGAAATTCTGAAAAATTGTTGACTTTTTTTAAATCATTTCTTCAAACATTCAGGTCTGGGTACGTGATATTTTTATCCAAGTTGACTTGAAGTGGATTTAATCCAGGAGCATCAAGTTTTATAGAATATCTTGAAGATGGCAACAGGACAAGGGACGAATTTACCTCTGTTTTCACGGCGTTTATTAGTGTTGCTCCGATCGGTGAGAATGAATCTGATGATTGAGGAAAACGGTGTAATTGTTCTTGGAATTTATTTACATGCTTGTCGGTAACGTGTACCACGATCACTGCCGTTTCATCTCCAATGAGAATTCGTTGCAATATTTTTTCCGATTGTGTCCTTGGCTCCTCTATTTCAACGACGTGTCCTTGCACATTAATTGGGTTATTTAGAAATGGAATGGAAGCAATTGCTTGGAATTCCGTGTTTTCATCATTTAATAAATCAAGGGGCTTCCAACGACCTCTTCTTGAAAGGGATAATCGAAACTCACCATTCCACTCTTGGGTGTAGGCTCCATTGATTTCGACCCATTCACCAACGGGAAGCTCATCGTCCCAGATGGAAAAAACGATTTGACTGTCGTCGCCATCATCGATCAGGATGTATTCATTTACCACGTGAATTTTTCGATCTTTTGTGCGAACCTGCCTGGATGATTTCTTCATGAATACTTCGGCTTGCAGGTTGATGTTGAAAAGTTGCTTTCCGATCAATTCGTGAATCTTGTATTGAAATGAATTTGCAGAATGAGCGTTTTTTTCTCGTGACATTCTTCTTCTGACCGTTTGGTTTTAAAAAATACTATATAAACAGCACTCTCGTGCTTGTTTGTCGGTCTTGATTTTTTTCTAAAAAGAACGAGAAAAAAAGGATTGAATTGGTTTATATCATCGACGTGTCAAGGGCATGCCCGCAATCGCAGGAGTGCTCTTTTGGTATCTTTGGTATGACATCAAAAATTAATTTTCGGACATTTTCAATGTTTTTTCGCATTGTTTCTAGGATGACAGCGATGTCAACGGGTTCATCACCATGGACGTCCTTATCTGTGGGCATTGCAATGCTGGCAAAACAAATTTCTGCTTCTCTTGCGAGAATTGCTTCCGGATACACGGTCATCCCAACAACAGAGAATCCCATCTTGCGATAGAAGAGGGATTCTGCTTTAGTCGAGAATCGTGGACCATTAATGCAGACGTAAGTACCTTCCGAATGGTGTTTTAGACCCAGATCCTTGCAAGATTGGATGATAACGTTTCGAAGCTCCGGACACATTGGATCTTGGAAGGGGATGTGTGCGACCACGCCTCCTTCAAAGAATGTATCGGCTCGTCTTCCAAAGGTGCGGTCGAAGATTTGATCACAAATCACGAATTCTCCGACAGGGATGTCTTCTTGTAGACTTCCACACGCACCCGGGCTTAAAATTCGGGTAACGCCAAGTGCCTTAAACCCCCATATATTGGCACGGAAATTGATTTTATGGGGAGGAATGACGTGTCCTCTACCATGTCTTGCCAAGAAAGCAACTTTTCGGTCCTTGACCTTTCCAATGATGAAGTGGTCTGAAGGTGCTCCGTATGGCGTGTGAACCTTTAATTCCATTGGATTTTCCACGAACGTTGGATCATAATTTCCCGATCCACCGATCACGCCAATTTCTATGGGTAGCATCTCTTGGATTGCTTCGCGCTGTTCAAAATCAATGGGCACGAACGAACAACCTTTATATCTCAAGTTTATTCAACTCCTTAAAATCATGAATCATTCTTCGACTTCAATTTGCAATAACGACCAGACCTTGTAGCCTTTATCTTCGAGGAATTTTCGACCGTGTAGGGATCCCGTGAGTTCGATCATGAATCCTTGCTCGATGACTTCGCCGCCGAGTTTCTCGACCAGTTTTGCACCTGCAAGACCGGTTCCACCTGTTGCTAGAAGATCGTCAAAGATCAAGACTTTTTCTCCTTTCTTGATGGCATCTTCATGCATGTGGATTTCGTCCTTGCCATATTCTTTTTCATACGTGTAAGAAACTGTTTTATAAGGAAGTTTTTTTGGCTTTCGAATGGGAACGAAGCCTGCGCCAAGAAGATATGCAAGGACACCTCCAAATATGAAGCCACGGGCTTCTTGAGAAACTATTTTATCAATTTTCATCTTTTTATAATGTTTTACCATTTCGTCTATTGCCTGTTTAAATGCTTTTGGATCTTGCAAGAGCGTTGTTATGTCCTTGAACTGAATTCCTTCAATGGGAAAGTCAGGAACGTTACGAATTTTGTCATATAAATTCATCTTTCATCTTGTCCTCATCGTTTTTGAGAATCGTTAAG
>JALGVI010000151.1 GCA_029838215.1 Candidatus Helarchaeota archaeon | reverse complement strand
TTTGTCAATAAAGATATTGAACGCGTTAATACAATGGCAGCAGATATCCAGACCAAGATTTCAACAGAAGTCGAGAAAGGATTCAATACAATCAAAACAGAAATCAATGGAATTGATGAGAAACATCTGAAATCTCTTGCAGAATTGACCACGTCGGTAGGAGAAAAACATAATGAGATAATTAGCAAGCACGGAGACGAATTTCAATCAGATGCTTCGACCATGGAAGTCGAGCTTTTGGATTTGGCAACGGCTCATCAAAACGAATATGAGTTAAATGCAAATTCATTAAATGACCAACTTGCAGGAAAGTTAGAAGAAACAGACGTGATCTTGACAGATAGACTCATGAACGTCAATGACGATGCCGCAAAACAATTTAAAGAGTGCGAAGAACAGACCCAAGAACGTGCCAAGATTCTTCGTGCCGTTTGGAACGAAACAGAACGGATTTTAGCAACCAGTGGAGAATTAACTTGGATTCTTGTCACGCAAGAAGCAATTGAAGAATATATGGCAGATATGATTCATCGAACCAAGAGTACAATTTCATTGGTAACTCCAGATTTCGAAACACTTCCATTCGATACAATTCAAACCGCAAAGCGGGCAATGCGGATTAAAACAGCATCGCGTATTTTGGCTGATGACAGGGATAAAGTCGCAGTCTTGCTTGAACAGGGAAATGTTGAAATTCGACAACGAAAAGATCGAGATCTATGGGCAGCGGCTCGTGATGGTGAAGAAGTCCTTATTGCTCCAATGGCTGATAAAGAAACGCAAAAAGTTGCGATCATCAGCCAAGAACCTGCAATTGTCAAATACTTCCATGAAATCATTGGACCTCTCGTAATGGCACGAGCACAGCGAATTTCCCACGTCTAAATTCTTTTTTATTACCAATTCAACTTATCTTTTTCAATTCTAATGATTTTTATATGGCAAGTCTTTAGTTTTTACTAGAATTTCATCTCGCTAAGGAAAAATTCATGAAACATGATGATGAATACGACAAGCGAGGATGAAAACATAATGATTTGGTGAAGGTAAATTGTCAACAGGTCAGAAAATCAAGGAATTAGAACTCAAGTCTTTCAAGAATTTCAGTTTCTTCGAGGGCAAAATCACGGGAATCATCTCAGGTATTTCCGATAACTCCGAGAATCGATTTGTCATCATGAGCAAGCAACAATTCCAACTGTGGTTTAAAACGTTAAAAAATTTATTCCAACAAGGTGCGAATAGCATTCTTTACCGCATTGGACGAGAAACAGGAAAGACCTTATTGACTCATCTTAATACTTTAATCCTGTCCGATGATGAAGCATTTAATTACTTGCTTTTGGCATTAAACAAACTGGGTTGGGGCAAGTATTGGAATACAAAAATTGAATCCGAACAAATCACGCTTGAACTTCATAATCCCATTGAAGCATATGAAGATAGGAGCACCTCTTGTCATTACGTGCAGGGAATTTTAGAAGGCATGGGTGAAATCTACATGGAAACTCCCGTGTTTGCTATTGAAGAATCCTGTGTCTCGCAAAAAAACCGATTCTGCACGTTTAAAATCGTAAAACGGGAAAAATATCTCGAAGAATGGGAGAATAAAAGTGAATTCGATGAGGTTCTAAAGGAGTTTGACGGAAAAGCCAAATCCAAAGCCAGCTTCATCATGACTCAAGAAGGGCACGTTCTCATCAAGCATTTAAATGAGGACCTCAATTGTGATGAGATCGCACATCTCAATTCCCCCATGTTAGGAGCTGCTACGCGATGCAGCATGGAGAATAAATGGACACTCAATCAACTCGTATTAATGGGAGACAAGGGAAATCTAATGCTCAAGGGAACGAGTGATGGAAAGGCCATGGTAGTTGCTATTTTGGACAAAAATGCATCTCCAGGTCTGATTGGAATTGCCTTAAAACAAGCCTGCGAAAAACTTGAGAAACTCGTAGATAAATACCCAAAACTATAATGCTTTTTTTCTTTTTGATGTTTTTTACCGAAATATTTCTAAATGGAGGATTTTCTCCCGTTCTCTTTTGCACCCCACGCAAAGGAACCCATTAAATATTGAAGATTCGGCTCGGGTCGACCGTCCATTGAACTTTACATCGCTGGTTTCCTTCCATTTCTCGGGAATTTTGACATTCAGATTAAGAATGGACCAAAACGGTGATCGATACACTATTTCGATTTTTTTACTTTCATAAATCACGTCTATTAATGGTGTTTTAAACGTAAAATGCTCGGATTTTAGTCGTGGAGTGATGACCAGTTTTTCCTGATCGGGTTCAATTCCTATCATGCGAATTGAAGAAGACAAAATACCTGAATGAAGATTGAGATTCATTAAAGGCCAATCGGTCATTGGAGTGGGAAAATGATAAAATGCCTCACCAGGACGTTCTGCATGACCTGCAATGTAACTATCGGGTCCGCTCCAGATTCCGTACCAAATATGTGGATATTGAATGGCCCGATTGGCCATTGAATTCTTCCATAGTGATTTCCAAGCCTTCTTTGGGTCGTGTAATGCATAAGCCCATGTTAAAACATAATTGATTATTGCCCAAATCCCGCCATTCACGTCCCAGCCGGGTGGCAAGATATTTAACCATGTCTTTACAGGAGGATAAAGAAGGTATTGTCCGATTTTTGAAGGATTATCGAGATTTTCGTGAACTTCATTGATGATGGACGTTATTTCGTTCGACGACAGAAAATTTGCAACCAATAGCAGGGCATGATGTTCCAAAAATATTTCTTTATCACCAATTGGTGCACCATTTCCGTCCCAGCCTCGATAAAACCAACGTCCATTCCAGCTAGAGTAACATGCTTTCTTTAAATCCTGAACGTTTTTTTCAACACGAATGGCAAGTCCAGAACCGATCTTTTTAAGAATGGGGACATATCTCGAGAGCACGTAAATTGCCAACGCAGTATTAAAAAGAGATTCGCCTTTTTTTAGGAATTTTCTACGCTTTTTTACCATTAACGAGATTCCATCGCTCCAGTCGCCATCGTTGACCTTGATTAGCCCGTGTGGACCCAGTCCGACTCGACTTGAGAAAAGAAATTCGATGAGTAAATTAATTCTTTCGAGAACGGTTGACGTTCCTGCATCGTGTCCGTAAAAGGGAATCGTTTCGGTCAAGAATTGAAAATCTTGAGTGAGTGTAACGTATTCCAAAATTCCCCATAATATGAAAATTGGTAAATCGGATGGGCGTGAATGGACAAGCGCCCCTACGGTCTTGCCATGACCATAAACGGCATACGGAAGTATTCCATTTGGTTGCATTAATTTTAGAATATAAGTGATGAATTCCCGCGCTAGCTCAGGAGAAAGAAACGCGCTAGCTCAGGAGAAAGAAATATTAACGGATACAGGAAAAAGACGTAGTCTCGAATGGCACCATCGAAACCGTGTCCAAATGCATAGATACTACCTTGCGGATATTTATGAGCTTGAAATGCTTCATCGAAGTACCCTGCACTGCGAAGATAATACGAGTGCCACTGGAGTTCACGCGTGAGCCATTTTTCATTTGAAAGCTCCAAATTAATCGCGGAATCTTTCCATTGGTTCGCGTTCCATTCAAGAATGGAACTTTCATTTAAAATCGTTTCATATTTTGAACATAGTGCTTCGATCCGTTTCATAGGAGCAGTTCCAAAGAGAAATGTGACTTTTTTAGACTCATTTGGCTTCAAGGATATCGATTTTCCGAGAACCAAGCACGGATCCTTGAATGGTCCATCAAGGTTTTCAGAGTCGCTTGGAGAAAAGGAACCATTCAAGAACACATCGTTGCGTCTACATGATGCACGATCGAATTTCTCATACAGGATACATGAAAAGATTGGATCTAAATAGTAATTTTTCTTGCAAAACTCTTGTCGGCTTACTGGTGGTCTTTTTTTGAATTTTGGAATGATCACCAAACCACGAGGGATGCGTTTACATCGAAATCTGAATTTAGAATTGAATCGTTTTCGTGTTGAATCAGTATCTTGCCGAAAGAGTTTCCCAAGAATCTTTACGATGTTACCTGCAAGATTAAGCAGACGAGTTTTTCCAAATTTCTTTCGATTGTTGCTGGTAACGATCAAAGATTGCGTGACATACCACGGATTCACACCCCAATAATCAAAAAAAGTGAGTGAGATTTCGTCTCTAGACAAATTCTTGAGTTCAATTTCAGAAACTACGACGGGATCATTCGAAAAGGGGACGCAAATCACGTGGGTGATGGCCACGTTTCCGTGAACTTTCCGTTTTTTAAA
>JALGVI010000076.1 GCA_029838215.1 Candidatus Helarchaeota archaeon | reverse complement strand
CAAATTTAATGGGAGATTCCGTTACTTCCGTGACGTTACTTGGGTGACAACTCGTGATTTTTTGAAATATTTCCATTCCCTTGCTTAAAATTCGGTCAATTTCTTCCAAGATTTTATCTTGGCTCATTTTTCATCTCAAGTCCATATTGTTCAGTTAAAAACAATAGATTTTTCCGAATTTAAATTTGCGTGTGAAAATTTCGTTTAATTTTTCCCTTTTCTCTTGGTTGATCAATCTTGATCTGTCCCACAATGTATAAATTTGTGGGCGAAAAATATAAATAATAGTGAGTGAAAATGAGCGTCATTACCATTGATGATAAAAATCGAATAAGAATTCCAAAAAAACAGGCAAAAATAGCGGGAATAAAACCGGGAGACAAAGTCCTCATATTCGCAACTTTAAACCGCGTTCACGTGGTACCATTAAAAACAAAAAAATTCGTTGGTTCATTAGACGGATTTGATTTTAAGGAAGAAGAGCATGAAGCAACTAAATACATTTTTAATACGGAGAGCAAATAATGCCAGTTATTGATACAATAGTTATTTTTAGTGCTGCAGATACCAAAAACAAATACCATCAAATTGGACTAAAATATTTGAAGAAGGCTAACGATGGAAAGTGTTTTATTCCCTCTCTTGCATTGATGGAATTTGATATCGTCTTACAAAGCAGGGGTTTTTCATATAAAGAGCGCATGGAAAAACATTCATTACTGCTAGCCGATTTTCCAAAACTCGAGAAGAATATCATCCCCATCGCACCCGTCGTGTTGTACAATATTGCAAGATTGGAATCAAAATATGAGTTGGATTACTTTGATGCAGGAATTTGCGCTCAATCCTTGCAAGCGGACGGAATTATAATAACACCAGATAGAAAAATCTCTTCCATTAAAGAAGTCTCAACTTTTTGGGAATAAAAAAATAGAAGATTTGTCAGGTGGATCGTGTTTTATTCCTCAATCCAACCAATTCGTGCCTTAAACCAGTCGGGCATGCGGAAGCAGACATAGAGAATAATTGCAGCGGACAGCATGAGGGATCTTCCAATTACTACAGCGATATTGATGAGTGTTTGAGGTCCCGCAACGGATGCCACTTCAATCACGTAACCAAATACAAAGCACGTGATGGCAATTCCCATCCACAGGCTTCGTTTTGCGTTTGGTTTGTTACTCGACCACGTCGTGATGCTGAAATAATAAAACACGCCTGGAGCCGCAACGCCGATCACGATGGTACAAGGAATCATGAATAAAAGGACAACATTATCATAAACAATTTCGCCCTGAGATATCGGAGCCAAAGGACCTCCACAGTAGCCATTAATGTTTGCAAACGTGAGTAGGCTGACATACATGATGGTGAAGATGGTTACAATAATTGTTAGGGGCACCTTTTTTTCAGAGAAGGTGTTCTCAAAGGCAAATAAGTTAATGAATACAATAGCGGTTCCGCTCAAGATCAAGGCGATGACTGCACACAATCTTGCGTAGAATTCCAACGGTTTAAGCAAGCCAACTAGGCTCGGAATTAGTGAAAAGCGTTCGAGAAAGCCCAAACATATCTGTTCCAAGAATAATGTTGCCACCGCACCGAGGAAAAAAATAAAACCAATCGCAAAATAGAGAGTGGCAGTATTCTTTGTATCACGATATTTTTTTAGAAGAATCACCAGATTCAGGATCACGAATATGACGATTACTCCAACGATTCCATAACCAATGAATTCCAATATTACATCTAGCATGAGATGAATCCCCTTCTATTTACTTACTTTACGAGATTTCATTAATTGTTTAGCTTATTTTTTTCTATATGTATTGATTTTTAAGCTTATCTCTCTTCGTTTTTTTGTTTTGGATAGAATTCGGCGGTATATTCGCCGCAAGGATCCCCTCGCATGAGGCATTTTGTTTCGCGAACGGTTCCCGTGAATTCTATGCCACAATATTCGTTTATTAAATTGATGGTTTTTGTGAAAATTCCTGCAGGGACGATGCCCCAGTTGAATTCACCGAAGTCTTCCGGTTTGATTTGTAATGTCTTGTCTTCATTCATACCCGCACATAAGAAGCACTTCTCAACCTGCCAGATCACTCGGTGGGGATCGCCTTCTTTTTCCGGTGGCACGTAACGGATGTCCTTGACATTATCACCCGTGAACGCAAAATAACCGCTTTTTATCCATAATGCGTGGTCGCCGACGTGTTTGGAGAGAATTGGTGAACTTGATTCTATCCATTGCATCAGGAATTCATCTCCCGCATGCTCGGTTAATTCGAATATCGCTTTTAAAGCAGCATCGAGACTACCATGCAATTGTATTAACATGCGAACCATTTCGCGATACGATAGAGTAATTAGCAACTTGTTTATTTTTCTCTCTTTTCTAAACATGAGTCGTTTCCCTAGAGCCGCTAGAAGTTTCTCTCTTAGACCAACTTTCGCTCTTTTAACCTTAGGCACGTCATTCGTCCTCCTTCAACCGGAAAATATATTCGCATCTTTCGTGTCCTCCAGAAATGCTCTTGATGACATTTCCCTGAACACGTCCGTGCATGTTTTTCAGGAAACCATCCTTTAACATCTGGTTGATGTATCCCTCGAATACACCCAATAGTGGAATGCAATAGGGAATGTCATCGATACTTACTTCAGGAATGCAAAAAGGGCAATTATCAAAGGATATTGAAAAGCTTTTTTCGAAAGCAGTAATGTTTTCCGTGATCTTGATCTTTTTTAGACCTCCGAAATTAGAACCCAATTCCTTGAGTACTGCGGGAATTGTTTTCTTTTTAGACTTGAAAATGTCGTAAAAAGACTCACTGACATGGCGTCCTAGCGTCAGGAGTTTATCCTCGGCTTCTTTAACGGGCATGTTCTGCTTTACATGTGCGAAAATTTCAACGTAAATCATTTCTAGGAGATAGGTGGCTGCCTTTTCGTGCAAGATTTCCTTTCGTGAAATCAACGGAATTACCTCTCAGGTGTCTTTTTTCTCAGGAGTCTAACAACTAGTTTCTCCGACATATATCTCAAAATAGCAACAGGAGTTCTCTTTCTGAAATTCCAGAACGTCGATGCAAATATTTACCTTGAAATTCTTACGAAGTCTGGTTTCATAAAATCCCGACCATAAGTGATAAAAAGATACGGATTCGCCAAATTCATTTGATACATTTTGAACTCGCAATGTAACCGATTTGACCGGCTCATTTTCATTGATTTTCGGTGGAACAATTTCGACTTGTAACATGTTCTGACCGAAAGTGTTAAAAAATTCTAAAAATTGTTTTGAAACGTGCGCTACCTGCATGAGAAAGCGAGATTCATTGACATTTGCTCTCGCAGAATCAAAATAATCCTCGGGCGTGATTTGTGGAAATTCAAAATTCACGCTCATTTTTCGCCCAATTTCTTTCAGAAACTCTTTTGAATCAGAAATTAAATATGAAGCAGCAACTTGGTCATATGCATCAAACAGGCTTGTTGCAAAATCGAAAAAGAACGTCCTGAATATGTCCACGTTTCGGTTTTTTTTTTGTTTTTTAAACAAGCAAATTTTTGAACGACCGATTTCCTTGACCTCGATTAAATCTTCCTTTTCGAATGATTGCATGTATTTCTTGACGGTATTTCGGCTCAATCCTAATTTTTTCACGATTTGAGATATGTTTAATCCATATTTACTACGTTGTAATAGCTCCAATATATCTTGTCGAATGTTTTTCTTTCCTTTACTTTTGAAACTCATGCTTTTTCTTAATTTTGAACCTTCTAGTTCGCTCATCTAAATCAATCCTTCATCTAATAAAATGAACCACGCGCCAAGAATCAAGCACTTGTTTATAAAAAATAACTGTCAGATGATTTATAAATAACGATCATGTCATCGCGCATTTTATAAGCTAATGATGATCAAATTTAAACAAAGCTTAATAAACAACATGGAGTTGCTACCTTGAAGAAAAAATGGTATAAAGGTAAAGTAATGGTCATAACCGGTGCAGCCGGCGAGATTGGAGGTGCCATTTGCCGACACTTTGCACCAGAAGGAATGCGTTTTTATCTAACGGATCTTGCAAGTCAAATGGAAAAGCTGAAGGAATTTTCGGAAGAGCTTGAAGATTTGGGTGCGGAGTCAGCCGTGGGAATGGAAATGGACGTCACCAACCAAGATCAAATTAAAGAGGTTGTTGAAAAAATCGGGAAAAAGGAAAATTATATCGACATTTTGGTCAATAATGCAGGATATGGCAACCGGACGAGCATCCTAAACGGCGGCTCGATCGAGGAAGTGCAAAAGATGATGGACGTGAACTTCTATGGGCAATGGAGGCTCACACAAGCAGCATTACCATACCTCGGAAGACCCGTCAGGAAACCTCCAAAGAAAAATCGAAACCAACGTGAAGGACAACTCATTTACATCGCGTCTTCAGCAGGCGTGATCGGAGTGCCGGACATGGCATCCTATTGTGCCACGAAACATGCGATACTTGGAATGGCAGACGTGATACGCCTGGGCTACCGAATCAGAAAAGAAAAAATCAAGGTCATCGTGATCTGTCCTGCGCCCGCAAAAACTCAATTTTGGAATACCACGAAGGATTTCCGGACTTGGATGAACCACTACGAGAAAAAAGGTGGGATTTATTCCGCCATCACGGCTGACGATATCGGAAGAGCAGTCTATAAAGCATCCCGAGGAAATAAAAACGAGATAATGGTTCCCCGATGGTGGGCTCTCTTGCGATTCATAAGATCGATCAGCATTGGTCTTACTGACAGGCTATTAAAGGGAACCGCCGCAAAAGAAAATAACAAATAGAGATAAAAATACCAATAAAATTCTTTTTAAAAGGAAATCGCTTTAAAGAAAAATAATAAACTTAGAAATAAAGGACGTGATATCGTGAAAATTGCAGTATTCGGCGCCACGGGCGGATTGGGACAACAGTTTTTAAAAAAAGCTTTAGCAAAAGGACATGAAATAATTGCCTATGTTCGGTCTCCAAAAAAAATCACGTATTCCAACGATAATCTCACTGTAATTGAAGGTGATGTCTTTGATAAAGAAAAAATTATTGATTCACTGAGAGGCACGGATGCAGTACTCATTACTTGGCGAATGAGATCACAAAAAATTCCTCTATTCTCGGAAGGAACTCAAAATGTCATCGATGCGATGAAAAAAAACAACGTGAAGAGAATTATCGTCATTTCTGAATATGCCTATGGAGAACACTATCGTAACTTCGGCTTTATTGTAAGGAATTTCATCAAACTTTATGGTACATTTGCAAAATTTCAGCAGAATGAACGAAAACAACAGGATTCTATTGTTCGTAATAGTGGACTGGAGTGGACAATTGACCGGATTCGTGGCTTGAATAATAAGGAAAGCGATGAACAATTGGAACTGACTCTTGAACCGAAATCAAAATTTAAGACGATTTTCCGCGGAACCGCAGCAGAAAAGATCCTTCATCAATTCGAAAATCCGGGCGACTACTTACAAAAGGATATATATTTTTAATTTTTTACTTCAATAAATCAGAAATCAATGACGGCAATGAGACGAAATAATCTTAATCCTTTTATTTTTAGTGAGCGAGATTGACATCAACAAGATCAGGAAATCTTCTTTGATGAGATGATGACAAAATGGCAGGGGACATAATAAGAAATTTTCAGGCGGATTATATTTTATTCGATTTCATTTTTCTGTGCATCTACGTGGGATTTTTGGTCTATAAAAAGAAGTGGTGGCCGTTAATATTTGGAGGCATCTGCGGAATCATGATTTATACGATTGACGCCGTCATTTGGACCAGCACGGGAATTCGGACGATGGCAATACCGCCACTAGTTCCTCCATTCATACCACAGCCATTCAATTTGATTTTCAGCAAGTTTCTCGTTGATTTCATGATGACTCTTTCTTACGGAATGGTTTCTTTCAGCTGGATGATCATCATGTTTGAACGAAAATCCAATAAAGAGGTCATTTCGTGGACAGCCTTGGTGTTTCTCGGTTGGATGCTCATTCCTTTGTTCATGTATCTCGTGCCAGTTCATGATCTGATAGTATATACAAACAGGCACATGACATCCATCCAATGGGTTGAGATTCTAATTGTTATCGTGAGTTACGTGTTACTACTTGTTTTGAAATATGACTACAAGCAAGTATCATACTTATTTCTCGTAGGCTGCACGTTATCATTCATGATGGAATTTCCGCTGTTTATTTTCGGAATCCGTCCATTCGGTCTTGCGGGTCTTTTCATTTTGGTTTACGACACGTTCATTTTATATAACCAAGGCGTGCCCGTTCTTTGGGTCTTCTGGGACAAGGTACTGCCGTGGACTTTCCGTAAGATTGAAGATAAATTTGACGTGAAGCTTCCGAGCTGGTTTGTAAGACGTGATGAAGAGATAGTGAGTGATCCGGAAAATCAAGCTTAAAAATCGATTTTTCGATATGGTTCAACCCATTTAAAACCTTTTCTAAAAGCATAAATGGCATAAATGCCGTCAACTAGGTTCTGACTCAAGCGAAAAATCGGAACGGGAATTTTTCTTGCGAAATCAAATGGAATTAGATACCATTGGCTTAAATGCACTTCTCTCGTATCCTTGGTTTTTTTCCTCTTGACGCGCACGTAAAAATTGCTTTTCATTGAGTGATAAAATAAGAGCGGTTGCTTCCAAGATAGAAGTTGACATACTTCTCGGACCATTTTTCCAACGTGCTGATGGTCAGGATGCCGATAATAGCTCGAGGCTTCATCGGCTTCAGGAGCAAATATTACTCGAGGATTTATCATTTCGATCCAATGCTTGAAGATATTAATGGAATCAAGAGTGTATTTCTCCTTCACGCTCCCATCATGGAAACCAAGGAATATCACGTTTTGTTGATCAATGCCGAAGACTCGTGCCGCTTCTCGTGCTTCACGTTCGCGTATCCGTCCCAGTCGTTCGCCTCGAAAATCCGCAAATGGCGTGCCGATTTCGCCTTTAGTTGCATATATTTGAAAAATTTCGTGCCCTCGAGCAAGCAGTCCCCAAATAGTTCCTTGACAAAAAACATCCAAATCATCAGGATGGGCTGCAAAAAAGAGGACCTTCATATAAAAACACCTTGGTTGATAAAATAAATTGGAAATTAAAACTTAAATTAATGAGTCATTACTAATTAAGTCATTAATCATGGACTTAATTAAACGTGCTGAGAGATTCAAATGAGGGTTCTAGAATGATCGAAAAAGTGAAAATTCAGAATTTCAAATCAATGAAAAATCTTGAATTTGACTGTAAAAGGAGAGAAAAATTTTGACGAAAGTTTGTATTTACGACAGGGACATAGGAAATTTTGATGATGAGAGTCCCTGGGTCCGTCCAAACAGACCGTGGTTGGTAGGGAAAGAAAAACTTGATCTTCCCAAAACTTTGAATTATCCGGATTTGGAAGGAGCTCATTGTCTGTTGAAGAATACGGCAAGCGAGTTTCCAAATAACGTGGCAATCTATTTCAAACCAAAAGAAGAGAAATTCACCTATCATGAAGTATCATATAATGCAGATATCATAGCAAATGCACTTGTAACGGAATATGGAATCAAGAAGGGTGACGGAATCGCCTGCATGGTTCCCAATTGTTCGGAATTCGTATTCAGCGTCTACGGCATTTTAGAAAGCGGCGGCATCCTGATCCCCGTCAATCCCCTCCTGAAGAAAAAGGAGGTTCGGCACATTGCCACCAACGCTCAAAATATCAAGGTTTTCATCGTGGGGGACCAGCAGTATGGAATCGTGAAGCGAAGCATAAAGGATCTTGGAATTGAGAACATCATACTAATCACGGATCGACCCGATGCCAAGGAGAAAACTTTTAAAGAGTTGCTTGAAGAGCATGAACCCAAGCAGCCAAATGTTTCATTGGATATCAAGGAAGATCTTGCAGCACTTCTTTATACAGGGGGAACGACGGGATTACCAAAAGGAGTCATGTTGACTCATTCTAACATAATTTCGAATTCCCTGCAATTTCTATATACGGGAAATGCGGGTTCTGATGAATATCACGACCTTTTTAAACAGTTTGGGAAATATGCAACCATCACGACAAACCCCCTTTGCCACGGCATGGGATTCTTCATTTTAAACAGTTGCATCACGGGTGCCATCATGCTCATCATAGATCAGTTTGATCCCGAGCGCGTCTGTCGATTAATTGAGAAATACAAGCTCATGAGTTGGGCAGGCATTCCTGCAATGTATAACTTCATCATCAATCATCCGTATTTCGAAAAAGCGGACTTATCATCGCTTCAATTTTCCGCTTCAGGGGCTTCACCATTAGCGCCACGACTTGCGCAGCGCTGGGAGGAAAAGACAGGGCTTAAAGTCAGCAACGCATACGGTTGCACGGAAGCCACGTGCACGGTCACGCTTCCCGGACTGTGGCGGGAAATCAATCCTGAAAGCATTAGTTTTCCGATGATCGACACGGATGCGAAAGTCGTGGACCCACCGAATTATGATGATGAGTTGCCTCCGGGAACACCCGGCGAATTATTGGTGCGGGGACCTCAAATCATGAAGGGTTATTGGCGGAACGAAGAAGCCACGAACAACACGCTTGTCAAGGATAAAGAAGGGCGAATCTGGCTTCGCACGGGTGACATTGCAAAGATGGACGAACAGGGTAATTTCTTCATCGTAGGTCGGTCGAAAGAGCAGATTAAATATAAAGGGTACAGGATCCTCCCGGCAGAAGTCGAATCGGCACTCTACGATCATCCAGCAGTGCTTGAATGTGGCGTGATTGGAATTCCAGACGAAGCAGTCGGCGAAACCATCAAAGCATTTATCAAGTTAAAGCCGGAATACAAGGGAAAAATCACCGAGCAGGAGATCATTGACTGGGCGAAGGAATACATGGCAGGATACAAGTGGCCACGACAGATCGAGTTCGTACCAACGATTCCCAAAACACCTGTTGGCAAGGTTTTACGACGTCAATTACTCGAAAAAGAACTTAAGAAATTGGGAAGAAAATAAAGCATTAAATCATTCTTTTTTTTCATTTTTGTCAGTTGGGTCAAAAGAAAAGGTGTCACTTAGGTATAAACCGCATTTTGGTCCCGCTTTCATGACTTGCATGTGTTCCATTGCCAGCAATGGTATGTCTTTTACGATCTCATGAATGATGAAAAACCACAAGCCTTTTTCCCGCGAAATAGAGCTCGATGAATCATTGGGTTTTGGATTTGCCACGTTTTCAATCCTTCAATAATTAGATGTTAACGATCACCATTTCAAGACGGAAAGAAGATATTTAGAACGACAAAGATTGCGGTTATGACAAGACCTGCGATGACCATTTTAATGGCGGAAATGATCAATCTTTTTTGAGAAATTTTTCCCAAGAATGCACCGAGGATGATTAGCAGGACAAACGTGACGCATATAGAGAGGATAAAAGCAACGTTATTGAGGGGAAAAACGAGTGCCAAGAAAAACGGAATGAGGCAAAGAATGGCTGCTAAAGCAGGTGAGCCACCGTCCACGAGAGCACACATCATGCTCCCCACTTTTTGTGCCCGGTCCATGACAGAATGGTCAAATTCTCCTTTTCTTAATATCATTGCTCGTTCAATGTGATCTTTTTCCACCATCCGTTCGGCTTCACTTGCCATGTAACTTCCCCAGATTCCTGAAACACCCATTGAAAAAGCCGTTGCCAGTCCTACTGAAACGATAAATTGAATTGTAAGCATGTCAAAAAAGAAACTAGAAGGATACCGAAGAATTCCGAAAAAACCACCATTCGCCGTCCAAGCACCAATTAAAATGCCGAGAGTCGTGAGCGAACCATCAAATGCATTCATCACGAAAAAACGTCTCAATAATGGTCCAGTTTCCGAAATCTTAATGTAATATTTTAACTTTCTAAAAGCTTCCATCTAAAACGACACGATCTTTGTGTGGATTAATATGTTGAGTTAAGCTTGGATCCTATTTATTTTTATCTTAATCACGACGGAATGAATACCAGAAAGATGATAATGATACCAATTAGCACGAAGAGAACAGAGGAAACCAAATTAAGGGTTTTTTTAGGGATTTTTTTGGCAATGATCAAACCTGCAAATGCCGCCAAGAACGTCAGTAAAGTTAATGCCGTGATCGTTCCAAGTAGAACGGGAATCGGAGCATAGAACATCGCAACAAGGGAAATTGCTAAAACCTGTGTCTTGTCTCCCAATTCCATGAAAAAAAGAGAAACGAAACTGAAAAATAAAATTCCGTATTTCTCAATCTTGTTGGTTTCAAGCTCGATTTCTTCCTCTTGCTGTTTTTTCAGGAGCCCATAGCAACCTAAAGCGATAAAAACGATTCCGCCGACGATTTGAATGAAAAATATGGGAATGAAAATAGAAATGATGGCTCCTAGCAAAATTCCAATTATTGTCATCGTTATTAGGCCAAGACTCGCCCCGATGGCAACTTTTAAAGCATGTCCTTTTTGCATTACTATTGTTAAAATGACCAACTGACTTTTATCAGCCAATTCTGCAAGTAGAATTAGCGCGAACGTGAAGAAAAACAACATGAAGTCATTATATGAAAATACCATTAATGATCCATGGAAGATTTGACTTTTAATGATTTTGAAGAAGAAGGCAATCAAATTTTCATGAGTTCAAGAAAAAAATCTATTTCACGAGTTCATTGCGTGGATTAAAAAGAATGACCGTTCGTGAATTGATTTTTTTTCGATTATCTCAGAAATTAAGTTGTATAAAAATTACGGCTTCAATATAGCTCAGAGAATTTGTCTTCGATTTTTTTTTCTTCTTCTTCCATTATATCTTGTAGTTGTAGCATGCATTTTTCCATTTGTCGCGAGATTTTTAGTTCGAGCTCTTTATCGCCGATATTGACTGCCATATTTCCGGCTTCTTCTAGAATATCGAGAGCTTTATTCCATCTTTCATCGTTAATGAGCCTAAGCCCTTTCTCCATTAATTTTTTGATTTTTTTATAGAGCTTTTCGCGCTCTTTTTCGTCCATTTTTGCTTCCTGCCCCTTTGATTACGAGTTTTGGTTAAAAGAGAATCACAAAAAAAATAGAACGACAATGCTATATTAATTAATACCGAAGAAAATTAGGTTCAAAATCCACGGATTCCTGACAACACGATTTTTACGTCATTTTTGACAATTGGGCTTCATCGATGTCATCCCGATAATTGCGATTCTTCTTCTGCCAAATACAATCGGTGTTCCGTTCACCGAAGACGTGGATTTTTCAGAAGAAATCAAGTTTATATAGTTGATCTCGTGATATATACTATACATGAATGTCGCTTGACATCAATGAATCAAGGAGATGGAAGATCTCGTTGCCGTACGGCAATAGATCGGGTTTTTTGACGGAATTATTATGGTATGATTCAAGGTGGTTAAAATGGTAACAAGCTGGAATATTTTTCTTGCAATGATCATAGAATTTGCGATAACGGGAATCATGTTGATGATATTCCTATTATTTCTCAACAAGTATTTAAAGAATAAGAGTCGACCTCGCCTTTACATGGTATATACGATGTTAGCTTGGACGATTAGCGGATTTTTTACTGCTATTGGAAGAGCTCATTTCCTAATTCAGCTGTTCTTGACAAATCAGCTTTTCACGTATAACGTCACGGCATACATACCTGATTCGTTTTTAATCTTGACGTTGGCTTGCTTTGCATTGGCAAACGCCTTTTACATGGTCTTCATTCAGGATTTTTTTGAAAAAAGCAAGACAATTCTCATCGTCTACATAATATTTGATTCCATTGGAATTATCGGATTTCTAATTTTAGCCGCGATTTTTCCATTTTTAGGCACATCGGCAGAGTTGGTATTTACATTGCTTTGGTCGTATCAGGCGATTTTGACTTTATTCGTGAGTCTTTACCTGTCCGTGAGCGCGTTTAAAAATGCATCCAAAACATCGAATAGGATTTTCAAGCACGGCTCTCAATTGATTGGTCTTTCAGGAATTTTGATGGTCTTCATTAACATAATGTTCGTGATTGATGAGTTCATAGTGCCGGGTTTTGGTGGTGCGTTTTCGATTTTTTATTATTTAGGCTGGTTTTTTGTCATTGTAAGTGCGATCTTCGTATATTTGGGTTTTATTTTGCCAAATTGGCTTCGAACCCGTTGGGAATAACCAGCTTCTTTTTTACTCCTTTTTTTTTGTTTACCTGATGGATCAAAATCAACCTGACCGAAAGAATAATTATTGATTAGAACGATTGCCAAATATATGAAGAATTAAAGTCTGAGGATGATCGTGGATTTGGTGGTTGCTTCAGGTGCTTCTGGGACTCAAATTCGGGGTATAATTCTATACCAGATAGTAGAGGGTGAGATAAGGGTTTTAAATCAAGTTCCTGATGCCCTTGAGATAACTGCTGACATTCAAACAGCTCTTTTAGGGTCCACTCCGAAGTCCTCAGATGTGGAATTTTTGATTTCATTGGTTGATAAGGGGTTCAATATTGCCACGTATTATTCGGGGTCAGAAAATGACCTTTATTTGTCCGTCATTCTTTCTCCTTTAGAAGACCCCGCATGCTATGAAATCATCCTTGAGATTTGCATGAATTACATCATCAGGTATTTAGATTCATATCAGAAACACTTTGGATATTTACTGCAATTAATCATTGACTTCCCTCAATTGACATATGAGCAGCAAGTTTGTAAGATGTGTCTTGAGCCACAGAATTCGTTCATTTTCAAAACACTGAAAGAGAGAGGATTTATTTCAAAGTATGAATTAAGCACGAAATTGCGCGACCAATTTCAATCCATCATAAACGTTGATCATTTCCTGAGTCCCCTTCAAAAAATTGGGTTACTCAAGGTTCTTCCTGACCCAAAGAATGACAACGACGAATTGGTCTTCTTGATACGGGACTATTTTTTGAATCGTGTTCCTCCAACGCAGACCATCAAGTTTGCAAGAAGAAAGGAATTTCCCGGAGCGAGCACTTATCTTGCAGAGGTTCGGGATTTTTTTGAAAGTTACATCATAAGTAATGAAGACGAATTGCAAATTATCAGCATATTTACGGATTTTGATTATTATTGTCTCATCGAAGCACTAAGGACAAAACCCATTTCAATTGATGATTTGGTCACGGTCACGCCTCATCATCGAGCCACGATTTCCAATCTTGCAGATCGCCTTAAGAAATTGAAGCTTTTAGACATAATTTCGTTGTACGAAGAGTTCCCAAACATGATTCTCTTGAAGACAGATATTTGTTGCCGTGTCTTCTTTCCCGAACATTTTTTATCGTCATATAAGGACAGAATAACGTCTGATGACGGTTATAAAATAAAAAT
>JALGVI010000150.1 GCA_029838215.1 Candidatus Helarchaeota archaeon | reverse complement strand
AGTTTATGTGCATGTTTTGCCATTACTTGTTTAAATTCATTTATTGCACCCACCACGTGATCCTTTCCGATCTTGGTGTACGGGTGGTTTTGACGTGTAGTGACGATTTTTTCGAGACATTCCAGCGCTGATGGATAAAAATCATCTGAAAATTCGGGCAAGTAGGCTGCCATGTCAATTACACCCGTGGATAACCAGCTCGCCCCGGTACTCTTTGAAGCGATGATCACGCCCATGTTAGTTTCAAGGAATTTCCTTGCCGCAGTTAAACCTGCGATCCCGCCTCCGATTATCAAGACATCTGTTTTCATGTCTTGTAGTCCCTCCTTGTTCCTTTCTTTATTGCCGGATGATTAAAATTTGCGACGCATCCGTATATGGCATTTTTAAGTTCCATCTCTCGCACTTGGGATCCACGAAGGGCGGGCCAAATTCCCTTCCAACGTTCTTGCAAAAAGTCAAGGATTTCAATATTTGCTTCATTTGGGTCCATTTCGCGCTCATTCACGAGCGTTGTAATGCCTCGTGCAGTACAAGCTGTTCCTTGACATGGACCGGATCCCAGCCGCAACCGCCGCCTGAGATCATTCAAATGACACGCCCACTCGTTTTGAATGCAATATTTAATTTCGGCTTCAGTTCCTGATTCACACGTGCATTTTGAAGAGCGCATGCTCGGTTCATTTTTAATGATCGAGAAGATCTTTTCAACGCCGGGACCGTGTCGAATAATAAGCCTTTTTACCACGTGATGATCCATTTTATACTGCTCGGCAAATCGATCCACGTCCACTTCGCCCACGGCTCCGGGAAGGGGTTCTAAATGCGTTCGGCATTCCGCTTCGATTCCGAGTCTTTTGCAAATCAGATCGGTTGCTTTTTGAGCCATTTGTCGATATATTACCAACTTGCCGCCTGCAATCGTGATGAAACCCTTTATGCCATTTTTCTTTTCGTGGTCAACGACCTTGAAATTTCGCGTGACTTCTCCTTCTTCCACGCCATATTTGTAAAGCATTGGTCGCACGCCCACGAATGAACGAATCACTCGATGCTTACGAATGGAAGGCATGACACTCTCAATGCTATGAAGCAAGTATTCCACGTCGCTATATTCGGGCTTGATTTGGTCAACTTCGCCGAAAACATCAATAGCAGTAACGCCCAAGATCGTTGTATTCTCGTGAGGAAACATGTAACAATTGCGACCTTCAAAAGCCTTGCAAACGATCCCGATGTTGGTAACGCGACGATCGAAAATGATGTGAGCACCTTTATTTAAGCGTAATTCATAATCAATCCCTGCCATTCGACATATTTTTGGAACCCACGGTCCGACACCATTCACGACAAATCTTGCAGTTATCTCCTCAACCCGCTTCGAGTGCCTATCTCGAATGACAACACCCGTTATCGTGTCGCCGTCTTTCAACAAGTCAATCACTTCTGAGTAGGTCCGCACGGTAGCACCATATTGATGCGCAGAAATGACATTGTGAAGAGTTAGACGCCACGGATCCACGAATAATTCTTCAAAATAGACCGCTCCAGATAGTTTTGGATGCGAAATCCGCGGTTCCATTTCTTCAACTTGCTCCTTCGATACGTGATAAATCTTTCCACCTTCACGCATCGATAAATAGTCGGAATATGCCAAGACCATCCCTCTTGCCATTTTCTTCATTCTTCGATCGGTGATCAACCACAAGATCGGCGTGCGAAACATTATATTCTTGGCAATGTGCCAGATGGTAAGTGATTCGCGAGCACACATGGCAACCATTTTGGGTTCCAAGAGATATTTAACACCACCGGAGATCATGCCTGCACACGTTCCAGTTGTCTCAGAACATATATCTCCGCGTTCTATTAGTAACGTCCGAAGACCACGCATTGCACAGTCTCGTGCCATTCCTGCTCCAGTACAGCCGCCACCAATCACGATCACGTCAAATTGGGGATTGCTCATGATTCGTAACCTCAAATCAAATTATAGTTAACTAGTGCGGGAAACCCTATAAAAATTTGGACATTCATAAAGGGGAGAAATACGGGGGTATCACGTGGGTTCAAGTAAGGCGAGTTCTTTCATGTCATCTCATGAGATCGGGACTGCATTTCAGGATCGGCGAGGCGGCAAGTTTCCTTGGAGTTTGCACGAAGACGCTTAGGAGATGGGAGTCATCGGGACGTTTCCAGCCGGATTTCAGGACTCCGGGAGGGCATCGGCGGTATTCCCTATCGAGACAGGAGGCGTTTTGCAGCCGTGAAATGAAGCACGATGAAAAGCGTTCCAGGAAGATGCATGGTGAAGGAATTAAAGGCAATGCGGTCAAGGTGGCAGCGATTTACGCGAGGGTTTCTGCACGAAAGCAGCTCGATGACCTTCAAAGGCAGTTGTCTTTCCTTGAACGATGCGTGCAAGATGCGGTTTTTAAAAAAGTCATGCTCTACAAGGACGTCGCTTCGGGGGTTAACGACTCCAGAAACGGCATGAAAAAGCTGCTTCGGGATGCATTCCACCGCCGGTTTCAGGCACTCTTCATCACTCACCATGACCGGTTGGCGCGCTTCGGGACTAACCTCATCCGGACGCCTCAGAATTGGGATGCTGTATTTTGCCCCAAGTGCAAGAAAAAAACCTTTCAAGATCGAAAAAGGATTATTCATCAAAAAACCAGACCATACAATACCGGGGTGTCTCACGGCACGTCCATTAATGTCAAAGTTTATACCATCTGTATGGATTTAAAAAAAAGAAAGATTGTTGTAAAAAGAAAGGAACAATGTCAAGATGTCATTCATCTCTTTCAAGTTCATCAATAACAATCGAATATGTTTAGACCGTTTTTTATTTTATATAGGTGTTGATCGGGCTCCAAAGATAAGTATAAAGAGGCCAACAACTGCGATAACGACACCAAGAATTACGTTTCCAAATCCCAAGACTAAGGCATAGGTTAAAATAGAGCTGCTTCCGTATGGACTAATAGAAATCCATCCATCTGGTGTTGGATCTCCTGGATATGAATAGTACTGAACATAATAATATCCATAGTAGAAAGAGTAACCCGACATCATTCCCATGTACATTGTAAATATAGACCAAAAGATGAAAAAGGCACCAAGACCTAATAGACAAATTCCCGCTGTTAGTAATAATCCACTTCGTACCAAAATATTACCTCCATATCTGTAGATGATAGTGAATATGAGTATATTAGAATTATTTATAAGTATTTTCTCAGTTAGATAACTATTTTTAATCTTAAAGATAAGAAGTTTACGCTGTTTTTAAGGAATTTGCCGCTGTTTTTGAGGCGTTTATCAAGAACAGGAGCATCCGGGGTCTTTTGTCGGGAAGATTTTTGGGGTTGTAGTTGAATTGTCTTCTAAAATAGTGCGTAGTACCCCGCTCCTACTCACTTTCACATTGTTTGTCGAAGATATCTTCTATTATGACAGTTAAAAGCGTTGGGCAAGTAGAATTCTTGGATGAAACGGAGTGCCCACTCCAAGAAGCATCCTGTCCTCATTGTAGTAGCCTAGATGTAGTTCAGGTCAGCTCCTACATCCGAGATGTTTAGGATTTATAGGGCGTTCACCGCCAAAAGTTGCTCAGGTTCGAGAGCATTACTCTAAAATGCAAGTCGTGTAGCCAGAACTTTCGATTTCGTGACATCAAAAGAGGACTGGCTTTACTTGAAAGGAATTCTCTGCGTGTCAGAATATCAAATGAGAAATATTAAAAGATTATATCGTGCTAAATTCAGATTTCAAGAAAAAAAAATACAACATGTTAATTTTAGACCTATCAAATACACGTTAGTGTAAATTATTCATGAATGAGCCTCTAGTTGAATATTTTTTTCCCGATACAAATAGAGAACGATCACCACAAGCTTGGCATTTGCTGATATTTTTCGAAGATTCGATAACATAATCCGACATATTATTGAAGCCCATCTCCACATTTGTATCGAATCAAAATGCCAGTCCGACTGTTTTTGTCGGGTGCTTGCGAGTATTTATGTTCTACTTCAAAAAAAGGTAGTGACACATCCGTGTATATTTTCCAATAGAAATTTCTCATGAGTTTACTTCAAGGCTAGAAAGAAAATGCTTAAGAAGGTGTGATCGAATTAGTTATACCTACTAAAAAAAATTTGATGGGTTTATAAAAAGAATTTGATAAATAAAGTTTGATTTTAAAATATTTTTAAAAAACACTTGATCAATTTCACCCATCCACTTTTTAAAAAATGGTGAGAGGCAATGGTTGAACAATTAAAAGGCGTCAGCGATTCGGATAATAGTGCTGATTCCAAACAGGAAGTGGGGTTCGATAGAACCTTAGAAAGTAGAAGAAAAGAGTTGGAATTGCTCCCAACGGATAGAGCAGTCGTTTCCGATTTGGAAAAATTCGATAATATGATTGAATCGCTCATTCATCAATATTTATTCAATCCTTTCGTTCAAAATGATAATGCGAATGCCCGGAAATCATTTAGCGGGCTCGTGAATTCTGTTTCGCAATTCGATTTCAAGCGCAATGCGTTACGTGCATTGTATCAACACAGTCCCGCTGCGGTGAAAGCCCACGAAGCAGGATTGATCCACATTCACGACCTGTGGACCAGTCGATTCTGCGGGTATTGCTCAGGCTGGGATCTTCGGCAGATCATTCGGGATGGTCTGGACCTCGTGATCACGGCAACGCCAGCAAAGCACCTCCAGACAATCTGCAATCACATGATAAACTTCATCGTGACCGCTCAACGCGAGTGGGCGGGTGCCATGGCTTTCACGGACGTGGACATCCTGTTGGCACCATTCGTCAAGGTTGATAATTTATCATATCGGCAAGTGAAGCAAAACTTGCAAAACTTCATTTTTAACCTGAACTTCCCCACGCGTTACGGAGATCAGCCACCGTTCGTGAACATCACGCTGGATCTTCAGCCACCAAAGAGATACTGTGGCGAACCTGCCATCGTGGGTGGGGAAGAACAGAGCTTCACCTACGATCAATGCCAAAAAGAAATGGACATGATCAACACGGCGATTTTTGAAATTTTGGAAGAAGGGGATGCCGCAGGCACGCCTTTTACATTCCCCATTCCCACGATCGCCGTCGGTCCAGACTTCAATTATTGGACGGAGATCTCCCAAAAACTCATGCGGCTCACGGCCATCAAGGGAAGCCCATACTTCCTGAATTACAACGTGGATTACATGCGACCCGATGACAACCTGAGCATGTGTTGCCGACTGCGCATTAATTACTCCGAGATCGTGGAACACTCAGGAGGACTGTGGGCAATCGGAGAAAACACGGGCAGCATCGGTGTCGTATCTTTAAACATGGCACGACTCGGTTTTGTCTCGAGAAAAGACCCCGACTCGCTCTGGGATAACATCGACCAAGTCCTCCACATTGCCAGAGAACAATTGAAATTCAAGCGCAAGACCATCAATAAATCCTTGCAGATGGGACTGTTACCCACCACCGAACGCATGCTTTGCAGGGGATTCCAAAATCACTTCAACACGATAGGAATCGTCGGAATGCACGATTTTTGCATGAATTACATCGGGCAACCGATTTACTCGCCTGCAGGTCAAGCAATGACCAAACACGTCCTGAGATACATATCCAAACGCCTTCAAGCATTTCAAGTAGAGGACAAAATGCTCTACAACTTGGAACAAACGCCGGCTGAAAAGACCGCAGGACGGTTTGCGCACGCCGACTTCAAGCACTTCGGAACGGCCCCGTACTTCTCCATCGAAGAAAACGGCATCCGCGAATACACGAATTCAACACACCTGCCCGTCGATTTCAAGGGAATCGTGGAAAAAGTCAAGATCGAAGGAGAATTTCACAGGGAATTCAGCGGAGGATGCATCTGCCACGTGTTTCTCGATGAAATCTCCAACCCAGAAGGTCTCACGAAATTCGTGAAACGGACGGCAGAAAATTCGGACCTCTCATACTTCTCAATCACGCCCACGCTCAGCGTCTGCCACCCCTGCCGGAAAACCTACATCGGAAACTACGAAAAATGCCCTTCTTGCGGGCAAAAAAATGAAATCTGGTCCCGCGTGACCGGCTACTATCGCCCCGTAAACTCATACAACCCCGCAAAAAAGGTCGAATTCAAGTACCGCAC
>JALGVI010000149.1 GCA_029838215.1 Candidatus Helarchaeota archaeon | reverse complement strand
CGAAGCTGGAAAAACCGGATCGTGGCGAACACTTTGCCCAATTCTCCACGAAGAAAAATGCCTGACGGTAAAAACGGGTAAATTAACTTGTTTGCGTTGTTGGCTTTACCCGTAGATGCCATTGAAATTGTCGAAGAGTCAAAATTTCAGGAGATGCAGAAAAATGGGTGAAAAACTCCTCTTGACAGGTAATCATGCGGCAGCTCATGCCTGTAAACATGCTCGCGTCCAAGTAATTGCTGCTTATCCCATCACTCCTCAAAGTCCTGTTACTGAAAAACTTTCTGAATTCGTCAGTGATGGTGAATTAAATGCAGAATATGTTTGCGTTGAAAGTGAACATTCTGCAATAAGCGTCTGCATTGCTGCTAGCAGTACAGGTGCTCGCACGTTCACTGCCAGCTCTGCAAATGGTCTTTGTTTGATGCATGAACAATTACATTGGGCTGCTGGAGCACGTCTTCCAATTGTCATGGGAATTGCAAATCGGGCTGTTGCAGCACCTTGGAATGTTTGGACCGATGAACAGGATAGCATTTCTCAACGGGACACGGGATGGATCCAAATGTATTGTGAAGACAATCAAGAAATATACGATACCATCATCCAAGCTTATCGTATTGCAGAGGACAAAGCCGTATATGCTCCCATTATGGTCTGCTATGATGGATACATTCTTTCACATACTGAAATGCCCGTCGAAACAATTGACCAAGAACTCATTGACGACTTTCTCCCTCCATATGAGCCCCATACGAAATTAGATCCAGCCGATCCACGTATAATTGGTTTGGTGACTTTCCCCTGGATTCGTCATGACGCAAATAAACCGGGCATAGAAAAATTCGGTGCCTATCCCGAAATTCGATTTGGACTACAAAAAAGCCTCCTAAAAGCCGTTGAAAAAATTAAAGAAGTGGACGAAGAATTCGGCAAGAGATTTGGTCGCAATTACGGTCTATTCAAAACGTATAAATGTGAAGATGCTGAATATTTAATAATGGGTCTTGGGACGCTTGCCTGCGAAGCACGAATTTCGGCTGACTTGCTCCGAGAAGAAGGTTACAAGGTCGGCGTATTAAGCCTGAAATTATTCCGCCCTTTTCCAAGGTATCCTCTCATCGAATTCATGAAACAACATGCGAAATTGAAAGGAATTGCTGTCTTCGATCGTAACCTGAGTTATGGCTATGAAGGTGCTGTATGTTCTGACTTTAAAGCAACCCTTTATTCTGCACGTGTTGACGTTCCCCTCCACAATTATCTCGCCGGGATTGGAGGGCGTGACGTGGATTTCAAGCAAATAAGAGATGCTACTAGGAAGACTTGTGAAGACATTGAAGCGGGAAAAATCGATAAAGAACAAGAATGGATAAATGTTTTCATCGAAGGATGTGAAAAATAAATGAGTAAAACAAAATTAAGTGTTGTTGGCATTCCTGAGGAAGAGTACATCCTTGCGGGAACTCGAGCCTGTTCTGGTTGTGGTTTATCTCTTGCGTATAGATTCGCGTTAAAAGCACTCGGAAAAAACACCGTTGTAACGGTTCCTGCATCATGTTCCACGGTTCTACATGGAATGTATCCCTGCGCAGCGGTTCGCTTACCCATGCTGAATACTGCTTTTGAAACGAGTGGCGCATCTGCAAGCGGAATTAGAGCCGCACTAAACGTTCTGGGGAAAAAGGACATAACCGTTTTGGCATGGGCTGGTGACGGAGGGACCACCGATATTGGGCTTCAAAGCCTTTCTGGAGCAGCCGAAAGACAAACAGATTTCATTTATGCTTGTTATGACAACGAAGCTTACATGAACACGGGGATCCAACGGAGCGGTTCAACGCCATTTGGAGCATATACAACGACCACGCCTTCCGGAAAGAAACAATCACGAAAAAACATGCCTGCAATCATGGCTGCTCACGGGCTCCCTTATGTCGCAACAACAAATGCCTCTTACCCGCTTGATATCTATGAAAAATTCAAGCGTGCCAAAGATGAATTTAAAGGTAACACGCGATACATACACATTCTGGTTCCGTGTCCGCCCGGCTGGGGATTTGATACCAGAGACTTGATAAAAATCGGTGAATTAGCCGTTGAAACGGGCATCTGGCCAATGTACGAACTTGTTCACGGTGAGATGATATTATCAAAAGAAACTCGATTATTAGTTGAAGGGAAAAAAAAGAGAAAACCGGTTAAAGAATACTTTCAAACACAAGTCAGGTTCAAGATCCTCACTGAAGAACAAATCTCGAAAATACAAGAAGACGTGGACAGAACATTCTCGAATTTTGAGAAATTGCTTTAAGTTCTTAACCCATCTGTTTTTTTTTATGAAACTTTTTTTCCTGATGGTGTCGTGAAAGCTCCAAAATGGCGTTGATACATCTTTAATGAGAAACCATCGTCTGTCGGATATTGCGAAGATCGCCATATTGTCTGAGATTCTCGCAAGACCTTGTTAAAAATTTGGCGAAGTTCGAGCATTGAATGACTATATTCTTTATATATGAGAGTCTAAATAAATGTTGTTGCGAATTTCTCTCTTGAAAGTTATCTTTGGCTGTTTGTCAGCCAAGTGGAATGGAGGTCTGAGGGAATTTCGTGCCAAGGTGAAGAGCACGTGGAGGCGATTGGCTTGCAACCTTGGTCGAAAAGAGCGTTCATGGAAGGAATATCGTCCATCTTGTTTCCAGGTGCACCACTCGATTCCCTTTTGACCTCGTTCCCAGTTTTTTCGTGTGAAAAAGACTACCTGAGGTGGATTGAATGAGCACGTCTGGACGATCGATCTTGCCGAAGTTCCCTAACAAGGGACTCCTCGTGGTCGCCGTGTCGGTGTTCACGGGGCTATTATTAGGCGCGAATGCCGCTTCATTATATTTCAGTACTCTCACGCCTGAAGTGTTCGTGACCGTGGACTATCCCGTAAAAGACGTTGACGTCCCGTTCGAATTTTTCGGCATGTCACTCGGAGGCACGGTACAATATTTGGTCTGGAATTTTCATGACGGAACCCCGCCAATAGTCTCGAATTCTACCTCCATGACGCATTACTTTTCGTCAGAAGGCACGTTCCTTGTCAGCCTTACTGCTTACACTCTCGGTGGGATTTCGACCATCGGCACGGTCGAGGTCGAAGTCAAAAATGACCTGCCGTCGGTTCAAATCGATGTTCCCGGAACGGTACTTGAAGATGAACCCGTGACGCTTGAAATAGCCACCCTCTACGATACGTTTGATGACGTCGAGACCATTCACTTTCAATGGGTGTTAGGAGATGGAGAGAATGGTAATCTCGCTCACACTACATATATATAATACGTGAAAATGGAAAAATCAGATTTATTCGATTCAAAATTAAAATGTAGGTGGGATCTCTTATGATTCGAAACAAAATAAAAGAAAAAGACATGCGAAAGATCAAGTATTTTACTGTAGGGCAAATTACATGCTATTTTTTATTCATTTTAAGTCATTTCCTTATATGGGGCATTGAGTATAGTTTTCACCCGTTAGCTTATACTCCTTTATTTATTGTGATTCAAACCTTTGAAGGGATATACTCCATTGTAGCCATTAATTTCTTGATTGGGACATTTCTACTATTAGAAATAATTCTTTATTATGA
>JALGVI010000148.1 GCA_029838215.1 Candidatus Helarchaeota archaeon | reverse complement strand
TTCTTCATCTTTTTTATTGATGGGGTTTGTTTTTATCAGCAGGAATGAGCCACCGCCTGATGCGCCGATCACCTTGCCGAAGTAGAGGTTATTGTCCTTGCTGAGGGAGCTGAATTCGTTCAGGGTTCGTTCTATTTTTTTGGGTACGACGCCGAGTGAGATGAAATTTGAGTGAAGCATTTCGAAGAGAGTTTTGATTTCCTTGATGTTTTCGTGTGTTCCTTGCTGTTGAAGTTTTTTCGTTAGTAGGTCCGAGATCTTGCTCATTTGGTTGAATATGACGTGTTCCCGAGAAGTAAATTGAGAGGTGGAGATTGTCGAGCAGGCCGGGATTGATCCTGAAGGGCGTGATCATCGGGTTTTTTTTGATGTCGCCGATCTCGTGAATTTTGGTGATGAATTCATTGATTGGGATTTCTTTAAATCGTGATTCTTCATCTTGTTGTAGCGTGAAGAGTTTTGTCAGGTCGAGTTGGAATAGTTCTCCTTTTTTTAATGGGTAGGTGCACGGGAGAACGCTGAACCCGCCGGCGATGCCTTTCAAGTTTTTGATGTATCGTTTTCCGTGGTGGTAGGCATCTTCGAGAATGATCGCCACGAGGAAGATCAGCGTTCTTTCCTGCGGTGTTAGTTTATCGGAGACGATTCCGAGTTTATTCATCACTGCGAGTGAGATGATGGATGCTATGACTGCGCTGCTTCCCAGACCTCCCCTGTAAATGACGTTGCTGACGATGAATAGATCTATGCAGAGGTTGTCGATTTTTTTCAGGAGTTTGTCGTTGTACATCGGGTGTTTTATTGTTGACAGGACTTTTTTCAACGCATCTTTCCATTTTATGCATGAGTCCTTGATGATTTCGATCCAATCTTTCGTGAGTCGTTGTGTCAGGTCGATGTAAATTCCGCTGGGGTCCTTTTCATAGATTTTCGTGATTCGGACTTCTTCATCGTTTGGTCGTGTTTTGTTGAAGAATTTGAATGAGATCATCATTCGTGAGTTGATGCCCGTTATTAGAGATGTTCCTGCGTGGAATATGAGATATTCTCCGAACAGGAATGCTTTTGCATTGGATGAAATTAGGAGTTCTGATTCCGTGAATCTTTTTTTGATTTCTTTTTCAATTCTGGCCTGTGATTTTGGAAGCACGCTCATGATGCATCACCATTTAGAATTTATATTCTTGTTGCCATTTCTTGTATCCGTTTCGCCAGAGAATTATTCTCGGTTTATTGACCTTGTTATCTAATTCCATTTCTGGTTTTGGATCGTCCATCAGTTCGTTATACCGTTCGTAGTATACCGTTGCGGATGGATTTCCATCGATGAGGCTAAGAATGGCTTTTTCGGTAAAGTAAAGGATCAAATCGGGTTTCAGGTCCGGTTTTTCCTTGGTCATGATCAATTTATCGTCGGCTTTTTTATATAAGAAGTAATGTAGTTTTGTGTTTTCGTCGTTGACGGAATTTGTCTTGATCAGGTATTCCCAACATGCGCCAATCTTGAGATATTTCATCAGGTCAAGATTGTTTGGGAAGTATTGTTTTAAGATGTCGTATAGTTTGTCGGGTTCCATTTTTCCTTCCTATTTGATTTTTTCGATGTTTGCAGACGTGGAGTCGTATACGTAGCGTTGGTAGACGAGTTCTTTTGGGTAATATTTCATTCCTGCGGGATATGCGGAGTCTTTGATTCCGCCCATTGCGACGGAGATGTCGACCAGTCCGGGCTTGGCGTTTATGTAAATATTTCCTGCTTCGAGGTCTCTCTTGAGTATTTCGATCTTATCAAGGTCCGTGCAATATGCGACCGCCCGCATTCCGTAGTTGCTTGCGTTTGCCAGTCTTATTGCGTCTTTCAGGCTCGCTGCTTTCGTGATGGAGCGCACGGGACCGAATGCTTCTTCGCGCCACAAGAACGGTGCTTTTGAGAGATCTTCACAGAGTTCGGGCTTGATTTCCACGAGAGTGGGCTTATAGAACAGTCCGTAGTCTGCTCCCGTGTCGATTTTTTCACCGCCCGTGAGAATCTTGCAATTATATTTCTGGGCATCTTCTACCATTACTTCCATCATCATTAGAATCTTGCGACTGCCTAAAGGTCCGATGTCCACCTGCGGGTCCATTGGGTCGCCGTATTTTAATTTTTCCATTTCCTTGACGAGGCATTCGGTGTATTCATCATAAATCGCTTCGTGCACGATGATCCGCTTCATTGAAAAGCATTGTTGTCCGGAATTGGTGTAACTCGCGTTGCAGTTCCATTTGGCGACCTGCTGAATGTTCACGTCATCCATCACGATGCCCGCGTCGTTTCCTGCGCACTCGAATATGAATTGCTTGAATGGCATGTTGAACATGCTCACGCCCATTGAGTTGTCGATTGATTTTTTCAGGACTTTTGCGTAGCGAACCAGTATGTCCTTTGCCGTGTGAGAGGCACTCACGCAGAGAATTGTTTTTATCAACCTGCTTTTCAGGAATTCGTCTACCGCCCATTGTCCGGGTGCGATGGCAAGGTCAAATGCTTCAAGGCACGGGAGTTTCATGTCTTCCATCAATTTGAATGCTTCTATCATGGTTAGCGGGCATGCGGTCGATGGTTTTACGAGTGCTGGATTTCCAACCAGGTAATTGGCACCCATTGCGTATAATGGTAGACTTATGGGCGTGTTTCGAGGTGCAATACAAGTCGTCAAACCTGCGGGTAAATGTTGAATGCGTGCAAATTGCTCACCTTCGATGTTGGTAAGCGGAACGTCTTCTAAAAATTGCCAATACCATTCACAGAACTTAAATCCGTTGGTGACTATGGACAATTCCCATTCGCTATATTTCCAGGGTAAGCCCCCTTCTGCGACGATCAATTCTTTTAACATTTTCTTTTTGAACCGCAATTTGGTGGCTACTTTTCCGAGCAATTTAGCGCGTTCAAAGAAATCCAATTCTTTTAAGGAGTCTTTATTTCTGTATATTTTTTTTAATTTTGCATTTAGGGTTTCTTTGGTGTCAGCCGGGATGGTTCTAATGACCTCTCCGGTGTATTTATTTTTAATTTCAAGTTCTTCTGTTTTTGACATTTTTGGTTTCACCTTTAGGCAGAATCTTCATCTTCCAGTATTCCTGCTTCTTCAGCAAATTTTCCATATCCCATTTTTATAAGGGTTTTGGTCCGTTTATGTAAAATGAAATCGATCCAACCCTCATCTTCATCGGGTTCGTTATAGAATAATCCAAACTGTTCGACATATTCATTTTTTGTCTTATTTTGAATCAGTTTTTCAACTGCCGTAATGGAGAGTGCAAGCTCCAAGTCGGGTTCGTCGGCACCGCCTGTCTTAATCTCGATTCCGTCATTCGTTCTCAAAACGTTGAAGTTAAATACCGGGGGTGCTTCTTCTTCCAGGTCTTCAATTGATTTATAAATGGCGAAGTCCATGATTGATGATGGTGTCAGGTCTGCAAAGATCTCCGGATATTTACTGAGGAATTTGATGTATTTTTGTCCGATTTCTGATTTTATGGAATCCTCTTGGACGATGATTTGGCTCGACATGTCTTTCTTGAAAGAAAGCAATAACAGCTCTGAAATGTCGAGAACTCGAAGACCGTCAAATTCTTCATCCAGCCCATCTTTAAGATTTTTCTCGCAAAACGGGCACGCTGAAACGAGCATTTCGATGGATTTTTCATTGGCTTCTTGGAGTCGATTTTTTGCCATCTTGACAGCCAAGTCCGGTTCCGAGGATTTGACGCCTCCGCCTGCACCGCAACAATGGCTCAGGGATCGTGAAACGTTATTTTTACATGTTTCGGCATTTTAAATCCGTGAGAATTATCTTTCAAGTATTGATCCAAAAATTCCGTCAGGTGATAAAATTGAATTGTAGTGTTATTTAATTCTGCATAGTCTTTTTTATAAGTTCTATAACATCCTGCACAGGGAAAGATGACTTTCTTGACTTTTTTATCCATTAGTTTCTTGATATTCGATTCAGCAAGGGCCTTAAACTCTTTTTCACGTCCATATCGTTTTAATATTGACCCGCAACACATTTCATCCTGCAGTAATGAAAATTCTACTCCCAGATTCTCGAGCAGTTGGATGGATGCGAGGGCAATGTCTGGCTGCCTATATGCCAACGTGCAACCGATATAAAGAACCGTGTCCGAATCTCGAGCGATCTTTTTCTCCTTCAGGAAATCGAACCTGCTTTCTACAGGTTCTTCATAGGGGTTCGCATTTTCTTTAATGCTGAGAAGAATTTTTTCGTGTTTCTCGAGGACTTTTCCTTGCCTGACGAGATCAATTCGCAGGGATTCCATCAATAGCGGCGTGTTTATTCCGCCTTCGATTGCGAGACAGGTTTCCGAACAGCTTGCACATCCCGTGCAGCTATAAGCCCATTTCACGATGGAGCCATCAATTTTCAACTTATTATTCAACAGATTTTTTAAAACCAAAATTCGCCCTCTTGCATCATATGCTTCGAACCCTAAAACCGTTTTTACAGGACACGGATTGTCCACGTGTCTTTTAGCCGTGGTGATTTGTGTTCCTGCACTCGCACAATCTCCACATTTTCCGCAGATTTAGGGTGAATGATGTTCTGAGGGTCAAGTGTCTTTTTTACCCTGGACATTAAGTCAATGAAAGCAGGATTCACGCGCTTGAGTGCTTGGGGTTCCCAAAGCTTGCCCGTCCAATATGGAACTCCGCCGAGCTCCATTTCTGCTTCCTTGAGATCCTCCCAAACTTTATTCAAAATGTCTATTTTTTCTTTATTTTTCATGAAATTTTTCATGAAAATGGTGATCCAACCTGAAGTGAAGCAATGGTTCACTCCCAAAGCCGAAATTATCCAATTGAAATCATTTTGTTTTAATTCATGTTTGCTTGCCAATTCGTGAAATTTATCAATCAGGGATGGAAGCGTTGAGATGGGGCGAATGTGGCAGGTGTTGTACCAAAAACCCTCTTCAAACAATGATTGATTGAACCAAGTTAAACATGTTCAACCAATGAGCCTTTGACAGGAACGTGCCGATGGATTTTCCTCCGTGCTTTCGTGCTATCTTCTCGCAGTGTTCTTTCTTTACTTTTGCTATTCGTTCATCTACTTCTTCGATGATGACTGCAAGAATGCACTCCAATTTCTTGAACGTTGTCAAGTATGATGAAGCCAACA
The DNA here is from genome assembly GCA_029838215.1 of Candidatus Helarchaeota archaeon. GTDB lineage: Archaea > Asgardarchaeota > Lokiarchaeia > Helarchaeales > RDOG01 > JALGVI01. The sequence goes on along the minus strand of JALGVI010000148.1, from coordinate 2,750 downwards.
ATTCTATTGAGTTTGTATCTCCGAGCATTACCGTTTCTTCCACCAAGTGCAGTCGTTGAATTTCCTGAAATGCTCTTGTTGCCTGGTCGATGTTTGAAAATCCAAAATCTGCATATATGATTGCTTTTGGTAAGGGAAAAACTTTCAACGTGACGGCGGACTTGATTCCCAGCGTCCCGTGATCGCCCAAAAATAATCCCGTTAAATCGTTAAAAGTGCAATACCTTGCAAAGTTCTGCTTCATTTTTGGTGACGAATTTTTCCAATTACTTCCCGTCTTGATTACTTCACCATTACTCAATACGACTTCAATTCCCACCACGTTATCACAGGCGCCACCGTGAGCCGATGCTCCGCAGCCAATGCTATTGGCACTTAACGATCCCCCTACCGTGCCTGCATTGCCCCCGTACGGTCCTCTAAAACCCAATTTATACCCTTTCTCTTTTAACGCGTGAATGAGCCTTGACCAAGTAATACCTGACTGAACCGTTACTGTTTGTATGTCTTCATTCAATTCTAAAATTCTTGTCATCCTTGTCATGTCAATCATGATGGCGTTGTCGACTCTTGGAATGGTCGAGCCATTTATGGAGCTCCGTCCACCCACGGGAACCAACGGAATTTCATTTTCAGAAGCAAGTTTTACGAGCCGCACGATTTGTTCCGTATTATCGGGACGCACGACAAGTGCAGGATTATTACCTTCGAATGGACTTGCGTCTTCTGAATAAGATACTAGAATGAAGGGATCTGAAGAAACATTTTCTTCGCCAAATATTTGAATCAAGGTCGATTTTATTTTATCAACCAATTCCAACTCTGTCATGCCAAACCACCATCTGATATCATCTTAATTCTAGATCTCACTTAAATTCTAAGAAGCGCGTGAGAAAAATTTAGGTAGTTTAAAAGAATGAAAAAAATCGGCTATTTAAATGGTATTTAATGGTGATAAAATATCCTGTTTCAGAGCAATTCGGGATTACAAAATCCATCCACTTGCTCGGTCTTGAAATTTTCTATAATTATAGATATCCAAGTTTTATACCGCGATGCCGTATATTATGCTAATCAATTCATTAAAAGAATGAAGGAGATTCCTTTAATGGCAAAATTATCTTGGAGAAAATTTTTGAAACGACAACCTCCAGAATACAGAGAAGCTTGGGAATCGGGCATGCTCCATAACTATACCATCGAGAAGTGTGCTGACAAGATCGATATACCTCAGCCTGTTTTGGTTTCAGATACGACTTGTAGAGACGGCGAACAGATGCCGGGCGTTTTCTTTACTCCCGAACAGAAACTTGAAATCGTCCAAAAACTGAAAGAAGTGGGGATCTTTTCTGCAGAAGTTGGCTATCCTGCGGTTTCAGACGATGAAATGAAGGCCTGCAAGCTCATCATTGAGAACAAGGCGATTCCTGCGATTTACGTGATGGCACGAGCAAAGAAAAGCGACATTGATGCAGCAATGAAATGCGATGCTCAATTCCTGAACCTTTTCACCTCCACCTCTGAATACAAGATTCGACACGACTTAGGACTTACACCAGAACAAAACATCGAGATGTATTTAGAACACGTTGACTATGCGGTTGATCACGGTCTGACAGTCGGCTTTGGTCGTGAAGACGATTCACGTGCTCACCTCGATTATTATATCAAGTTCATGAAATTGGTCATGGAGCGAGCAGGAAGCAAGTTCCTTGGAAGCGGTATTTCAGATACCACGGGGAGCCTCACGCCCTGTGCAGCACGATGGCTGGTAAAGGAAATTCGAAAAGAATTGCCGACGCTACCATTGCTCATGCATTTTCACAATGATTTCGGAATGGCTACTGCCAACACTCTTGCGGGAATAGAAGCCGGTGCAAACGGCGTCAACGGGACTGTTTTAGGAATTGGAGAACGCTGCGGAAACACCCCGATTGAAGAAGTGATCATCGCACTTCGTGGACTCTATGGAATCAACATCCCCGGAATCAAGTACGAAAAGCTCATGGACCTCTGCAAGATTGTCTCTAAATATTCTGGAATTCCAATTCACGTCAGTAAACCCGTCTGCGGGATGAATGCATTCCGTCATGAATCAGGAATTCACGCTCACGGAGTTTTAGTCCATCCTCTAATTTATGAACCGTACCCTCATGCATGGCTCGGGCGTGAATCCGAGTTCATCTATGGTAAATTCTCCGGAACGGCTGTTGTCCTTCAGGATGCACTCGAGAAAAATGACATCCATCCCACGAAGGAACAACTAATTCAAATCGTGCTCCGCGTGAAAGATGAACAAATCCGCCGCGGCAAGGAAGAATTCGAGAAATTCACGGACACGTACCAAGAAACAATGAGGCGCATGGGACTTAGCATTGAAGAAGTCTTGAAAATTGCCCAAGAGGTTCTTTCCAAATAAAATCCTTTTTTTTTATTTCTATGAAATTGTTTTTTTACCTACAGATGGTATAAACTTGGACATTAATGGACATGCCGGGAGACACGTCCTCGTCCAAGGGAGTTCCGTCCCATCTGAAGACGGAAACGCGCACCTTGGGGGTGCGACATGATGATGATTTTATTTATATTAATGTTTTTCGTCAGGTGGAAGCACCAATGGCGGCGGCGAATTCGTACCATGCGTCCTGCCCGCGCCTTGCGATGTTCCTTGCGGCGTTCTCGTGCCTGTTGACATCTTTCCCGCATTTAGAACAGTGCAGGAGGTTGCGGTCGGCTTTCACGGGCTTGAG
>JALGVI010000018.1 GCA_029838215.1 Candidatus Helarchaeota archaeon | reverse complement strand
AAAGATGAGGAAAAGAAATCCGTCATCGTCGTCAAGGACTGTCCTCTATGGAAAACACTAAAAGAGAGACGCCTTCCTCCATTGTGTCATAAATTTGGAAATGCTGCGGTAGAAAGCATTGTTCGGAAAATGAATCCGAGCCTAATCTTCGGAAAGGGTGCGGAATATCGGCAAGGAGCAAACCGTTGCGAATTCGAAGTAAAATCTTTTTAAAATTCTTTCAATCCTTCTTTTTTATCACTCATATTTTCTAGTTTCCTTTATTCACCGATCTCCTTTTTTTCAAAGCCATCATAACACCGTCATATTCTGACTATGTTCTAACATTATCATTTTTTAAAGCTCAAAATGTATTATGGAAACATCTGTGAAACAAATTTAAGATCGATAATTATATCTGAAATTTATAAATAGTTGGTGTAATCAAAATCTGATCCATTGGTGAAGAAAATTGCAATATGAGTGTACTAAATGCGGGTTCAAAGGCGATGAAGCCGAATTCACGAAAGTCCCTGTATGTCCATCGTGTGCTGTCGGGCATTCACCTCTTTGGCGAATGAAAAAGAAAGCGAATGATATAGAATGTCCTTCCTGTTTTTGGAGGGGTCCTCCTGACATGGCAGTGATGGAATACGAGTGTCCAAAATGCGGAGATGAGTACTTAAAGGGCATTAAGGAGTGAGAAGTAAAATGAAATACGAAGATAAAATTGACATTTATGACGATATGGGGAAATGCATTACTGAGGACGTTTCCATAGAATCATTAAATCCCCTGCTTAACCCTTACATGATAAAAATTATTGATTATTTTAAGCGAACTACTTTCATTGACTTAAAGCGATTAGAAGAAACGTTAAGAACAGGTAATGTTGGTCATTCGGTTGCGCAAGAGAAGGACGTATTCATGCCGTGGCATGCACGTGATTGGGAGATCGTGGAACAGGCTCAGGTCATAGGCGAAAAGGTGAAGAAAAAAATCCAATTGACTGAAAATGACGATTCATCAGTAAGTTTCTTGCCGGGCAACGATGTAATGATCGTTCAGATTCCAACTAATCGGTTGAATAAGGCAGGTTCTAGGACCGTTGTCTCCAGCGTGCCCGGCGTGGCTCTCATGCAGGCAATTAGCGAAGTATTTAACATAACACCAATTTCAGATCCTGATGGTTGCGGGATTCTTAAGAACGCCGTATTCGGTAAGTATCCTTTAGATAATTCCTCAGAATGGGCGGTCTATACACTTTTGAAACCTCCTCACTTAATTGCGAGCATGGGTCTTGATTTAAAGTCAACATTATTCAATCATATTTGTGCCCTTACCGATAAGCGAACTTTTGATGCCATTGCTCTTACGAGCATTTTAGAACATGCAGCACAATTCGAATTAGGTAATGCCATTGGTTGGTTTGAACGGTATTACCTGCTCGGGTTGGCTTATCAGGGTTTTAATGGTGATAACTTGTTATACGATCTTATTTCGGAGTCAAAAGATGGAACCGTTGGAGACGTCATTGGAAATTTACTTCGTTTTGGATTTGAAGATAAGGTCATCGTTCGACATGGACGAGCATATCCGAGCAAGTTATTCTCGGGCTTTAGACTGTACAAGACAAAGGATTATGCAAAATGGAATGCTTATTCTTGTGCTGGACTTTTAGCGGCTACAATTGTAAATACAGGGGCAAGTCGGGCTGCTCAGTCTGTTACTTCTGTTTTTTCAGGATTCAGTGATCTACTCTCCATTGAAGCAGGAGGGTTACCTGATCCTGATGCTGGAAGAGTGCAGGGTGCAGGATTAGGTCTAGCATTATATACACACTCTCTTTTAGGCGATGAAGGAGATATCGGGAGTTATTCAATGGATAGCGAATTCCTTCGCCACTCTGCATTTATGGCTCCTTGTATCGCAGCCGCCATTTCATTAGACTCGGGAACGACTTATAAAAAGCCCACCAACACGTCCTCTGTCTTCTTCCGTCTTCGAGAAGTTGAACCATTGTTTAAAGAACCAATGAAGAAAGTCGCCGAGGCGGCTAAGGAGGTTAAACTCTGAGGTGAAGAAAAATGCCAATGTCAGACCGTAGAAAATTAGTAGAGGCAAAAGAAAAGGCAGCGCGTCAATTTTACCCGGGAAGTGATGGAAGTTCTGCCCGTAGAAGGAAGATCATGGATCCCGAGAAGCGTTTAGTCAAGATTAGAAACGTTCCAGATGATAATGTTGTTACTTTACTAGGTCATCGTTTTGCAGGGGGTCTTTATTCTTCAATCCATCCACCACTCATGGAACTAATGGAAAAATATGACCCCATAAAAGAGCTGGTCGTGCCAACACCAGGAGCTGAAGAAGGAGATCGAATGAAATTTGCGAGTTTTACCGATTCATTGAAGGCTCCGCTTGGTCCCGTGCTCCGACAGAGGATGTACTTTAATCGGTTCCGTGGTGTTGATGTAGTTGAAAATGCAGATACGACTCTTCTTGAAATGAGAGAACGTGATGTAGAAGCGGCTGTCAAACCCTTAATAGAAACCGAGGTGTTTGATACGGTTCGTAATACCCTGCGCTCCATTGATCCTAAAGGATATGCCCACCGCCTCGATGAAGTTGAAGTTGTATTTGACCCGCGGCGTCGTTCAAAGCTTGATTTTGACTCGGGCTATATTTTTTATACTAGAGACATGGATGCAAAAACATTAGACAAACCCATTTCTTTGGGTTTTGGCATGGACAAGCAAGATTTGGCTGCAGTAAACGTGATGTATCGAGGAGATTATAACATATACAAAAATCGTTCAGAATTATTTATCTTATTTGAAAGAATTTCTTATTTACGAATACTTGGAGGATTCAAGCCCGATTTAGTGAACGATCAGTAGGTGAAAAATCATGGCAGGACCATTAAAAAAAGGAAAATTACCCGCAGATGTCCTTAAGATGGAGGAAACTGCAAAGGCTAGTCAATATCTTCGAGCCGCCGTGGCTAAACTCCGTGATTTCTTGCCATTAGAAAAGGAAACCAAAATGTGGCAGACATTTGAACAAATGTACGAATTCATGGAACCAACGGAAGAATCCGATTTCTCAATGTACATGCGGAAGGGTTTTCATCAGAGTTATCTTAAGAATAAATTCCAAGAAGCAGGAATTCAAATCGCCATTGAACGGAAAATCCCGGGATATAATCGAGCAGTTGGATCTCCTATCGGTCAAGACCAGATGGTTCGTGGAATTATCTCAGGAACTGGTGCTGAGATTGAACCAGACCAACTCAATATTATCAATAATAAAGCCTTAATGGATCTTTACAATGATGTTCTTCGAACATCCATCTACAACTTGGACATTCCTCATCACGTCGTACAAATACGTGCAAACAAAGAAGTCACTCCAACTACCGTTAATGAATTTCTCCGGACTTACTCTCATAATATTGGAGGGGGAGCTTCCCTACTTGATAAGTTGGACGAAATTAATCCAAGATTGACAAAAGATGGTTACGTAAAGGTTCTAACCGGTGCCGATGAAGTAAAGGAAATGGTAGATCCAAGATTCATAATAGATATTGATAAGAACTTTCATGAAAGCAGGGCCATAAAAATCAAAGAAGCTCTGGGAGATAACATTTATGTCGTGGCAAGAACACCTTCTATTCTTCGAGGTATTGCTCCCATCTGGTCAGGAATGCAGGCTTGTCTTGCTCTTCAATCAACTTATCGCATGTCTACAACGAGCACTTTAGCAGAATTAGCAAACACCGTAAAAAAACAAGAGCGAATATTGCTTGCAGGTGAAACAAACCAGATCGGTAACATTCCATATGGTATTTTTGCAGATATTTGCCAAGGTGATGCTGAGCTTCCTGCAAAACCATTCCTTGAAATAGCTCAAGACCAAGAACTCTCACAGAAATACCTCGAAAATACAATTGGTTGTCTCGGCGTTATCGTTCCTGTTTTGACGGAGCAATTCTGGCTAGATCAAGAAAAACTGGGCAGTATCGGATTTGGCACCCAATTTCTAATGAGCTTGATCATCGGCGATGCGTATGAAGAATTCATGGCAATGTACAACGAAATCATTCACAAGTTCTTCACGCGAATTCTATCAAAGCAAAAGCATCTAGTTCCGAGCATGTGGAAATCCATTCGATGGGTCATCGAGAACGTCGTCATTACGGCGATGGAACGAATTGAAAAGTATAATACCGTGACAGAATATTTCTCAGGGAATCAACTGACATTCATGTTGTCATGTCTCGGTGGAAATGTTGCAGCTCTTCTTACCGGAAGCTCAAAAGTAGGAGATTGGGGTCTTGCATATACTCGCGGGATTCTCATTCGTGAAGGGTGGCTTAGAACTGGAACTAGTGGATTTGACATGCCAGCTCATATTGACATGGCAGCTTCATGCTCATTACGACTCGAAGAAGGTGGTTTAGCGGAATTACAGGGTCTACGCAACCCTTATAATGCAAAAACATTTGGATATGCACCCGCCAAGGTTAGCCTTGCTTATTGTGCTGCATTGGGGCGTGGAGATCCATGGGTCATATCTCCATTCGTAAAAGCCGCATTTGCCGATCCAAGTCTCACGTTTAATTTTAAGAATCCAAAAGAATCTTTAATAAAAGGTGCAGAGGAGGTCAAAGAATGAGTGAAGAGAAAGCATGGTACGAAGACGAATTCAAGGATAAATGGTGGCATGACATTTCTTGGATCAGACAAAAGTCTGATACGGAACCTGCTGGACTCATGCTCTTCATGGATTACATGCTTGATCAGGCCATCATCACGCCTGATGCCGTTAAAATTGCTAGCATGATACCACATCGTCTCATTCTTCTTGAGATAGTTCATCCTAAAAAGAAAACAATCGAGAGACTGAGCTTCATGATAAGTCCCACCTCTGTAACGCCAGAAATTCCTGATGTAGAACCGCATTTGATCTTTCGATTTGACTATTACGATTTGGCAAAATTCCTTTTAGGAACACAAGATTTCACGCTATCTGCCTTTTTAGGGCGAGCAGAAATCTATGGGAATATGATCGCCTTGCTTGATGAAGGTGATATTCTTGAAGTTGCTCAGGGTAAGGAGATCTCGAAAACAAAGGAGGACAGACCGAAATTTTGGCCTGTGGGATTCCCATAAGGAGGTCTTGATATGGTAGAGAAAAAACCTTTTCTAATTGTAGATAATGTTACAAAGGAATTTGTTCGTGGAGAACCATCAATCAAAGATATTTCGTTCTCAATAATGGAAGGAAAAAGTTTTGGCATTCTTGGTAAATCGGGCTCAGGTAAGAGCGTCTTGATGAATGCGATTCGCGGCACAAAGGACTACAAGCCTACTCGAGGAAAAATCATCTACAATATAGCTGTATGTGAGAATTGTTGGCATGTTGATTATCCAAGCAAGGTAGGACAGGAATGTCCACGTTGTGCCACTAATCTCGTGGCGAAAGAAGTTGATTATTGGGAAGAACGTGAAAAATCTACACCTCTGGCTTACGCTCTTTACAATAGAATTTCCATCATGTTCCAGCGGACGTTTGGCATCTACGGTGAAATTTCAGTCCTTGAAAATCTTAAAAACGTGCTGAAAAAAATCAATTTTCCCGAAAAGGAACTTGAAAATAAAGCAGCAAACCTCATCGACATGGTTCGGCTAGGGCATCGTGAAAGCCATTTAGCACGTGATCTAAGCGGTGGCGAAAAACAGCGCGCCGTGTTTGCAATGTGTCTCGCACGAGATCCTCTTCTCTTCATTGCAGATGAACCTTCTGGAACTCTTGATCCTTTGACAGCAGTAGCTGTTCATGATGTCATGAAACAAGCCGTGAAAGATGAAGGGTTAACCCTCTTGGTCACATCCCATTGGCCCGAAGCTGTCGTAGAACTTTCAGAAGAAGCCATTCTCCTCGAAGATGGTGAAATCGTTTCCAAAGGGGACCCTGCAAAATGTGCCAAAGACTTCATGGATCGAATGGGAGAAGTCATCATTGAACGACGGAAGCTTGATAAGGAATTAATCAAGGTCGAAGATGTCCAGAAAACTTATTACACGCATGATCGCGGCATTGTGAAAGCCGTAAATCACATAACATTTCATATTAATGAAGGTGAAATCTTCGGACTTGTTGGCGTATCGGGATCCGGAAAGACTTCTCTCGTCAGCATGATGATGGGTGAGAAGAAAATATCCTATGGTAAAATAATCGTCAAGATCGGTGATGAATGGGTTGACATGTCCGTTGATGGTCCCGAAGAAAGAGGCAGGGCAACAAAATACATGGGAATGCTCCATCAAGAATATTGCCTCTATCCACATCTGACGATCTTGGAGAACCTCACGGGTGCTATTGAACAACCCATGGCTGATGAGTATAAGACCAAGAAGGCATACGATGCATTGCGAGCAGTGAATTTCACCAATAAGGAAATGGATTCACTGATCTATAAATATCCCGATAATGTGAGTGAAGGCGAGCGCCACAGAGTAGCAATCGCACGAGTGCTAATTCAAGAACCCAAGATCGTCGTCTTGGATGAACCTACGGGAACCGCAGATCCATTAACTCGCATGACAATCGTCAAATCCATCAAGGCGGCTCGCGATAACTTGCAACAGTCATACTTGATAATTTCTCACGACATTGATTTCATTCTTGCAGTATGTGATCGGGCGGCTCTCATGAAAGACGGTAAGCTACGAATTGTCGGAGATCCTGATGAAGTCGTCAACTTCTTCAAGAAAATCGAGCAGGAAGAGCTTGAAAAACAAAAATCTGCAGCATGATTTCAATTTTTTTCTTTAATTCTTATCTTATTTTTCTAAAAAGATCTTTACATCCCATTAATGATTGAAAAGAATTTATTGCATCTTTTCATATTCCGAGAAAAGAACGATCAAAGTCTTAATTAGATTTATATTATCTTTTACCGAAATTTCCATCCAAGGAATGTCTAATTTTTCTGCAAGTGCCTTTCCCTCTTCGGAACTGACTTTTCTCTCATTCTCCAAGTCAATTTTGTTCCCAACTAAAATACAGGGAATTTTCGCTTGTATTTCGTCTGTAATGGCATCGTGCCAGTATTGAGAACTTTCAAACGTATCCCTTCTCGTGACGTCATATAATAAAATGGCTAAGTCAGTATCTTTAAGAAAATTCTTCGTGAGCGTGCGAAAGGCAACTTGCCCCGTGCTATCCCATAATAGTAACTTGATTAATTTATCCTTAAATCTAATCATGCGATCGGATATCGTGGCACCGATTGTTGGGTTGTAATTGCTAACGAAAGTATCATCCAAAACTCTATTTATGAAACTGGTCTTTCCGACCGCAAAATCTCCAACCAGTGATAATTTTAAGACAACATCAGGTTCTGTTTCGCTCAACATCTCTCACCAAGTTTTATTTATATAAAAATGATTAAATCCGTAATAAACGGCTCATTTTTTCGTGGCTTCTTTCAATTGCTTTTTCAAGTCTTTTATCTCAATTTCGTTATTTTTGAGTTGTTCTTCGTATGTTTTCAAATAATTTTCGTGTTTGGTTCTAGTTTCTTCTAACTCCTTGACTTCTTGCTGCATCGTTTTAATTTGATCGTTGAAGTTATCGACTAACTTCGTTCTATCGACCTCTAATTTTTCGATATCTTCTTGTAATTTCTTGATGTATTCATTTAAAGCCTGTTCAGTTTTTTCTTTTTCAGTTTCAACCTTCTTCAATTTTTTCTTGAGTTCGAAAATTTGATTACCCAGTTTTCCTGATATGTTTTCTACAGAAGGAATCTCTCGAGATTGTTCATCTATTTTATCAAGCAACCTCATTACAGCCTCGGGATCATCACTTCTTTCAATCTTTTGACTAATAACGCTCTTTTTTTGTTCCTCCTTTATCTCTTCCTTGCACTGTTCTCCAAGTAACGTTTCTCGTTCCTTTTTGAGCTCATCAACAAATCGTATTAAATCGTATATTGTTTCTAACTGCTTCTTATTTGTTTTTTCCAATTCCTTCAGTTCTGCCTTGTATTCCTTTAGCCTTTTAGCTTTTTCTTGAAGTTCCGTCGTTAATTCCTTATTTTCCTTTCTTAATTTCAATACAATTTCTTCAAGTGGTTGTGGCTTTTTTTTATCAACGATTTCAATCATTTTGAACAGATCAGTCGTGTCTTCAGGATTTATTTTTTTCTCCATTGGACTCCTCGCCAGAATTTGTGAATGCTAATCACTCATAACGATTTTCCATATTTTATTAATCGAGCAATTTTCTAAATGATTTTTCAATGTTATTTAAACTCATTTCTAATATAATTTTGATTGGTTAAATATTTTTAAATAAAGATTTTGAACAAATTGCGAATGGCGACTAAATGGTGATTCGTGGTGTGTAGTGAAGTTAGAAAGGACAAAGATGACCAGAACATTTTTGACGTGATTATCATAGGTGGAGGCCCTGCTGGTTGTAGTGCTGCACTATATACGGCTAGATTTAAATTAAAAACGATTGTTATCGATAAGAATCCAAATGCAGGTGCTTTGGGACTAACAAGCCGAATAGAGAATTATCCTGGCGTTCCAGGTCCCATCTCCGGCTTGGAATTGCTCAATATAATGCGAGAACAGGCACAAGGATTTGGTGCAAAATTCGTGCATGAACAAGTCATGGGAGTAGATTTTTCAAAAGATATAAAAGAAGTCTATACCCCCGACAATACTTATTCTGGCAAAACGGTCATTATTGCTACGGGATCCATGGGTCGGAAGGCTTCTCTTAAAGGCGAAGAAAGTTTAATTGGAAAAGGAATCAGTTATTGTGCTACGTGTGATGCTTTCTTCTATAAGGAAAAAGACGTGGCGATGGTTGGAAATTTAAAGGAAATACTCGAAGAATTAGATGTTGTCACGAGATTTGCGAGAAAAGTCTATCTCGTGACTTCTGCAAAATCGCTAACTCCTGAGGAAGAAAAGATCATTAAGGAACATCCGAATGTAGAATTGAGCCTTGATAGTAGAATGATTGAAGCATTGGGCGACTTCACAATGGAAGGAATAAAAATTGTTAATTCTGCAGGAGAAAAACGTGATCTTAATGTTTCGGGTGCATTTATGTTCTTACACGGTAACCAACCCATAGTGGATTTCTTGTATGAAGCAGTAGAAATTTCGGATAACGGATGCATCAAGGTAAATAGAGATGATATGTCCACGTCTGTCAAAGGAGTCTATGCGATTGGAGATGTGAATTGTCGGCTATTCCGCCAAGTCGTTTTAGCCACGGGTGAAGGATGTCGCGCTGCATTGTCAATTGATCGGTTCATAAATGAACGAAAACAAGCCAGATTTCAATGGTCAAAATAAATTCTTCCCCTTTGAGAATCCTTAAAAAAATAATTTTTTCTTATACTTATATGGAAAAACCACGTGAAGAATTCACACGGGCGGAAAAACTTGCCTTCATTCTCACCATAATTTCCGCAGTGGCATTTCAAATTCTTGCTTGCATGACTTTCGACCGACTTGTCTTAAATTGGCTAATCATTGCTTTGTTGGACATCGTGCCCTTCGTTGCTTTTATTTCTGTTGCCTCAATCACGGGTTGGATGATCAAGCGGAAAGGAAAAATAAAAAATTATCGAATCGAAGCTGAAGATCGGGGGCTTCTATTTATTTCTGGTATTGGAGGACTTGTTGGGCTTTTCTTTCTTTATGTCTTATTTGAATGGTCAATGCATCTCCGTCTATCTGCATTAAAGCTGTACGTTTTTACCTATATCATTGTTTATTTAATTGATGCAGTCGTCACCTTGCTCTTTAAATACCGAACATCAATGCACATGTCAGGAGCAACTTGTGCAATTACTTCCATCTTCTTGACGATGCTTTGGTTGTCTCCATTATATGCCTTAGAATTTTTATTCTTGCCGCTTGTAGCATGGTCTAGGTGGAAAGTGAAAGGACACACTATCCCTCAATTAATATCGGGAACGATCATCGGTTTCTTAACCACATTAGTCACTTACTGCTTTAGCGGGACCTTATTCTTCATTTAATATTTTAAAAATAATCGAATTATTTTCTAAAAGGTCCAAGACATTTTCTTTTAAGGAATTCAATCCCCAAGAGAGCCGTGGCAATGATCATGCGCCCTTGGTAAGCCCATCTTTTAATCGTTGAAATAATGCCTTTTTCAAAATGATAGAACGGTTTCAAGAGAACCCGATAAAAGAACAGGAGAATTCCCTCAAGCGTGTTTATGGTTAAATCGTTAATGTCAATGAAAAATTGGGCTGTTATTGAGTCTTTTAACATTCCCAGAACCGTTTCAATGTATTCCATTTCATAATTATTTGACTTCAATATGTAGCTGGTTAGGGGACGTCCAAAATTTGTTATTGTAATCTGAACCTTCTGATTTCCCATTGCTCTGAGCAGGTTACGCATCTCGAGAATCTCACTTGCTTTCAATCCGCCTTTTTTTATTGAAATGCTAGTGCGTTTTCGTATCATCTCTCCATCAAGAGCCTGTGCTTGGAAGAAATACTTGGAGTCCCGCAAGAATTCACGCTTCCGTAATCCCAATCCTCCATGAGCCATAAAAAACATGCCATTAGTTCGACTACTGACGAAATCTAAAATATGGATCTTATCCTTGCCAATTCGAATTCGCTCTATTTTCATTTGATCCAAGAGCGTGTCGGGCGTGTAGAACCGTCCCAAGCAAATGGCATTCAGGACTTCCATTTCCCCCTTTTTTATTCCGTCAATCTTGAACGTTCCGTGCATTTCGTCGTAATAGCTCCAATTTTTTTCGTATATCAAGCCTTTTTGCTTCATTTCATCGTAGAAATCAGACCCGGGAAACGGCGTGGCAATCCCGTATGCCGAATACATCAATTCGAGTTCTTTTGCATATAAGGGTAGCTTGATCATTTCTTCCTTTTTATGCCAAGGTAAGCCAATGACAAAGGTTCCTCCTGCTTGTCCACCGTATTGTCGAATCGTGTGTATGGCTTTATATTGGATATCATGACTAAGCGAACCTTTTAATGTTTTTTTGAAGTCTTCGGGATCATTTGACTCAATTCCCATGCAAAATCTTGCAATATTCGCTTGAATCATCTTTTTCATTATTTCGGGATGTCGTGCCACGGCATCACAGCGTACCATAGCATTAAATGAAATGTCAACGCGCTTGTCCTTTTGAAAGTCAATGATTAAATCTGAAAGACGTTCTATCCATCTTGCGTCTTCTTCAGTTCTCCCCATTATATTTGGGTCTGAAATTAGTATGTGGATGGGTTTATACTCGTGTAGTGCAGTGATGGATTGCAATTCTTTAATGATGTTTTCTGGAGATCTGTGACGTATTCTGCTTCGGCTCATTCGAGGCTCATTGCAAAACGTGCACTTTCCCCAACAACCTCGGCTCCATGAAACTTGATCCGCGGCTTTTTTTAATGCCCATGAAAAATGATAATCGTATCTTCTTAAATGTCGTGCGGGAAAAGGCAAGACATCGAGATTTTCAATGAGTGGACGATCGGGATTATGAATGAATTGTCCATCTTCCTTAAAGGAAGAACCAAGAACATTTTTTGCACTTTCTTTTGATATGAGCTCGCGTAATGTTTCTTCCCCTTCACCTCGAACGACGATATCCACGCTTTTTTGCCTTAAAAATTCCTCAGGAATGGCAGTTGGTTGAAAGCCCCCAACGATTATTTTTATGTCGGAATTGAATTTTTTAGATAATCGGGCCAAGCGAAGACCATCATTATGTTCCGTGGCTTCTATGGAAATTCCAATAACATCGGGTTTGAATTTCTTAAGAAATTTTAGATACCATTTATCCGAAAAATGATCATAATCGCGGTCGATAACTTCTACTTTATCGACTTGTTTTTCAATTGCTCCTGCCAAATATTCACACGCATGCGGGATGAGTGCACCAACAATTATACCTAATCCCGCTGCTCCTTGCGGTTTAAGCATTATCACGTTCTTGAATGTCACTTTAATGCGCCTTTATTTTTTAAAACCAATCATCCTTGCCCAAGGTCGATAATAGTTTAATGATTGACCTCATGAAAAACTCAATTTGAACGGGATTTAAATTTGGATCTTTTTTGAAGATGTACCCGGTTTCGATTCGTTCGTCAAGATGCTGAATCATTTTCGTGTTCTCTTGAATCTCCGCCAAAATCATGGCTTTTTCATACATTTTTTCAGCGCGTTCTATTTCGTGAATCACCCTAAGGACATCGCCTAATCCCAGAAATCCAAACATCTTCAATTTCTGGTTACTTGATCCCTTGATTAACTTTACAAATGTGCGAATCGCCTTTTCTGTATCTCTTGCGGCAATATATTTATATCCCTTTGTTATCAATTGCTTGCCTGTCTTTTTCGCCATTTCAAATTCCTTTTGAAATTGGTTTTGTATGCTTTATTCTAATCATCAAAATCAATTTATAATTCTTGCATGTTACGAATTAAATAAATCAACTAAATGTTAAGAAGAAAATTTAAGAGATCTCAAATAGACGCGGTAGTTTTTTTGATGTTCACGAAAAGAAATGATGAAAACAAATTTTGATTCAGAAAATAATGGTCCACGCTAGTCGATCACGTTCAAATTTTTTATGTACTTCAAGTAGGTTGTTTCGTTTTCGACATGCTTGACTTGGAGAAATGGATCATCAAAATTTAAATTTCCAAACTGAAAATATTTATACAACCTACCATGAAAAAACGTAATAACTTGCTTGTTTTAGACGTTAAATGGAAAAATGATCAAGATTCGTGTTTGATTGGACGAGTGATTCCTTAATGACTATCGTATTAATCATCCTTGACGGGTGTGGTATTGGAGCACTCCCTGATTCACCAAAATATGACGGAGATGGCGTTGAGAGCAATACCATCAAACACGTAGCAGAGTACATGGATGGGGACATCAAGCTTAAAAATTTTGAGAAGATGGGCTTGGGAATCCTTGATGAAATCCCTGGTGTTCCTCCCGTTAAAAAACCACTTGGTGCATATGGCAAATGCGCTTCAAAAAATCCCGGGAAAGACACCGTGGGTGGACACTTTGAGATGACAGGAGTATTATTGAAGAACCCTTATCCTGTTTATACCGAAGGAATTCCACGTCAAATAATGGAAAAATTCGAAAAAACAATTGGAATGGAAACGCTTGGGAACGGTCTTCCGGCATCTGGAACCCAAATAATTCAAGAATTAGGAAAGAAACACGTTGAAACAGGAAGACCGATTGTTTACACTTCTGCTGATAGTGTTTTCCAAATTGCTGCTCACGAAGAAGTCATTCCGTTAGATGACTTGTACGAAATGTGTAAAAAGGCACGAAAAATGCTGAAGGGAAAACATGCAATTGGCAGGGTTATTGCACGACCGTTTATTGGAAGGGATGGGCAATTCGTGCGTACGGTTGGACGGCGTGATTATCCTTTGGAGCCTCCAAAAAAGACACTTTTGGACAAGTTGAAGAAACGAAAAAAGGAAGTCATTGCCATAGGTAAAATATCCGATATTTTTAGCCACCGAGGCATTACAAAAGAAATTCCAATGGAAAATAACATTGAAGGAATCCATCATCTTCTTGCAGAACTGGAAAAACATCCTGATGGTCTCATCATCATTAATTTAATCGATTTTGACATGCTGTATGGTCATAGAAATAATCCCAAGGGCTTTTATTGGGCTTTAAAAGAGTTTGATAATCACATTCCCAAAATTCTTGCGGCATTGAACAACGATGACATTTTATTCATTACTGCAGATCACGGTTGTGATCCAACGATTACCTCTTCAACCGATCACACCAGAGAATACATTCCCATTTTCGTTCTCGGAAAACACGTTAGACCAAACGTGGACTTAGGCGTTCGTGAAACCTTTGGCGACATTGGTCAAACAATTGCAGAATATTTTGGAATTAAATTAGAAAATGGTCAAAGTTTTTTAAAAGACATTCTTAAGCGGAATGCTCAGGCAGAGAAATGAAAGAAATGATTTGTGGATGAACTCACGAAAATAAGTTTTCGAGTTTTTTAATGGCACTTTCAGTATAGACGGTCAAGCGTCCAGCATGAGTTCCTGGAGCTAAATCCTCTGCAGAAAGATTGGTTACTGCTTTAATATCAACACCCGGGATGTTGCGAGCGGCTACATATGCTTGCGAGTTTCCTCCCGTAACAATAAGCACGCTTCTTCTACGTTTATATTTCCGTCCACGCATCTTTCCCTTGCCCGCTCGAACCTTTTTTCTTGCAGCACGTTCTAAATCTGGTTCCAAACCGAGTTGTTCAAGAACCTCTTTAATTTCTTTGGTCTTCGTAAGACTTTCCAATTCATCTTCCACGATGATCGGGACGTTAACATTTTCTTCCATTTTATGTCCACGTAGTTTTACAAGTTCCAAGTTTCCTGTCGAAGCGATGGCGGAAGCAATTGCCAAACGACGTTCCTTTTTATTTATTTTTTCCTTGATTACCTTTTCTGCTTTTGGAGGAAATGCTAATCGACCACCCACAGAGCCAGGAATGAATGCTCCTGCTCCTGCTCGACTCGTGCCCGTGCCTTTTACACGTGGGACGCGAGAAATGCCATGTCCGGGACCGCGCGATTCTGCACTCGTACGCCTCCCCGCCATTGGATCTCGACCTTGTGGTTGTTTTCTATTTGCTTGGCTTGCAATGACTGCCCGCCTAATAACCCAAGGTCTATATTGCGTGTTAAAGATGCTCGGAAGGGCAATATCTTTGACTTTTTTGCCTGTCAAATCAAAAACAGCAGCTTTTTTCTCCATCATTCTATCTCCTATTTTCCTTGTTTGCTTTGTAATGAAATGAACTGAATGTCCGGTAATTCACGTTCTCCCAGTTTTTTTGTTCTTATACCGTGTCGCATTTTTATGAGCCGCTTCCGTGGACCGGGAATTGTTCCTTCCATTATCAGATAATCACCCCTGATCACTCCGTACTTGAGAAATCCTCCTGCAGGAATGACTTCCTTTGGATCGTTTCCGATTTTTAGAATGCGTTTATTATATTCAATGCGATGATGATAACCCATTTGTCCTGCACGAGGAACTGTATACATGACACGAGCAGGCTTCCACGGACCAATCGATCCTACACCACGTTTTGTACCTCTCGTTTTACGGGTTAAGATTTTTATTCCGAATCTCTTGACAGGTCCTTGGAAACCCTTCCCCTTTGTAATGGATGCAATGTCCAAATGATCTCCTGCTTGATATATATCTCCCACGCGAATTTCCTTTCCAAGTTGATCCTTGAGAAACTTGATTTTTTCTTCTTTGCTTCCACCCCATACAGGGATCTCCATGAGTTCGGGTTTCTTTTTTGAAGGCGCTGCCAATCGAGGTTGAGTGTGCATTAGAACTCGAAATTGAGAACATTCATCGGATTTTTCTTCAAATTCCTTGATTTTTTTATCTAAATCATAATCTTTAGGAAACGGAAAGAGCCTTTTTAAATCTTCATTCAACTCTCCTGCCCAAACTTCTGTTACAGTTTGTAGCCCGTCAGTCGTTTCTTTGTATCCCTTAATTCCACATAAAATCATTGGAGGACAGTCTACAATCGTTACTGCTTTGACAACTTCCAAACCTAAAAACGGACTATTTTTATTATTCTCCACGTAAATAACGTGTGTCATGCCCGCTTTATATCCAGCAAATCCCAATATTCGCGGTTTAGCACTCGTATCTTCGTCTTTCCATCTTTTTAGATACGTCCAACGCATACGTCCATTGTGATGCTGCGCGCGCTTTCGTGGCCTGTAACTCAAGCTTCCGTGTCGGGGGCCAACAAATTTCCGATGTCCCATGATACACACTACCTTGATGATCCAATTTATAACATGATGAACGGAACTAGTTCCCTCAAACGGTGAACAATTTCCTTGTCAAATTTAGTTTAGTTTCAATGTTTATTCGTTCTTAAATGTTTTATCCAAGATCAGTGCGATATCAGGATGGGATTGATCCTTGCATCGGGCTTATTTATACAATCCCTGCTAAAAATTGCAAGGCATGAGAAATATCTTGACAATCTGGATTCATTTAAAAAAAAAGGTAAAAAATTCTCCGTGAAAATGGTAAAAACTAAAAAGAATCCTTGTTTAATTCGATTTCAGAACTAAACGATGGAATAATTCCTTCAAAATTTACAAAACCCGAACTTTTTAGTTTTTTAAGGACCAACCTGACACCTTCAAACTTTTCCGAACAAATATTATTCAGTTCCTTATAAGATATCTTGTTTCCATTATCCCTTATCACGTTCAAGAGAAATTTCTCGTCTTCAGATAACTCGCTCATTGCATTCAATCATCCGTGTTTTAGAAAACAATTCCAACTCACTTTTAAGAATCTTTATCAACATAAAAAAAGTGAGCTGAAGATAAAAAATTGGGGATTCATTTTTCAACTTTTAAGAACTTGGCATTGATTGCGACTATGACAGTGTGATATTCGATTAATTTAACGGATCATATTATTTAACATAACTTGACGATAATAGGGTATTTTGACCAAGGTAAGATCACAAAAACGATGGGAAAAGGTCATTTAAGAATGGAAAATAAAATGATAGAGCATAATGGAATTGAAGAGCGCATTAAAGAATTGAAATTACAATATAAATGTGCCATTGTTTTAATTTTAACGGGAGTTATCATCATTATATTTGCTTGGTACTCCTTTTTGGTTCTTTCAGGCTTGATTCTTTTCTGTGGTGGTGCTATTATAATTGGAATTTATTTAGAAAACCGGTGGATCAAGCCAGAATATTTGAAATACGGATTGATTGCAACCACGAGTTTTGCAATTATTTATGGAATTCTTGAGTATATTTTCTTTGATGCCACCTGGAATGACTGGTTTAAAATATCGGCATTATTTCCCAACAAATATTTTTATTGGATTTTCATGACAATTTTAAATATTAGTATCGTTCTTCTTGCATCACGGGGGTCTGGAGCCCTGGCGATGATTTCAGTACCTCTTTTTTCTGTTAATGAAGATTTACTTTACTGGATTACAAAAAGCTTTCATGAAATTCATTGGGTCTTTCCAGTGAAAAATTGGTTTGATGAAAAGTTCCCCTTTCTTCAAGGTCTTGGAAATCCGATTCCTTTTTTCCCATTTTTTCCTAGATTTTATCTCGTCGGTTGGATACTATGCTCAATTCTCATCGTCATGCAATTTAAAAATTTAGAAGGAAAGAACTTTTTAATTTGCTTCGGGATTTTCATCGGAGCTTCTATTTTCTGTGGATTAATCCTTCCTCTCTGATTTTATTGAAATACGTTTAGTATTCGTTTCCTGTGTAATTTTATGTGCTCGAGTTGATAAGTCCTGCAATAATAAAAATTAATGTAGTCGGATGATGCTATTGAAGAATATCGCCATAGATGGATATTTTATACGAGGTAATATCCGCATTTTTTCCTGCCTTCTTCAAAGCCGAATTCATGATGAATTTTATGCCGAAACAGCATGCGACTTCCATGTGCACGATCGTTATTGATTTTATATTTTGATTTTTCAAGATCTCTGCAAGTTTATCCACGTATGCTTCTATATTTGAGTCTAATTTTGGGCATAAAATCAAGAGAACTTTCCCTTTTAGGAATCGTTCGTGAAAATTGGGATAGGCAAACGGCACGCAATCCGATGCTATGACCAAGTCTGCATTTTTCAGGTAGGGTGCATTTGGATTCAGGAGTTTTAGCTGGATGGGCCACGTTTTCAACTCAGATTTTAGATCTCGAGTTTCAGCCGTGGGTTCACTTTCAGGTTCACTTTCAGCGGTCATTTCATCACGAAGGTCCATCATTCTTGCTCCGGGACAGGTGAATTGAATTTCCTTGACTTCAGATTCCTGACTTGCAGGAGTTTGTTCTTGTCGTGAACTTGAATCATCGATATCCGGAATATCCATTCCTTTTTCTTTTAGGACTTCTATGGCTTGGTCGTATAGTTCATTCTCGCCGTGGTCTCTTAAATGGATTAAGTGAGCTTTTATGACATTTTCGCCGCCCTTGATGATGTTTACCATGACTTTTCGTTCATCATATTTTTCGGCTTCTCTTTTCTCGACGGAGATTGCTCCAAATGGGCAGAAGCCAATACAGGCTCCAAGTCCATCGCAAAATAATTCACTTACCAAACGAGCCTTTCCATCGATTAGTTGAATGGCTCCTTCAGGGCAATTCGGTATGCATTCGCCACAGCCCGTGCATTTTTCTTCATCAATGCGGATGATATCTCTTAACATTGTAATTCATTCCAAGAAATAATTGAATATCAAGTGATCTTAAGCTTGTTAATACAAAAAAATATATTTGCCGAACTGGTTCGGCTCATTTTTTTGAAACTCGTTAGATTTTAATGGGATCCGCATCGTGGTGAAGAATCATTCTCCCATTACTTGCACGATGATTTTTCTCGCTTTTTCTCGCTCTAGGACCATCGAATTCAGCTAAAAATAAGGACTGCCACGTTCCAAGCTGCAAGATCCCATTTATTAATGGAATTATTCTTGATACTCCAATGAGACAAGTCTTTATGTGGCTATCTGCATTATTATCGATTCGATCATGTTTATATCCCGTGCCTTTTGGTATCAATTTTTCGATTCTCGTTAATATGTCTACGTTCAATCCTCTTTCTGCTTCTTGAATGAGAATTCCACAAGTCGTGTGCTTGGAGAATATTAGCACGTGTCCATTTTTTATCTTACTTCTTTCTACTTCGCACGGAAATGTTTCCATTCCAGATTTGCAAGATATCCTCTCTCCTTTCTCACAAAAAAGAATTATTGGAATTGCTTCCATTTTGATTTAATATCCATTCCCGGGTAACTTGCTTTTGCTCCTAACTCTTCATTTATTCTCAATAATTGGTTGTATTTACAGGCTCGGTCTGTTCGGCAGGGTGCACCAGTTTTGATAAGTCCCGTGCAAAGTCCCACGCTTAAGTCAGCTATGAAAGTATCTTCGGTTTCACCCGAGCGATGCGAGACAATCACAGCATTTCCCTGTGAATATGTATATTGACATGCTTGAATGCTTTCAGTCAAGGTTCCAATCTGATTTACTTTTAACAATAGTGCATTTGCAGCACCCATTTCGAAACCTTTCTTAATTCTCGTCACGTTAGTCACGAATAAGTCGTCCCCAACAATCAGGCATTTATCCCCTATTTGTTTCGTGAGTTTTGCAAAAGTCTCGAAATCATTCTCATCGAAGGGATCTTCGAGAGACAAAATGGGATAGCTTTTTATAATATCCACGTAGAAATCAACCATTTCATCGGGTGAAAGTTGTTTTCCGTCCGTGAGATACTTGCCTTTTTCGAAAAATTCGCTCGCCGCGGCATCCATCGCAATCATGAAATCTTTTCCTGGAGAGTAACCTGCATTTGAAATGGCATCCATCAATAGATTTAAAGCGTCTTTCGTGCCTTGTATTGCCGGGGCAAATCCCCCTTCATCTCCAATGTTAACGGAGCCATGTCCGTATCGTTTAGAAATGGTTTGTTTTAATTCGTGATAAGTTGTGATAAGTTTCTGTAAGCATGCGGATGGCATCAGGATAATTTTTTCCACCAACAGGGAGAATCATGAACTCTTGAATGGCAAGATCCCCGCCTGCGTGCTTGCCTCCATTTATGACGTTTGACATCGGGACGGGTAAGAGTAAGTCTTTCCTTTCTTTTTTATGACTCAATTGGTAAATGTATTGATAAAGGGGCACGTTTCGAGATGCTGCGGCAACTCGTGTACAGGCAAGTGAAACAGATAATATTGCGTTTGCTCCCAATTTTGATTTATTTTCAGTTCCATCAAGTTCTAGCATGATCTTGTCAATGGTTTCCTGTTCACCGGCATCTTGACCAAGTAATTTTGGCTGAATTATCTTCAGCACGTTTTGTATTGCTTTTTTCACGCCTTTTCCTCTAAAGGGATTTCCTCCGTCTCGTAGTTCGAGTGCTTCGTGCTCACCTGTAGATGCACCGGAAGGAACGGCAGCGCGCCCAATTATTGGAGAATTCTCAACGTGAACCTCTGACTCAATCGTAGGATTCCCACGGCTATCTAATATCCATCTAGAATTGATCTTCTTGATTTTAATCGGTTTAACCATATGCATTTCCTCAAATCTCTTGATGAGTTGTTCCATGTCCGAAAACACGATTTCTGAAAAGAAAAACGAAAGATATGTTTTCTTCTTAAAAATGAATATGAATCAAAATAAATAAAATTGATTTTTTCAAGATTTTCGAGTTGATAAGTTCACAAGATTCTTAGATTTCCATTAAATAAATTGCGGTTTTTTTGATAAATTCGTTTTTTATTGCGAAAAATCTTAAAAATCATGATTCGAATTATTTTCTTAATAAAAATATTTTTTTCATTACTTATTTGAAATTATTTTTTCACCATGATAAAGCTTGAAATCGAATAAAAACTGTTCATGTGGCTGAACCTGAGGGGAGAATCCTGAGATGAATAATATTAGACAGGAAAAATTTGGAATTTTAACTTTAGATGCTCTTTTAGGAGGGGGTATAACACCTGGAAGCGCAATCTTGATGGTTTCAGAACATTCAAGTACACAATTCTCTAATTTTTCGGATTATTTCGCTAGAGAAGCAATTAAACGATCTTCGGATTCACGCGTGATCTTGATAGATTATGGTTTTCCTGCTCACCACGTATTGAAACTCTTCACGACACCCGAAATGCAAGATGCAATAAAAAACGAAAAGCTAGTAGTAATTGATTGCTATGGAACAGTTACCTATCCCGATGTTCCTCCCATCAAAGAGGTCACATCCCTTGAAAATCCCACCGATATTTCCAAGTTAAGATATCTGGTTGAAATGACGCGAGAACGGTTTGAACAGGTGCAAAATGTTAGATGGATCGTTGACGACATTACAAACATGGTCATCACGATTGGATCGGAAGAGAAGGTTTTGCGACTTCTTCGCGAGTTCTTCTTTCTCTTGAAAAAAAATAGGGATTTAGGTCTATTCTATGTCGATAGGAAGGCATTATCGCCCCAGTTCGTTGCATCACTGGAAAACATGGTTGAAACCGTCATTCATCTGAGCGTCAAGGAGATTTCCGCCATTCTCGTTCCTCATCTTCGTGTCATGAAAAACCGTTTTTTTGGCGAGAAAATACTGTCAATGGAAGTTCCTTATGAATTTTCCAAAACGGAAATTGTTATGCAGGCCGACCTCATCAATAATTTCACGCTCTTGAAGAAATCCTTGTCAATGACTGCCGATGGAAAAATTGAGCTTTTTGGAAAGCGTCATTTCATCCTTCCTGAAGAAACTTTTCTGGATTTATATAGAAATCTTCACGATCGGATTGATTACACCGAGTACAAGCAAATGACTTATGAATCAGGAAGGAACATGGCTGAAATTTTCATAATGCATTATCAAAACCTATTCGAGTTAGACTCTAACGAGATCGCCCGGATGGTAATTAATCATGCGGTAAATCTCGGTCTTGGAAATATTAATTTCAAAAAGATGGATTTGGAAAAAGGCGTTGTAATCGTAGAGGCACAAGGACTTTTTAATTTTGAGTGCATTAATTCCATCCATTCTCATATTGCGGGTTTCATGGCACGTCTCACGGAATTCATCACGGGTGAGCCATGGGAGTTTTTTGAAAGTAAATGCATTTCGACTAAAGATGAATATTGCGAATTTATTGGATCTCCCAGCAAGGATCTTGCTCCTCTCAGCACGGACATGATGAAAATCAAGGACGAATTGAGTTTTGAACGGGATGGCACGTTAAGTCTTTTCGGGACTCGCGTGCTACTCATGCCGCGCGGAACCCTCCTGCACATCGTGGAGTCTGCTGAAGACATCGTGGGATTTGAAAAAGCAAAAGAAATATTATACCATGCAGGAGAACGAATGGCTTTGCAATTTTGTCAAATCCTTACTGCGAAATATAACCTGACAGGAGCATCAATTCTCAGAGTCTACATGCAAATCGTGGGTTCAAGAGGATGGGGCATAGCCGAAATCAAGGAACTTGACCTCGAACGGGGCTACCTAAAAGTCATAGTGAAAAATCCTCTAATTGGCACGGCCAAACCAAATAATGGAATCAATCCTCCGCCAAACTTCAAACAACAACAATCAGGGAAGGATTTTATATCTTCTGGTGTCTTTGCAGGAATCTTGGAATTCATTACAAAGAAAAAACTAATTTGTGAAGAAACAAAGTGCATTACAAAAGGTGATCCTCACTGTGAATTTGAGGTTCTCCCATTAGATGAATATTCGTCTTTGGTCTTGTAAATAGTCCTTTTGACTTGTCCTACGGCAATTTTATTTCTTAATTTGGAATCTTGATCTCATGAATCTTTGTTCTCAATGCGGGCGAAAAACAGATCCTCGCTATATCTACGAAATTAATGGGGTTTATATTTGTGATGATTGCTACATGCAAGAATGTGACGTGCATTATTGCCTTGAAAACATTGAAAAACTTGCAAGCTCTCTCTCACGCGAAGAACTTCTAAAAAGAATTCCTCCTCAAAGCAAGAATTTTTATGAAACAATCGCAATATCTGAAAAAACTCCTGAGGATCTAATGAAAACTCTGAACCTGAAGGCACATGAATTTAAAGTCCTTTTAACGTTTTTTAGAGACATAAACTGGGTTAAATTAATCGAAAAAGATGGAAAAACATTCGTTCAAGTCGTGAAATCATAAAAAAAAGGGTTTTTAACCGAGACATTTGCCTCGGTGTCCCCAGGCTTCGGGACCTGATACTTCACGAATGACAACCGTAAAATATTCCAACGGTTTTCCCGTGATCTCTGATGCTTTTTCAGCTAAACCATTTACTAACTTACGTTTTACATCTGCTGAAAGATTAAAACTTGTCACTTCAATCAATGGCATTAATATTGCCTCCTATTTGTTGAAAAAAGAAAAAATTTTTTTGATGTGTTCGGATTATCCTTTCCATGAATCGTACACGTCTGATTTAAGACCTGCTTTTTCTGCAACGAGATTTGGCAAGTCATAAAATTCCATGTCCACGCCATTTTCTTGGGCTGCATCCCGTAGGTTTTTGATGCACATTGGGCACGGTGAAACGAGAACCTTGGCGCCTGTTGCTTCCGCTTCCTTTATTCTTCTGGAGCGAATCTCCTTATTCAAGTCTGGGTAATTAATCAAGCACGTTCCGCCTGAACCTGCGCCGCAACAATAAGCAAATGCCTTATTCCGTTCCATTTCAACCAATTCAACGCCCAATTTCTTGAGAATCTTCCTTGGACTCTTGTAGTCTCCGCCGTGCCGACCTAAATGACAGGGATCGTGATACGTGACCTGTTCCTTTATCTCATTTTTAATATCAAGTTTCTTTAATGCCGAGCCGAGATACTTTGCCACGTGCTCTAACTTGAATGGGATCGTGATTCCCAATTCTTTATAATCATTCTTAAATGTATTAAAACATCCAGCACAGGAAAAAATCACCTTTTTTGCTCCAGTATCTTGGATTCGCTTTACTAGTTCCTCTGCATTTTTTCGGGCATTTTCAAAATCTCCAATCCAAAAAAGCTGTTGTCCGCAACACAGCTCGTCATTCCCTAAATATGCCACCTCGTCTCCAGCAGCCCGCATTATCTTGATTACAGCTTCAGGCGTGTTTTGATTTTGATAACTGGCGGCACATCCCGCATAATAAAGAATATCTGCCTTTTTTGGAAGGTCTAATTCTTCTGCCCAGTCCATTCGTTCCGTCCGTTCTAATCCAAATGGATTCCCTATTTCATTATCCATGATTTTTGCCAAAGTTTCCTTGAGATTTTCTGGAACCAGTCCACGCGCGTAACAATCTTGACGCATGGCACGCACGATCTTCATGTTCTCGAGTGGTTTCATACCGGGAAGGAGTGTTGGCGTGCATATTTCTTCACATGCCTTGCATCCAAGACAACGAAATATGACATCGTCAGCCAAGTCAGTATTATATTCAATGACTTCTTCAAGCAAGTACTTGGCTATGCTGTTTCTGCCACGAGACGTATAATGATCGAAACGGAGAACATCATAGACAGGACAGACACCAATCCAAGCGTGTTTTTTAGCAATTCCCTTGCTTTGGGTATCGCGGCACATGCTGCAACAGCCACAATACCAAACTTCCTTTTTAAAATCTTCCAATTTGAATTGACTCATTTAAATACACCTTTATTTTTCCATGGAAACTTCTCTCCTAGTCCCAAACCAAGAGCACCTGGATTCATGATGTTGTTGGGATCAAAAAATTCTTTAAGCTTGTGAAGTAAATTCAAATAGACGGGATTCATTTCGTGGCAGAGATGGGGCAAGAATGCATCCTTTCCAACCCAATATGGAGACGTGCCCAGTTCAATCTTCGCCTTTAAGATTTCATGCCATAACTTATAAGCTGTCGTGCGCATGTCCCGTGACGTGGCATCAGTATGAAACATTGACATGTGCAAGACGTATCCATGACGACATCCTCCGGGATATTGAATGCTCCAAGCTTTATTTCCAAGACCTGTTTCTGTCAATAAGTCTTGCACCCGTTGAGTGGCAAAAAATTTATAATGCCATTCATTCAGTTTTGGGCATTCAAGTAGAGGTAGAACCGAACACGTTTTATGCATCATGCCTCCCATCCACTTGCAAATTGCGCCACCGAGCATCTCATCAGTATCGTGACAACTGAGTCCCAATGCACCGGGATCTCCTGAAAATTTGATCGCCTTGTATTTTTCCGCAATTTTATCCATCATCAAGGTCTTCCGTTCGAGGATGACGGGATCATATGAAGAAGTATAAATTAAGGCAGGTCCTTTCTGGGTCTTGCCGGGCGGGAGGTTGAACACGTTCTCAATGATGGTATATTGAAAGCCCTGTGCCAGTCCAAAATAGTCACTCATGAGTTCATAAGAATCCATCTCCGATAATGCCTTACACTGATCCATTTCACTCGGGAACAGGTATAGAATGTCTGCGGAGTGTTCGGGAATTGGATAAGTCCGTAGAGTTACTTCCGTGATAACGCCAAATGCTCCGCAAGCACCCATGAATAAACCTGCAAGGTCGGGACCATTACAATATCGAAAATACCACTCCGTTCTCTTGTTCGCTAGCGATCCCGTTTCGATAACTTCTCCATTAGGAAGGACGACTTGTAGGTTCTGGACGTTTTCATTCTCCTGTCCGTATTTGGTGCCCTGTATTCCCGTTGAATCCAAGGATATTCCACCACCAACTACAGCTCCATAGATTCCATGAGGCCCCATGAAACCCGGCGTTAAACCCAATTTTTTCAACTCTCGGCACAACGCACCCCAACTAATTCCTGCTTGGAAGCGACATGCTCGAGACACCGGGTCATACTTCAAAAATTTATTCATGTCCAACATGTCTAACATGATGCCACCGCTCGTGAGAGCCGCTGAACCCGATGCATTTCCCGTTCCTCCACCCCTTGGAATGATCGGAATCTTATATTTATTTGCGAGTTTCACGATTTCAACGACGTGTTCTGTCGTCTTTGGCTTGACGATCACGTCAGGCGGTCCCAGATCAAGCACCAGATCATTTGTCAATCCGGGACTAACAGTAGACCACGCTTCTGAAAGAGCATAAGTCCATCGTGCATGATCTGAATCATTTACTGCCCGATTACCGACAATACCCTCAAGAGCAGCCATTAAATCCGAATGAGAAAGAGATTCGGTCATAAAATTCACCTCAAATGAATCTTGATTAATATGAATCGACGAGATAAAAAAGTTTATTCTCGTACTTGTTTCTTTTCTGACTTATCATTTAAATTGTTGAAAATGAACGAAGGGGATGAAAATCTTTTAAGGAGTTTCACTACAAGAATTAAATGGATTAAAATTCAATTTCATTACATGATAATAAGAGCGAAAAGGAAAGATATATGATGACTGAAGAGAAAATATTGAAGCAAAAAATCCGTGATTTGGAAAACCATGTCGATGACATTTTATCACGTTTGGAAAAACTTTATGGTTCAGTACCTTATATTTATCGGGTTCTCAAGGAACATCCCGAGCGCATTGTTGGTCTTTTTGTAAAAAACAACTCCGTGATGCGATCCCGAAAATCAACGATACCCCCAAAAATGAAAGAGTTAATTGCATTATCTGCAGCCGTGAGTCAAAAATGCACGCATTGCATAAAAGTGCACGTGGAGGATGCGCTCGCACTGGGAGCAACGAATGATGAAATCCTTGAAACGATTCTTATCAGCTCAATGATTGCAGAATCAAGTGATTTGGCAATTGCGTTGAGAAGCATGGATGAAGTCATTAAAAAAGAAAGGGATTAAAGTTTCAATCCGACCTTATATGCTTTCTGAACGGCATCAGCAATCTTTTTTGGCTTTGCTGCATCTCCAATGACTTTAACGTTTGATACGATTTCCTTTATTTCATCAGAAACAGGTTGATGTGGTTTCACACCCGTGGCAATTACCAAATCATCGAAATCTATTGTAATTGGTTGATCCTTCGTCATGCAATGAAGTGTATTACCTGATATTTCCTTCACTTTTGTAGATAAATGAATTTTTATTGCAGGATTTTCCGTGACATGAGGTATCGTGACAATACTTACCATTTGGATAATGTTGGAACCCAGTTTTTTCATTTGCTCGATAATTGTGATTTGCTTGCCTTTACTGGATAAAAGTTCTGCAACTTCGATTCCCACCATTCCTCCTCCGATGATGGCAATATTTTGTCCTTTAGGCAAATCTCGTGACGATAGCACGTCAGAATATAATTTGTATGGAACTTCATTTAATCCAGGAATATCCGGAATGAGTGGGACGGTTCCGGTTGCTACAATAAGGGTATCTGGGTTGACTTCTTTAACTAAATCCAATGAAAGGGGCGTGTTTAATCGCAATTCAATGCCAAGTTCTGGTAAAATGAAATTAAAATATTCGTTTAGGGATTTTATTTCTTCCTTTCCCGGTGCCACGCTTGCAATGTTAAGCGCTCCTCCGATCTGAGGTTCCTTCTCGATAACAACCACGTCGTGCCCTCTTAACCTTGCGATTTTTGCGGCTTCAAGTCCTGCAGGACCAGCTCCGACAACCAATATCTTTTTCTTTTCTCCTGCGGTTTCGATATCATTTTCTGCTTTAAACAGGTTTGGGTTCACGGCACAACTGATTTCAGATTGAAGAAGCAAATTATTTGCGCAATTGTTACAAGCAATGCATCGGATGATTGTTTTTTCTTTATTTGTTTCGATCTTTTGCACGAAAAATGGATCTGCTATCAGAGCACGAGCCATTGCTATTAGATCTGCTTGATTTTTCTGTAAGATAGACTCAGCCATTTCAGGATTATTGATCCGCCCTACTGCAATTACGGGAACGTTTTTCAGCACTTTCTTAACAGATGCGGCGAATTTCACGTGAGTTCCCCGCGGGGCATTCATATATGGGATGATGTGATATCCAGGATCGTCGTAAATACCTCCCGTTATGCTGATAATATCTGCACCTTTTTCTTCCATTCGTTTCGCTATCTTCACGGTCTCTTCGATTTCCAGCCCACCCGGCACGTAGTCGCTCCCATTCAACCGAACCGATATGAGGAATTCATTTCCCACTTGCTTTCGTGTTTCATCGAATACTTCTAGGAGAAATCTCATCCTATTTTCGAGAGTTCCACCATATTCATCGGTGCGTTTGTTTGTTCGAGGTGATAAGAATTGGTTTAAGAGGTAACCGTGAGCGGCATGAATCTCCACGCCATCAAATCCTGCTTTTTTCGCCCGAATGGCACTTTCACCATAAATTTTAACGATTTTCTTTATTTCGCCAATAGATAGAGAGCGTGGCGTTTCGCCTATTAACTTACAAGGAACGTCGGAAGCTGTAACGGGTTGTTGTCCGGTTATGAGTCGTGATGCTTGAGCACCCGCATGAAACATTTGTATGATTACCGACGCACCATGGTTTTTAATGACTGAACTGAGTTTCGATAATCCTTCTATTTTGGCATCGTCATAAATGCCAAGCATGTTCAGCGTGCCTTTTCCCGCAGTGTCAATGTAGGTGCCTTCAATATAAATGAGACCTACTCCCCCTCTTGCTCGCAATTCATAATAATCCAAACTTTTTTGCGTGACATTTCCCTTAGTGTCTGCAAAATTCGTGTCTGCGGGTGGTAAAACAACACGGTTTTTTAATCGTATATTCTTGATTTGGAGTGGTTCGAGTAGTTTCATTTTATTTCCTCAATTTGTCTAAATCCATGATCTTAAAAATACATGCATGAGATGTAAAAATAATTTATTTTTATTTCTCATCGATTCCTTATCGAAAACGCTTTTTTTTTCCAAGAATTAGAGGGAATCTAGAAAGTTCCCGACGCGTTTTTCGATGTCTTGACCCAAGATCTTATCGAGATCCTTCTTGAACGATCCCAAGATATGCATTCGGATTTTTTCGGGTGATTTCAAGTATTTTCCATATTTCTTCAAGAAAACTTTTTCAATTTGTCCTAATAATTTGAACATTTTCTTATCTTTTATGTTAATTTCCGTCTGGACTATGAAAGACAGCCTTAAATTTTCATTTCGTGCTATAAATACTTTATAATCATCCAACTCCAGCCGTTCAAGGTGTTTTTCACCAATATCCTTAACGAACATTTGAAGGGCATTTATGAGATTGGTGAATAACGTCGTATTTACATCGGTAGAGCCCTGCGGTCCATGTTGTTGAAAAAATAGTTCTTTTCCCTTCTCGTCAAGAATCAAAACGCTTCTTACATTTTTCATAGAAGTGTCCTCTGTTTCTGCCGAATCGCTTAGGAAAGCAATGTTTTTTGAAAAATCGAATAAATACACGTCTTGAAAATTTTACATGAAAGATCTGCCGGGATGATTTCATTTATTTTATTAATCAAATTTTCGGTGATTTTCTCAGGGGAGAAATCTCCAAGCTCTTCCAGATTTGGATCAAATTTATGCAAGAATACTGAAAGTTCAACAGGAATTCTATTTGATATAATAAAATCAACAACATTTTTTAGATAATCCAATGCAAGCCCGTATCTTTCGATATCCTGCACGTCAATCACGAATAGGATTTTGTCTACTTCTTTTGTATACTTGTTTAGATTTTCAAGGTACTCAATCCTATATCGCTCCTGACCACCAAGATCCCATAACGCAAATTTCCGGTCGCCTTCTAGGATATTCACCACGTTCACACCCGGCGTGGGTTTAAGCCGACAGTAACTTAGTAGATTTGTACTTTTCTTCAAACAAAGTGCTATTGAGGTTTTGCCGCTATTATCCAATCCCATTAAAAGGAATTTTATTGGTTTCTCATCTGATTCTGAAGGGGCTTTCTTGCTCATTTTTGAATACCTCTAAAAACGCTATATCAATCATGTATTGGGAAATTGATTCAAGTAAAACTTGTACAAGTTGAGACTAAAAACTTTTTTGAGGGCTTTAAAAATAAGAAATACAAATTCTCCTAATGGCTTACCACAGGGATTCTTTTGCTTTCGTTTCTGCAGAAGTTTTAAAAATTCTATCAATATCTGAAATAAAATCTTCGAAAACTTCTGTATCACCGCTCCATTTTTCTAGAATGTGTTCATACTTCTTGAAAAATTCCTTTTCGATTAGATCAAGGCTTTTCATGATCTTTTTTTCTTTTGCATTTCTTTTACTTCTTGATATGAATAGAAATCCGTGATTTCCGTGCTTTAAGATTATTTTCGATTCTCCCAGAGAAATAGAGTTTATTTTCTTATCGCCCATCGACTTAACGTATGTTTCAAGTGATGATAAAAAACCCGCAACCAGAATGGGATCCAAGTCCGAAGCCGTTTGCACGTTAAAAACGGGGATTCCGCTCGAGTTTATTATCCAAATTTCTTCTATGTCTTTCATGCTCTCGGATTCTCCGCGAGTTCAGATCTAAGTACATAAAGAAAATACAACTACCATCTTATAGTCTTATCGGATTATCAAAAGATTGACAAATATGATAATTTTGGCGAGAAAGAGAGAGAAGATGAGGATAATTCTGGTTAGGATATCATTCAAAATCAGGAAGAAGTGGTGATTCTCCACAAGTCTGCTTGAACTTTCTTGGATTTCTTGGCGTGAAATTCATATAAATGCGGGATATTGAAATCGAGTTCAAAAATGCCACGAACCGAGCGGCTTGCACGCTCAATGACCTGCATGATAAATTGTCTATT
Source organism: Candidatus Helarchaeota archaeon (assembly GCA_029838215.1). Lineage (GTDB taxonomy): Archaea > Asgardarchaeota > Lokiarchaeia > Helarchaeales > RDOG01 > JALGVI01. Next base: position 33,982 of record JALGVI010000018.1, on the reverse strand, counting down.
CTTGATGCTTCGTTTATGGAGGGAATAAATAACCGGAGCGATTTGAAATGCTTTTTTGAGAAATTCCATATCTTTACCACGAACCTGCACGCCAAATGGTGGGTTCTGCAGGACCGTATCACCCGTGATGGCAATGTCGTGAATGTCTTTCAGCATGAATTCGATATTTTCCACGCCAAGTATTTCCTGATTTTCTTTAGCGACTGCAATTGCAGCGGGATCTATTTCGATTCCGATGACTTGCTTTGCTCCAAAAAGAGAAGCAGCGAGCCCCAGTTGCCCATTTCCACAACCAAGATCGATTATTTTTTTATCAACGATGTCATTGTTAAGGAAGCCAGCAATGTAAATTATTTCGGCTGTCGTGTTTGCATCTAAGGGATATTGTTCAAGCTTTATATCAGGGACGGAGTGTGGTTTTAACCCTTGAAGAAGAATTTGTAACTTTTTTTTGGAGATCGTGATCAAAACCACCTGGAGGAAAACGAAAAGGGATGTAACTGTGTGATTAAAGCTTGTTCATGATTTCTTTTAATATCTTTTCTTCCGACCATACTTTTTCGGGCGGCTCCAGACAACCTTGCACGTTAATCTCCGTGAAATCCATTCGATTCAGGGTTCCACCGTGTTCAAGACCAAACAATGAGATTGGAATGATTAATTCAGCATGTTTCGTGGAGAGATCGGGGTGAGTTGTTAATGAAATGATGGGGATCTCTTTGAGTTTTTCTGTAATTGATGCGGGAAGATGTTCGAATGGATCGGAATTAACTAAAATGAGCAAGTCCACGTTCCCGTTACCTACCTCTTCTATCAAAGATTTAGGAGATTTTGTATCAAAATCGTAATTCACCGATCCTGTCTTGTCAAGCATTATCTTACAAAAACCCACGGTATTTGTCAGAACTGCAGTGGGAATCATTGAGATTTTTGTTGTATCGGAATTTAGCTTGTTTACAAGAGTAATTAATGATGAGATGTTTTGTAGATTTGAATTAAATAACCCTGAACCAAAAAAGATTGCTCCGAAATCAATTCTTTTTAACGTGCTAGTAAGGTCTTCAACTTCAGATTTCGGGATTCCTGCAATTTTTTCTGCTTGTAGAGGTTTCCCATCGATCAGGTCTATCAATGCTTGGAGTAATTGGTCATCCTCACCGGGATTAACACGCAAGAAGATGTCTGAAAGGCGTCGCATTTGTGTCTTAAAAATGTCAATTAATGCGACATTACGATCTTCTTTTCCCTTCTGCGTGAGTTCACCACGAGTTAGAACGACATATTTACTTAGAAGACGCAGATGGGAACTGCTGGGATTCGTTCCCCAAAAAAGAATTGTATCGCCTTTATCCATGATGTCCTTGAAATTAGCCACGGGCAATTTTTTCGACAGGATTTGTTGAATGGCCATTCCTTTATAATATGTTGCAGAACTGTCTATAGAACCCCCTATCTTGTCTGCAAGTACAATGGCTGTTCCGATTGCTTCATTAGAAGAATTATTTAGTCCATAGATCAGGACGTGCTTGGAACTTTTTATCATTTCCGCGGCTTTTGAAATGGCATCTTGGATTTCAAGATCCTTGTATTCATTACCATCTTTGAGTTGAGACTTTAAGTGGCGTTTTGAGTCGTTTAGAGATTTTAAATAATAATATCCCTTACTACAAGCATGATATACATGTTCCAATTCTTTATCCTTTAATTCAATCATGATGTCATCGCATAGAAGCGAACAACCCACGCATATAATTTTTTTAAGATCACCCATTCTCATGTCCCCACGATTGTAATTGCTTTAGAATAGCAATATGTTTCACAGATGCGACAAGCCGTTTTAGGGGGTTCATACCGACGGCATCTGTCTAATTTTAGGACTTTCACTTTGCCATTATCGATCTTGAAGATAACATCTTCAGAATTGGGTCCAATTCCTTTACCACACTCAGGTACTGCTCGAATATTCGGAGGGCAAGCCGTGACGCAGTTTCCACAACCCGTGCATAAGTCAGGATCTATCGACACGCCCGAAGGATGTATTTCACTTCGAAGCATTGGAGCAAAAAGTTCTTCTAACGCGTTTCGGTTTTTTTCGTATTGAGGTTCATCATACAGGGGAGTGCAATTTTGAAGTTCTTGAGTCCGATTCAAGAGTTTCATTGCAAAAGACATGCAAGTAGATTCACCACATTTCTTGCAATTTGTCTTAGGAAGTAATTTGTAGATTTGAAAGGTCGTCAATGGACTCATCCGGAATCCGCCTCACCAATATTTCTGAATTTCTTCCTTCGACGTGCGAATCTTTGCCTTCAAATTCTTCATGATCAATCCATCTTTGGACGTATTCGTTAGTTCTTGAGCCCAAGGTCCATATGGCACCAATACGAGATCTTCAGGAACTTCTTCTTCGGGATTCGAGGTCGCTTTTAGAACCACACGTCCATGATCCGTTTGAAGTTCGACATTCCCTTCTTTCATTCCCAAGCGTTTTATTAAGTTGGGATGCATCATGCAGATCGCTGCTGCGTCCATGTATTCAGTTGAACACTTATTTTTCATTGCAAGATCGCCTTGTTTTACCATTTTAACAATGCTCAACGTGACATCCAAAAATGGAACGAGGAGAGAAAAGAAATCAGACATGTACTTTCAAGTCCTGAGATTTTGATTAAACAAGCAAGAATTTCTACAAAAATCTTTGCTATGAGTTACTAAAGCAAGTATCAGAAAATGAAGCCATCGTTCTAATCATAGACGTTGGCAAGCAATTCCATGAAAAAAGCAAGACCAGGGTTGAATGGAAGATATAACGGCAAGATTTACCTTTAAAATGAAAAAAATAAGGAACTATTTTAAAAAAAATCTGATGCCTCTTCATTGAAGGAATTTCTCCGCCTTGATGTTGTTTTGAAATCATGAATAAATCATTAATTAAAAACAATACATGAATTTTTTTAAAGGTATTTTAAAACATAGGAAATATAACACTGAGATAAAATACAATAATTGAAAAAATATAAATTATCATCAATTCATGTTATGTATTGGACACGAAGAATTTATAGAGGAGCAAAATTACATGTCAGGCGGTTTCATGGGTAAATTTTTGGAAGTCGATCTCTCCACCAATATAATAAAAATAGAAAAACCAGATGAAATTTTTTATCGTAATTTTCTAGGCGGAATCGGAATTGGAGTGCGATATATTTACAGCAACGTGCCTGCAAAGACAGATCCATTAGGACCTGAGGCCGTTCTTGGGTTTGTCACCGGATTGTTGACCGGTTCTGGACTTGCCTATTCTGGAAGATATTCAGTTGTTGGAAAATCCCCATTAACTGAAACATGGGGAGATGCGAATTCGGGAGGGTATTTTGGCTTGGGACTTAAGAAAGCGGGTTTTGATGCTGTCTTTATTAGAGGAAAATCAGACAAGCCGGTATATCTACTGATAGAAAATGGTAAAGCGGAAATTCGGGACGCAAGTCATCTTTGGGGAAAAACTACTCATGAAACAGATGACACCTTGGAGAAAGAATTTAAAAATAAAAAAATCACGGTGGCTTCTATCGGTCCTTCCGGAGAAAAACTCTCGCTCATTGCCGCCATCATAAATGATCACGGAAGAGCTGCTGCTCGTAGCGGTTTGGGAGCTGTGATGGGATCAAAAAAACTAAAGGCCGTAGTAGTTACCGGAAATCAAGAGATCTCAATTGCACATCCTGAGGACTTAAAAGAACTTAAAAAACAATATGTAAAACGGCTTAAACGAAAACCAAATCTCTTTTACAAAATCGTGTTGAAAGTTTTCGGTCCTTTTCTTCCGTCCATGTATAAACGAGGAATAATAACGTCAATTGATTACGGGACTTTAAAGGAAATGTGGGGCGCGCACGGAACATCTGTTTTCACAGCAATTTCATGTCAACTAGGTGATTCACCTACAAAGAATTGGGCGGGTGTTGGTTCACGCGATTTTCCCATGAAAACCAAATCCAGTAAATTAACTGGAGAAAATATGGATAAATATGTAAAAAAGAAATTCGGCTGCGCACACTGCGTCTTGCCATGCAGTGCAGTTCTTGAGGTTGGAAGTAAAGAAGTCCATCGTCCAGAATACGAAACACTCTCTTCTTTTGGAAGCCTACTTCTCAATGATGACCTCGACTCGATAATTGAAGCAAATCATATCTGCAATTCTTTCGGTCTTGATACGATCTCAGCAGGATCCGTGATAGCTTTTGCCATGGAATGTTACGAAAACGGCATTTTAACGAAGGAAGATATCGATGGAATTGATTTAACGTGGGGTAATTCCGAAGCCATTCTCCAAATATTGAACAAGATTGCCAGAAGGGAAGGATTTGGTGATGTTTTAGCTAATGGTGTCAGAAAAGCGTCGGAGGTAATTGGAAAAGGATCAGAAAAATATGCCATTCACGTTCACGGTCAAGAATTACCAATGCACGATTCTAGACTCAGTCCCAGCTTCGGTACGACATACGTGACCGATCCAACACCAGGACGACATACGGCAGGCGGAATCGGTTTGCAAGACATGGGACTTTCGTATCCATTCCTTGAGAATGTAAAGGAAACGAAAACTAAACGATGGAAGTATGAAGGAAAGGGTGAAATGCAAGCACTTTATTCGAGACTCGCTCAATCAATGTTAAATGCCTTAGGTCTTTGCTACTTCTGTAATTATCTCGGACCGTATCCTCTTTTTGATGCCATGAAGGCAGTTACAGGTTGGGATTTCACATTTGAGGAATTAGTGGAAATAGGGGAGCGGATTCAGAATCTACGTCAAGCATTTAATGTCCGAGATGGCTTGAAGCCATCGGATTTTAAGTTACCCGATCGAGCAAAGGGAATCCCACCATTAGATGCAGGTGCAAGTAAGGGCAAGACCATAGATTTGGACACGATGGTCAAGGAATTTTATGATGCGATGGACTGGAATTTGAAAGATGGAAAACCGTCCAAACAAAAATTACATGACCTGAAACTCGATGATGTCGTGGAGGATTTATATTCAAATTAGGTGATTTTGAACAGATGAAGATCATCGTGGCAACTCATGGTCGGTTCATGAATAAATTCCTAAAGAAAGATCTCAACATCAGGCTAAAAAACGGTTCAACCGTTAAGGATCTTCTGAAAAAGGTTGAAAAACGTGTTGGTTTGAGTTTAATTCACATGCTTACCAGCAATGAAGGAAGTCCAGTAATATTATTGAATGGTAATAGGATTGAATTGCCAGAAGAGCTTCAAAAGCATCTTAAAGATGGTGATGAAATCCATATCTTGCGATCTCTTGGCGGGGGATAATTATATTAATTTTTTGAGTGGTTATAAATTAGGTGAACCTAAAATTTATAAAGTTAGGCGTCCCTAATTTTTCCGATGCGAAATTGAGATTGATCATTCATTTGGTGTTACAATGGAACAGGAAACGATAGAAAACTACATCAAAGTGATATATATCTTGGGACAGGATGATTACGTTAAAATAGAAGATTATATTAAAATGTTGGATAAAGAAAACATTAGCGATGAAATTTTAGACGTGGTGGATCTACTCATAAAAAAAGAACTCATCGTTAGAGATGATAAAGGCATAAAGCTCACGGAAAAAGGATTGAAACTTGCAAAAAAGATATACCAAAAGCATGAATTGTTTGAAGACTTCCTCAAATATTTCCTGCATTATGATAAAGAAAAAGCACATGAGGAATCAGAAAAACTGGAACATTACGTGTCGGATGAAATGGCAACAAAACTAGAACAGTTCATGACATCATCGCGAAAAAGACACGGAAAGAAGGCAGTGAATCCCATGCACGAGCTCAATCATCTTGCTCGTCATAGAGGGCGTCGAGGTTGGGGTCCTCTCTTAAAGAGAATATTCATTGCAAATAAAATTACGGGTAAAAGAATTATCCCTCTAACATGGTTGAAACCGGGTGAAGAAGGTAAAGTTCATGAAATTCACTGTGGATGGCGCAAGACACAACGATTGACTCATTTAGGACTCACAAAGGGCACTCCGGTTTCTGTTGTTCGGACGAGTCCGTTTGGTGGCGCCCTTGAAATTTTCGTGAGAGATACGCACTATGTATTAGGACATGCAATTGCCAATAAAGTCATGATCGAAGTTGAACCGAATGGAGAAAGAGTATAAGCGGATAAAAGTAGCCTTGGCAGGCAATGCTAACGTGGGAAAGAGTCTAATTTTTAATCAGCTTACGGGAATGTCTCAGATCATTGGGAATTGGCCCGGAAAAACCGTTACAAAAGCAGAAGGTCATTTTATATTCAAGGATTATAGAATTGAGATGATTGACTTGCCGGGTATTTATTCCCTTTCAACATATTCCTTGGAAGAGATCGTATCGCGGGAGTACATCGCTTTAGAACAACCGGATATTGTCATAAATGTCGTTGACGCGTCTGTTTTAGAAAGAAATCTCTTTTTTACGCTTCAATTGTTGGAATTGGGACGCCCCCTCATTCTCGTGTTAAATTTAATGGATGTTGCAAAGAAAAAAGGAATAAAAATAGATACGAAGAAGCTTGAGGATGTCTTGGGCATTCCCGTTATTGAAACTGTCGCCCGAACTGGAGAGGGGGTTACCGAGCTCGTGAATAAAATTATTGAAATTAAAGAACATCCCGTCATGCCACCGATAATAAAATTCGGGAAGGAAATTGAAAGAGAGGTAAACCACGTTTCAAATTTGGTTAAGGATGTTGATTTGAAGTACCCCACTCGCTGGATAGCCATTAAAATTCTCGAAAATGATTCTGAAATCATAAAAGAATTGCAAAATACGAATCCAGAAATTCTGGAAAGAATTGTTCCACACACGCAAGAACTTGAGGCAATACACGGGGAACCATATGCACTCGTCATGACTTCTGAGAAATATACAATGATAAATCGAATTGCTCACGCCGTAATCACGATTCAGAAACCCGAGAGACAATCCATCATGAAAAAATTCGAGCAACTAACAACACATCCCGTCTGGGGTTTCCTTTTCATGATTCTCGTTGTCGGGGCAACATTTCTCACGATCTTCATGCTTGGAGATGTCATCTCTTCCATCTTCGATGACTATATCTTCGTGGGAATACAACCTACAATTGAATTCTTGACAGCCAGTGCAATAAGTGCAGCACCTTCTTTTACCGTTCCGTTCACGGTAACCGGCGATTTGATTTGGGCTGCAATTGAAGGTCTTCTTGGTGGCATCACGATCGTGCTTCCGTATGTCGTGCCTTTCTTCATCATCTTGGCGATCTTAGAGGATTCCGGTTACCTCACGAGAATTGCTTTTCTAATGGATAACCTAATGCATCGCGTGGGCTTACACGGAAAAGCATTCATTCCAATGATCCTCGGATATGGGTGTAATGTCACGGGGTGCCTCGGCTGCAGAATAATGGAGACTCATCGGGAACGACTGCTTTCGGCATTTGTAGCTTCGATGGTGCCGTGCGCGGCTGTAAGCGTGGTGGTGCTTGGGCTTCTTGGTCCGTATGGTCTATTTGGTTTTGGATGGGCGGCATTCATTTATCTCTTTAACCTTCTCATAGTTTTTCTTTTCGGAAGAATTGCATTCAAGGCGATCCCTGGAGAACCTTCAGGACTCATAATGGAGATGCACTCTTATAGAAGACCATCTGCCCGAGTAGTTCTCAAGCAAACGTGGTTCCGAGCCAAGGATTTCATCTACATTGCATTTCCTTACATAATAATAAGTGGTGTTGTCGTGAAGATCTTGGAAATTTTTTCGATTTTGCCAATCATAGATTTCTTTTTCAGTCCCCTCACGGTTCTTTGGTTAGGTCTTCCCATTGAAGTTGGTTTCTTGCTAATTTTAGGCGCCTTGCGGAAAGAACTAATTTTAGTTCAGTTGGCAATCCTTCTTCCGGCATCAACATTTTTAACTCCCATACAGGCGATCACGCTTTGTCTCGTTGCCATGTTTTACATTCCTTGTATCGCTACAATCGCAGTACTCGTTCGAGAACACGGCTATAAAAAAGCATTTATCATAACGTTAGTTGAAATTGGTTTCGCTCTTCTAATAGGAGGGATTTTCGCACACGCTCTCCGATTAATACCATTCTATTACTAACCAAGAAGAACTGAACATGTATCAGGATGTTACTCATGTTTTTGAGCTTCGCGTTTCAAGAATGTAAACATGTATTGGGACGAAAAGGTTCTTGATCAGATCGATGCCAAAGAACTACGAAAGCTTTGCAATCCATGTAGAAACGATTTAAACCAATTTGTTTTCCTGATCTTTTTTTATGTTTGCAAGCAATCGGTCAAGTCGTGAACTGATTTTCGCTCTTGCATTGAGAAAGCTTAAAAGTCAGATTTTTAACTTGTACTTGTCGATGATTCTATAAAGAATAGTCGAGAATGAGAAAGAGGAGATGAATCATGTCCGAAATCAAGTTTGAAGTCATTAATATTGAAAAAGAACCACGAGATCAAGTAATAATTGGTCAAGCCAATTTTTCGATCTATACTGTCGATAATATCTTTCGGGACTTATTGACCGCGGTTCCCGGCATTAAAGTTGCCGTGGCAATGAATGAAGCGGAACCAAAATTGGTTCGATTTAATGCAAATGATGAGCGTTTGGGAAAATTGGCTTCCATTAGTGCTCAACAGATTGGTGCCTCTCATGTTTTTGTGACTTTTATGAATGACGCATTTCCCGTGAATGTCCTTCCCACGCTACGTAATGTTTCCGGAGTTTGTGGAATTTACGTTGCATCCGCCAACCCAATTCAAGTGATAATCGGAAAAACTTCCTTGGGAAATGCGATCATCGGAGTCGTGGATGGACAGGCAGTTGATTCAATAGAAAACGATGTTCAACGAGAAGCACGAAGAAACCTTGTCAAAAAGTTGGGATATATTTTAGGATGAAATTGATAAAATTGAATGAAGATGCCTAGAGTGAAACGATCTTACACGTTGGATACCCCGTATGGTACCATTAGAATAGAGCGATACTTGAGTTTTGCCAGATTTCGTGCTAAGTGTCACGTTTGTGAATTGTGGACGTTGAATGAAATGAATACTTTTATTCACGACAACAAGTTCACGTGTGCTCGATGCTTTAAGAAGATCCTCACGGAAAAATGAACATAAAAAGCGCGGAATAATTGGTGAAATGAAGATTTATAGTTGAGAAAAAACAAAATGATGCAATGCTTGAATTGTGTTAGATGCCGAGCCGCGCTTTACCGTGTTCGGGATGAGAACGGATGGTTCCCAGGACCTATGACCGTCCCCGAAAGGACAGCCATCAAGACTTCTCGTTGGGTCGCCCACAACAATACCATCAAGACCGCGTCCAGGCTTAATTCGGCGCCCGGCTCGGTAACATAGCAATATCTTCTGTTAAAGTAGTGTTTAACATTCCTTTAACGATAATGATTTAACGACATAACAATTTTTAAATTTTTCATTAACTGAAATTTAACGGTTGATAATCAAAGAATCGTTCCATTAAATTAAAATTGAAGCAGGAATATCAATCAATTCATGCCACCGAAAAAAATCCCGAGTTTCCTTGGAACGGACCTAATATACACGTAGGAAATTGACCGCGTGGTAAGAGAAGAATGAGCAAGTTTAACATCACGAAGGACTAACCTGAAAAGATAAGTATTTAAGGACGAATCTTATTGAATGATTAGATCAAGTTCACTCCTAGCAATTTTTGGATGAACAGAATTTTTATCGGAAATGATAGGAAAGAACCAAATTCATTATTTATGAATAATATAAGGAATGATATTAGAATTAAGTGATTAACATGCTAGATGTTTTGTTTCTACCATCTACGGGAACGACAGACCCAGTAATGTCAGTTATCAATTTGATTTTTCAAATTGGCTTTTACGTGTTTTTCATTGCATTTTTGTTCTACGGGACCAAAATTCAGAGTTACACGTATTTACGTGCCATTCAAGGAGCCGTGGGAAAATTGCAGACTCTTGCTCATGAGGGACGTGAGATAGTAATTAACCTCATTCAAAAATTCAGCATTCCCGAAATTCATCCACGTGCAGCAGTTGGAGATCTTTTAGAATTCTTCATGGTACAGCCTGTAAGTTTAGATCCTGCTGGCGTGGTTTGGCGTTTAGAACGCGTGTTGGACATGCGCCAGAACCGGTTCCGGAGTCACGTTTTAAATATTGCACCGAAAGCTAGCCGCGTGGAACGAGAAAATATTGAGAGCACGCTAGAAGCAGCCGTTTCTCTCAACTTGATTTACAGGATCGTGCGGCATTATTACATCTTAGGGAAAAAAACTAATTCAATCATGGTCATCATGCAGATCCAAATGCAACTTGCCCTCATTATGAAAATTGCTAATGCCATCATGGAAGCATTAAAGGCTTTTTCGGTTGGAAAACCCATTGGAGATGGCATTGGACCGCTCGTTACTGCTTCATTTTTCCATCAATATAAGGATTCAAATTCCAAAATCATAAAAGATTATGTTGAAGATACCGATATTGCGGAAATAGACATTGAAGGACGTCATGCCTATTTAATAAGGGCAAGAGGTCCCGGTGGTACCGTTGGCAAGCCTGGTGAAGCCATTAAGAAACTACTCGATGAACATGAAGGTAAGATTTCGAGACTTTTCATGGTTGATGCGGGCTTAAAGCTTGAAGGTGAGAAAACAGGCGATGTAATAGAAGGCGTGGGAGCAGTTATTGGCGGACCTGGTGTAGAAAAGTTCAAGATTGAAGAGGGTGGCACGAAGTACAAGATACCCATGGATGGATACGTCATTAAAGAATCAGAAGAAGATGCTTACGGTCCAATGAAAAAAGAGATAGCTGACGCAGTTCCTGTTGCGATAGAATTAATAAAAGAAGGCATCATTAAACGGACAAAAGAAGGAGATTCCATCATAATCTGTGGAGTCGGTAACACCATTGGTGTGGGTTCATGAGCGAAGAAGGCGAACTAACAAAGGCTTCAAAACTTTTTCAAACGATCGGTTTCATAATCGTCGTTACAGGAGCAATCATGCTCTTGCTTTCTTTTTACCTGAATCCAACACAATTTTTTGGCATCCCTCAAGAAATTAGCGCTATTATTTCAGGAGCCTTGCTATCAGTTGGTTTTATTCTCATGATGGCAGGGATATTCGTGATGTCGTTTCTCGGAACAAGAAAATTGGTAATCAAGCGAGAAACATTTTCAATTTTGAAATGCAGTTCACCATCTTCTTGCGAAGAAATCATCATCAGGGATTTCAAAAAAGGCGATCACGTTTTCAAGGAATTAGATGAAACATGTATTCAATGCAATCAACCTTATTACATTTCCGCAATCGTTCATACTCCCTTAAAAAAGCCCCCAAAACCTCCCGATTATGAAAAATTTCGTGTTGGAAAATTCAAGCAACGGAAAAAATACCGAACCGAAACCGTAATTGGTTGCTTAAACCACGAATGTGATGAAAAAATTTCACGTGCACATGAAGAATCGGACTATATTTTCAAGCCCGTGGAGCAAACCTGTTCACAATGCGGACAACAAATGAAGATTCTCGAAATTTCGGATCACATTTTAAAAGAATCAGAACCATTGGTCAAAAAAGAGGCGAAATACGCAAAGATAAAATCAATTCCGATTAAAAAACCGAAACATCAAAGAGTTTCAAGAACGGTCCTTGCTTGTACGAGCGAAAAACATTGCAGTTTTGAAACAACTCGAGAATTTCAGGAAGGCGATTACATGATGAAACAGCTTCAGGAGACTTGTGAGAAATGCGGTGCACCATTAATGATAAAGCAAGTCGTCGAAGTCCTTCAAAAGAAAAAACATGCAGAAAAGCCTCCTAAAATTAAAAGTAAGGTCATAAAACGCAAAATTGAGCATGAAACACAAGTTCAGGTACATTGTGAGAATACAGAATGTAATTTCAGCCAAATCCGCGAGTTCAAGGAGGGCGACTACATTTACAAAATTGAAGACGAAAAGTGCAATAAATGCGGGTCAAGTCTCATCGTATTTAGGATTTTTGATACAAAATTAGAAAAACCCCTGAAAACAAAACTCCGTCCAACATCAGTTCCATCTGAATCAAGCACGTAGTTGGTGTTAACCTCGCCAAAATTTAAATTAGTTGGTTGTTCGGGAACCTTCGCAGACCTTCATCAAGGACATCAGACCCTGATCCGCATTGCTTTTGAACAAAGTGAGCGTGTAATGATTGGCTTGACCAGCGATGAAATGCTCGTTTCTAAAAAATTAAAGCATCTCATACCATCATTTGAGATCAGAAAGGAAAACATGATAAATTACTTGAAATCGCAGGGTTATGACGAACGATTCGAAATAGTAATGTTAACCGATGCTTTTGGACCCGCAATAGAGGATGCAGGGCTTGAAGCGATAGTTGTTAGCAAGGAAACCAGCCACATGGAAGAAAAAATCAATGCGATTCGGAAAAAACGAAATCTTTTTCCATTAAAATTCATCGAAGTCGACATGGTCCTTGCAGAAGATGGCAAGCCGATATCTTCCACGCGAGTTCGGAAGAAGGAAATAGATGTTAGAGGAAGGCTTCTTCACAAATGAAGCAAACATTCCGGGAAAAACTTCGTCAGAATCTACGAAATGTTCTAGCTCAAGATGAATTGTCTATCCTTCCGAAGGGCTACCAACAAGTGGGCTCTGTCGTGATTTTAAACTTAGATAAGAAATTATGGGTAAAAAAACAAGCCATTGCAAGCCAAGTTAAAAAATTAATTTCGAATTGCAAGACAGTTTGTTTAAACGTGGGGGAAATCACGGGACAACACCGCATGCCACAAGTGGAATTATTAATCGGTGATTCAACAGAGACGCAACACAAGGAGCATGGCACGATATATGAATTTGATTGTGCAAAAATCATGTTTAGCAAGGGAAATATAAATGAGCGCAGAAGAATCCCCGAATTGGTACGAGATGGTGAAATAGTTTTTGATTTTTTTGCAGGAATAGGGTATTTCAGTTTGAACATCGCCCGGTTTGCGAATCCCGAGCAAGTCTATGCATTTGAAATCAATCCGACATCCTACTATTATTTAAAGAGAAACATCAAATTAAACAAATTAGACGATAAAATAACGCCAATTCTTGGAGATTGCAAGATTGAAGCTCCAAAGATTGGTAATATCGCCGATCGCGTTATAATGGGAATTCTCCCCGCGCCCAAAGATGCACTGCCCGTTGCTTTTCAAGTTCTCACGGAGGGTGATGCTTTCATCCATTATGAAGGTTTATTAAGCGATACTGATGAGGAAAATCCCTTATTTCACTCGGTTCAACAAGTTGCAGATGATTACAACCGAGAAATTGAACTGCTGAAAGTCGTTCGCGTGAAAAGTTTTAAACCCCACGTGTATCACGTTGTTCTCGATATTTTAGTAAAAAAGGATTAAACTGGCTGTGCCCCAAGCACTAACGCTTGATCTCATTGATTGGTCAAACCAGTCTCTCAATCAAGTTCTCTCGAATGCAGGGTTTTTGCCAGTTTTTTTGTGAGTAACCTGTCTTCCATTTGGGTAAGCTGACTCGCTATCATAGGGAGGAGGTACCTCTTTCCTTAAGGAGAGCCCATTTTAATGGAATTTAAGAGTTACTCCTGTCAGGTGTGTTTCTCAGTTTGCTCTGATGGTCATTGCTGCAGCTGCATCAGTCCTCGATCTGAGAAACAATTTTCCGTCATCCATAAATATTGTACGAAGACGACTAAAAAAACTTAACTAGGAAATTTCCATCAATTTCAAATCTTACTTGTTCATTCGAATGAGCCAGCGGAGTTTGATGGCTCCTGCGAGCGCTTCGAGCTAGGGGAATCCCAGATGACATACTTCTCATGTTCATGATTACAAGAATAAAATGTTTTGCCGCATTTATCACAATGAAAAATAGACATATCCTGCCTGCATCTTTCACAATAACCCTGTCCGACTTTTTTTGATGAAAGGGATTCACAAAACGGACACCATCTTTTCATTCGTTTCACCGATTAGAATGAGCTTCATTAAAGCATATTTATCTGATGAATATAAATATACGGAATAAAAAATGAGCTCAAGGACTGAACCGATCAAAAATCCGAAAAGGGCACGTTTAATAATAAATTCGACTTGAAAAAGAGAAGAAAAATTTATTCGATGACAGTATCGACTATTTTTTGAATCTCTGCATTTAATTCTTGAGGCAGTCCAAGTATTCCAACATTTAGGAATCCACGAATGATTAAAGAAACAGCTTCATCTCGTGAGAGTCGTCGTGACATTAAATACGTGATTTCTTTATCGGCGATCTTGCCAACGGCGGCTTCATGAGTCAAGTCGATGTTCTTCCGGGTTGCCAGCAATTCAGGTATCGACATTATCTGAGATTCATCGTCCATTAGGAGTCCCCGGCACTCAAGATGACCCTTTGAGCCATCACCATTACCTGCAATGTATCCACGAGCAATCACGGAAGAGCTTTCTTTTGCAAGTACCCTTGACATCACTTCGCCATTGCTATTTTTTCCCTTTAGAATTATTTTTGAACCAATATCCAGATGAGAGCCTTTATGAGCATAAATGATGCTATTTAAGCTCGCAATTGAATTGTTGCCCTCGCATGTCACGGCAGGGTACATCTGCACGTCCTTTACGGGTTCTAATGAGATGTAGTTTGACACGTATTTGCCGCCATCTTCGACTAGCGTGGCACTCCGAGGTCGAACGAAGGTTTCAGGTGTCCAATTATGGATCATCGTGAAGTTAAGTTCTGCATTTTTTCTCACGTAAATTTCTGAAATTCCCAAGTGTGAACCAGACCCTGCGTGAGGATGCATGACACATCCCGTGATGATATGGCACTTACTACCTTCTTCGGCAATGATTATGTTATGAACGCGTTGCTCAAAATTTTTCTTTTGGACAAATAAGCACGATTGCAAGGGAAACACGATTTCGGCGTGTGGAAGTATTCGAATAAAATACCCACCACCATATTCATCAGAAACTTTCTGCGTGAATGCATCTTTATCGGGGTCCACGAGGTTCCATTGATAATTCTTTAGCCACTCATATTTGGCCAGAGCATCTTTTAGATCCATCATCTCTAATTTGTTTTCAAATGTTTCATTGATTTTCGAATATACCGTAGACTGGTCCAGGTGGAAAAATGTTCCTGCCCGTCCTTTCGTTTCGCCGTCTATACCAGTTTTATAGGCGGCTTCTAGGATTTCATGAGGAAGTTCCTGAAGTTTTGAGATTTTTTCAGGCAACGTTGTCTGTCTCCTTGCAAAAAATATTCGTTCTTTCGCATTTTATTTTATGATCGCATTCAATGCAACCACGATACCCCAATTCACGGATCTGTTTGTATACATTTTCCGGACTGCTAAAGCAATACATGGTATTTTCTAAAAGCACGACTGCTTTCTGTACTGATATGTATTTAAGAATATCACCGCGATGAGTTACGATAATTGCTGAGGATTTTGTTTTTTTAAGATATGCGTCTAATTCCTTCGAGATCAATTTCAGGCTTTCAACATCCACACCACTATCGGGTTCATCAAGGAGCAAGAGCTTTGGCTTTAGAAACATGATTTGAAGAATTTCAGATCTCTTGCGTTCACCACCAGAAAAACCCATGTTAATATCCCGATCAAGAAATTCTTTCAAGCGAAATCGTTCGATGTATTTCATTTCTTCTTCTGAAAAATCATCTTTACTGTCCTTACCCAAGCATAATTTCAGCAGATCTTTCAGTTTAATGCCTTGAATCTCAGGGGGATTTTGATAACTGAGAGTGATTCCAAGTCTCGCACGTTCATCCATTTCAAGATTCACGATGGATTTACCCCGAAACTTGATGTCGCCTTCAGAGACAACATAGCCCGGATCTCCCATGATGGCATTGAGAAATGTGGATTTTCCGGAACCATTCGGTCCGAATAAGATATAGCTTTCACCTTCGGGCACGTGAAGATTAAGACGCTCAATTATCCTTTGATTTTCCACGTTAATCGAGACATTATCTACACTCAGGATGGCTGACATGATGAAACACCTACTTACTTAATGAGAAGTAGTTTTTAATTTCACCACCTATTTTTCTAACTTAAATTTTTTCATCAAAGAAGCATGATTAAATCCTCCACGAATTTAACAAAATTCAATAACCAACAACAAGATCCTTCGTGAAACCGCCTAGATTTTCATCCAATTTCCACGGATTCAGAGAATTATCCCCATTCATTCGTAATTTTAGGAGATTCTTATCTATAACTCACGTATATTGTTTCAATTGCCGCGTTTCAGGGATTAAACCCGAGTTTTGGACACAATAATTTTAAATATGAAGCTTGTAGATATCTATGTAGATATCTACGTTTTACAGGATGGATTTACCGTGGGAAAAAATGATCTTCTCGAAGAAAAGGACCGTGTTCCTTTTTTTGAAAGAGCCTTAGATGTTTATTTGAAAGAACATTTCTTGGATGGTCTCAAAGTTCTTTTTACAAGGTATTTAGGTTATACTTTTGCCGTTATCCTTAGCATTTCATTAATCATCATCTCAAGTTTTCTAATTTTCACTCCAATAGGGATTTCATTTCACATTACAAATTGCTTTTTCTTGGGTGTTTTATTCTCCTTGATTTTCACGGGATTTATAAGCCTCTTGACACCTTCAAGCCGTGTCAGAAACGCATTTTTTTATATTCTCAGCTTTTTGAGCTTTGCCATCATCCTATTCGCTTCATCAGTAATCCCAAATCTCATTACCTTGCAATTCATTTTTATTATTACCCCTATGGTAATAATTTCAATCGGACTTGTTGTAATGGGTTTCTATCTAATAATCCATGAATTTCAAGTGTCTTGGATAGCAAGAGTATCCTCAATGGGAAAACCAAACAATAAAATCATGTTTCAAAAAGAGATTCAGACAATTGCTCTAATATCAATCTTCTTTCCGCTTTACATATTTTTTAGGTATCTCACATCAGGATTCGTAGAATTTTTGGCGTTAGGCGTAATCGGTTTAATTACATATTTCATGATTTTACTCATCACGCTTAATAAATCATGGTATCATAAATACAAGTCCTTTGATTTCTTTTCTTTTTCAGTAGTTTCATGTTACCTTCTTGTCTATCTTTTATTTTTCTTGTTTTTCTTCTCCATTGATGTAATCACTCTTGTTACAATAATGGCACTGACAGCAGTAGTGATAATAGCGCTTGCACAGGCAATTAATCCTAAAAATAAAATGATTACAAGGCATGAGATCTTCGAAAAAGAAGAACTGGATGGATTAAAACGAATATTCTTGGAAAAACGAAAGCAGGAAGAAGCATTTTACAGTAAAAAAGACGACGAAGACGTGATAATCATTAACATTGAGGACGACGAAAGCAAGCCGACAAGACCAAAAAAGAAATCTAAGCAAAAATCCATGCGCTCGATTCAAAAGAAGTTCTTTCGAAGAAGAGATGCCTTGATGAGTTGGTTCCTTGCAATATTTCTAGGTACGTTTTATTTCTTTTATCAAAACCTGAGCCCGTTCATTGTCATTTATTTTTACGTTCCCATCCCCCTCCTAAATTTCGGGATGATGAATTCAAGCCAATATACCACGTGGTTAGCATTTTTCACGCTCATTTTTGTCATCATTATTGTCATGGCTTATTTCAGCTCGGCTCGCGTGCAGTCATGGACTGCCAATAAAATCACCCAAAATAACGCATTTCTAGAGTTTTTAAGCCTGATAGATAAAGACGAACGGAGAAAACTATTAGTCAACATGGCTGATACGGCTCGTGAAATCCTGATCAGTGGAATCATCGATCTTTTTGACCCTGCTGCAGAAAAAAGAAGCAATCTTGGAGATACGATAAAAGATGGAATTGAATTTGTAAAACGATTCTTCAAGGGAGGAGAAGAAGAAGTATGAATCAATCATTCAAGTCTTTTCTGGAAAAAATAAGTAAGCTAATTGTATTTGCACAAATAAGCATCGTCAATAGAAGATAACATGAGAATTGAAATGATCCGGGATAGAGCAATCGTTGGAAATTTGAGCTCAAACCAAATAGATCTGTTTGAACCATCCAATAATTGAGTGAATGATATAATATCGTATAAGGATGGTACTGAATGCAAAAAAGATAAAGCAAATCAATAAAAGGAATGATTATAGATCGATTAAAACTCAAATTTGAGATTATCATTGTCTCCATTGATGTAATTATTAGCGGGACCAACACTAATGGATAAATTAGAAAAAAGATCATGTTAATTATAAAACTTTTAATAGGTGAAGATGCCAAAATATCAATCATTGTCATCATGCTATAAAGTACAATCGCAAAAATAAATACAGTTATCCAGATTTGAAAGAAAATATAAGTTATTCCCAAAAAAAGCTGAATGCAAAAACTGCTAAGAAAGGCGAGTGATATTGTCTGAATTAGTAGATAGCTAAAAAAACAAGCAAATAATACCGAAAAAAAGTCCAGAAATTTACCAGCGAATATTTCCCACCGTTTTATCGGTTTTGCAACCAATATCTGCATCGTTCCATTACTGATCAAACGTGAAAAAAATGAAACACTCTCAAGTAGAACAAATATTGGTATTGCAATCCCAATTAAATACGTGAAACCAATGAATGAGAAGACCATTTTTAGTCCTAATATAAAATCGGATAAGATCGTTATTGCGGGCATTATGGAAAACTGAAGAATTAGAGGAATGATAATGAATAATACAACGGGTATTAAAAACGTTACTTTCTTAATCCTGCTGGAAAATTCTTCAAAAAAGACTAGATGAAACTTGAATTCGAAATTGCCAGACATACTTTTCACTTCTCTTATTTTTTCACGATTTTTTTGAATAATTCATTCAAATTCAAAGAGACTTCTTCCATGTGCAGGATTTCCAATCCGCACCTATTGACAATTTTCGAGCTAATTTGGCGGAGAAGGCTTACGTTTTCTGTTTTTATTAACAAGAAATCATCGTTTTCTTCTACGGTAAAATTTAACTCCTTTTCCAACTCTTTTAGAAACAGTTCATTATTGCTAATTTTGATTTTAAGTTGATCTTTGCAGAAATACTTCGATAATTCACTGATTTTTCCCGATAAAACGATTTCTCCTTCGTGAATTATTAATATTTCACTACAAACCTGTTCTATTTCCGATAAGATATGGGATGACATGAAAACATTCAAATCCTTCGACTTATTCAATGCTTTTATCTTATCAAGGACTTCTTGACGTCCTATTGGATCGAGATTTGCCGTGGGTTCATCAAGAATTATCAATCTATTATGAGGATTTATGATAGTGGCTGCCAAGCCAACTCGCTGTCTCATACCTGCTGAAAATACCTTAAGTCTTTTCTTCCACCATTTTTTAACAATCCCTACGGAATCTAGAGCATCCTTGATGCAAAGGTTCAAGTCCAGTCCGGCGATCCCTGCTAGCTTTCCCGAGTATTTCAAAAAATCCCAACAGGTTTTATCCAAAAATAAGAAACTTCTCTCAGGAAGAAACCCGACATTCTTTCTTGATAAAATACTTTCCTTAATGATATCATGACCAAAAATCTCTGCACTTCCCGAGCTTGGATGAATGAGTCCCATTATCATTTTAAACGTGGTTGTCTTTCCTGCTCCATTTGGACCCAAAAATCCAACAATTCCCTTATTTACAGTACCTTTAAGCCTCCTTACCGCTTGAATCCTGCCGTAGTTTTTTGTCAATTCTTTGAAGACAATGGCCATGTCAAAATCACTGCTTCCGTTTTTTAAATGAATAAATCGAAATCATGATGAGCCCAATAAAACAGAAAACAAATATTGCAAAACAAATTTCTATTGGAAACCCAATAGATAATGGTAATGTCGTAGAAATAAGATAATAATCTGTTTGTACCGTTCCTATAAGAGTCGATCGATAACTTTCAACATTATAATTAAATGTCGTGTTCTTCAGGTGAAGAAGTACTCCATTTAAATCAAAAACAAATTCCAGATGAATTTCACTACTTGTATTTGTTCCGATTTTCGATGCAGAATAACAGATTTTGAACCATTTTATTGCTCTAAAACCATTCTGATGCCAAATTACATCATCATGTAGTTTTGTGATTGTTTTTGAATTATAACTTATAGATTCCCACGGAGAGCTTTGATAAAAGAAAACACAGATATAATCCTGAAATATTCTCCAATCAACGACCTGAATGAAATATAGAAAATGAAAGGAAAGTAAATCTTCCCAAAATTGTTCGAAATCTTGCATCTCTTTTTCTCCACTAAGGACGTGTCCTATTTTGTAATCTTGAACAATTTCAAGATCGCCTGTCGTGTTTTTACGCGTGAAATTGGCAAATATTCCAGAAGTATTTAAGTCTGTTATTCCAAATTCATATTCAACGTATTTTTTAGTTTCGGGATCGGAAGAAGCCACGTGATATGATAGTAAATCCTTGTTTGGGATGGCTTCACAAAGGAACGCATTAGAAGAGAGAAACACGGATAATAATACAAATATAATTGAAAAAAGTAAGAACAGCTTTACGATTGATTTTGTGCGGGTTTTCAAAAATGACACCAAAACGTTCTTTTCTAATTCAAAAGTTATTTGTGTGTTTACATTTATTCCACGTTAAAAAAAAGGAGATGATATAATAATATTACCATTCCCATTCAGATGGATAATAACCGTTGATATCGTGCGTTGTCGATTTTATCTGACTTGCTGAAATAATAGGAATATAACTAGCAATCAATAGAAAAAAGATACAAGCACAAATGAAAATTGGGAGGATTCTATAGTTTTTTAGTTGAAATGAAAAAGAAAACACCTGCAAGCGTGATGGTTGGAAGCATGACGAAAAACATTAAAATGGGAGAAATTGATATGGAGCCACGGGAATTTAACAAATATATTCCAATTGATGATATCAAGGCTGCCTGCTTGACAAGGTCAAAATTCACCTTATCAATTGTGTCTTGTTCGCCGTGGAAAAATGGATATTGGGGACCGTGTTCGTATATTAAGACAGCAGGGATGTTCACGTTCCAAAAGCTTTGGTGATCTCCAGCACTGTTTTCAGGATAGCCGATGATGCTTTTCACGCAAGGTAATTGAAAAGAAAAGGCACCCTCCATTAGAATGTCTGCGAGCCATAAAGAAGCCAAGTTCGAGTATAGAGATTGGAAAAAGCCGTAACCGACCGTGTCGATGTTTATGACCGCCATTATGGGTTGCTGCTCGAGCAGGAGTTTTTGAACGAAAATGCGGGACCCTAAAAGAGCCTGTTCTTCTCCCGCAAAAGCGGCAAAAATGATTTGATAGTTTAATTCAGAAGAATGATTGGACAAGAGTCGGAATGCTTCCAATGCGGCAGCAATGCCACTTGCATCATCGTTGGCACCTGGAGCAACCTCAGAGTATGAAATGGAATCATAATGCGCGCAAATAATTATTCTCGGACCGATATCTCCGACTGAAGCCAAGACATTCATTGAAACTTCAGATTCATAAGAGAAATATTGCAGGCTCACCGTAGAGGAGGTATTGTTTTGCAACCATGATTGAATGTAATAAGCGGAGGAATTACAACCACTCGTTCCTGTCTTGCGAGTGGCATGGCTGGATAAATTTTCAATTATGTCCATTACGTGTTGTGAGCTTAATTCTTGAGTGAAATCGGGAATAGATGAAGTCATGTTCGTTTGACTCAATAAACAATAAGGCAACGATCCGCAAAAAGAAAATGTCATGAATAAAAAAACGGCAGGAAGCATTTTCCAAAACATCAAGGAACAATTGTCGAAGAAATTTAAATAAATTCTCTCTAATTACTAAGTAACGTGTGAAACACAGGAGATTATTAGAATGTGCGAATTCAAAGTCAAGTTGATTGATAAGAAAGAAATACGTGATGTAGCGGAAGATGTCCTTTTTGCTCAGAGTACTTCGGGACAAATTTTGTTAAAAAATGTTTTGGGCATTCCAGAAACAGTACAAGATTCAATTATTCTTGAAGTAAGCGTGCCATCAGAAAGAATGACGTTGATATCATCTCCTATTTTGGGTGACTTGATGAAATTTTTGGAACTTCAAAACGAGTGTTACAAAAATGGTGCTTATAATGATGAAATTGCACGCGTCTGGGACGAGTTAAAAAAGAAGGGAAACGAATTTCTAAAGGAATTGCAAGAAGAATTAAAATAAAATGGATATTAAAATGCTAATAAACACGGCTACAATGGAAATTATGCTGATTAAGATGGCATAAAATTCATATTTCACTCGTTTTTGATAATAGGTCTTCTCAATTTCGCGAATTTCTTCCGAATCATCTTCTAATGCCTTTTCCAATTTTGTAACTTTTATCGCAAGTTGATCTTTCGAATATAGCTTTCGTGTCCCGTTTTTTTCGACGGTTCCGAGACGCAATATCCGTTTAATATTAGAGATTTCTCGCGTGACCTCGACCATCTTGAGATTGAGCATGTCGAGCCGTTCTTCAATCTTCATTTTAGGTTCCAGCAACCATGAAAGGATGTTTTTAAATAGCATCTTGTTCGATGGCATTATCAATCCAAAATCGTCATCAGAAAAGAGATTAAACTCTCCAATGGCGACAATACGACCGCCATTTTCCAACTCGCTGGTGGCAAGAACCGGTAAGTGAGTTTCTTCGCCGCGAGTCCATTTCTGATTAGAATCATAGAGCTTGTGATAGGAAGCCGTACTTGAAGAAGCAATGACTCTTGCATTGCCGAAAACCTTGAGCGAGCAACCAATTAAATAATAAAACTCATCAATGTTAAATAGTAACGGCGAATTGTTAAAGTTTTGGATGACAAGCCCATATTTATATCCGTGAATGTTATGCTCAGGGTCGAAAACTTGATCATTTCTGAACGCCATTCCAAATTCTTGAAGGACTTTAGAAAGATTATTGTTATTTCGCAAGTCTCCACCATAATTATTCATCACGAATAAAGAACCGCCGTTTTTTACGAAATTAATGATCGTCTTGATTTCATCTTGGTTAAAAGGAACTCTCGGACAACCGAATATCAAAACATCAACGTTTTCCAATAACTCATCAGAGATCGGGGCTTTTCTATTTTGAATAATTCTGCATGGTAAAGAAGTTAAAAATTCTTTAAGGCGAGTCCAAGAATCCCAGTCTTTATCTTTCTTTATGCGATCCAATTTCAAGAGTTCTTCGTGAGATTCATCAAATAAGATAACTTGCCGATACAAAAAAGACACCAAAAGAATTTAATCGTTAGAAGAAGCTTTTGATAAGATCAGAAAATAACTTCCATGTTAGTAATTAAAGGCTCCGAGTCTTACGATTAAAGCTTTCGATCGTGATTAATGCTTGGATCGGTAGGCAGAAAATGAGTATAGAAATTTATTGCGATTTAAAACTCCTGCGAGACGTTATCAAGGAAAATAACATTCCCACGTTGAATAGCGTGTGGTGGAAACAGCCATGCGGAAGTTCTTCAAGGCGAGTGGGTGAGCTCCAAAAACACAAGATCTTAGGGCTTTTTCTATGGCTTAATGAAAATGGCGTGAGAAGTGTAACCACTAATCAGATTGAAGAACAGTTTCAAAAGTTTTTCATGGACATTTCTAGGAGTACAATCAGCCTTTACTTAAATCAGCTCACGAAGGAAAAAGTATTACAGAAAATGAAAAAAGGAAAAGAAGTTTTTTATTCTTTGGCACACGAGTTACCGATGCTACCGGTCACGAATTCATTCTGGGTTGTCCGTAACTTCTGTATTTTTCCATCTTACCTTTGTCGAACTGCTTTTTTTGCGCGAAAGCTTAAATTCGGCATGAAAGAAAGTGAGAGAAATCTAATCCTTCAACTGGTTTTGCAAAATCTCGTGAAAAACCGCGTTGATAAATGCATGATTTGTCAATTTTGTGAAGATGAGAAGGTTGAGAAGGAAAATGACCAGTTGAAAGTGGATTTAAGCGGTATAAATGACCTGATTCCGCGTGAGATTGAATTATATTTGGATAAACTCAGCGAATTGAAAGTATTTAATGGAGAATCTGCGGATGAAATCAAATGGCCAACCATAACAGGTAAAATAATGTATTTCGCAGAAAAATGGAAAAAAGACATTAAATTTCTTTCATCGTTACAGGCAAAAAAAGCATCTAGCGTCTCGGATTGAAAGTTTCATTTCGTTTTTATAATTTAAAGCCGTTTATACTTGAATTTCTTTGGAGCCTTCATTCCGGGCATTCCACCGGGCGGAAAACCTGGCATGCCGCCGGGAGCTTGACCTTTGCGGAAGCGTCGATCTTTTCCGAATTTTTTGATCATTTTCTTCATCATGTTGAATTGAGCCAACATGTCCTTTATTTCTCGTTCCGTGGTACCTGATCCTCGCGCAATTCGCTTGATCCGGGATGAATTAAGAACTTTCGGTTCTTCCAATTCCTTATGAGTCATTGATTCAAGGATGTACTTCATCCGATCCATCTGTCCTTCAGCCAAATTTTTAAAATCAGGTGGAAGCTGTCCACCAAGACCGAACATTTCAAGCATCTTGCTGATTGGACCCATCTTTCGGATGGATTTCATCTGTTCGTACATGTCTAAGAGCGTGAATTTACCGGACATGAGGCGTTGTTTCATATCTTTCGAAGGCGTGAGTTCCGCTTCTTTGACCTTTTCAAGAAAAGTTTCAAGATCGGGCATGCCCAGAAGGCGTCCCACGAAATTCTTCGGATTAAATTTTTCGAGTTCTTCGAGTTTTTCCCCCGTGCCGATGAACTTGATGGGAGCCCCCGTGGCAGCCACTGCTGAAAGAGCACCACCACCACGTGCCGAACCATCAAGTTTAGTAACGATGATCGAACCAATTTGTTGAATGGACTTGAGTTGATTATTAAAATTGAAAGCTTGTGAAGCACATTGCTGACCGATCGTTCCATCAATGACGAGAATGATCTCATCGGGCTGGATTTGTTTCGCCAATAGTCTCATTTCTTTCATCAGATCTTCTTCATCTTTGTGGCGACCTGCTGAATCGATTATTACAACATCTAACTTTTCTTTTTTCAGAGCATTCAGCCCGTTTTTAACGATCTTGATGGCGTTTTTGTTTTCCGGCTCACCATAAAATTTTATGTTTTCAAGCTTCTCGGAAATTTGTTTTAATTGGTCGTGAGCACCCGGACGATAAGTATCGGCGCAAATCAAGCCCATCTTATATCCCTTCTTTGAGAGAAATCGGGATAACTTCCCCGCAGTCGTGGTCTTTCCCGAACCTTGGATGCCGATGAGCAGGATTTTGTTCAATTTACCCGGAGTCAGGTTTAGATCATATGCACGCTCGCCAAGGAAATTCGTTAATTCTTCGTAGATTATCTTTATCAAGTATTTTTCAGGAGAAAGTCCGGGCGGAATGTCTACCTTGTATATTCTTTTTTGTATTCGATCAGTCAATGCCAGGGTCAGCTCAATGTTTACGTCAGATTCAATTAGAGCTCTTTGTAATTCATTTGATATTTTTTGAATCGCAATCTTATCAATAACGGGAAGACCCTTTATTTTTCGCACGACATTGCTAAGTCCTTGGCTGAGCTTTTCCAAAACCATTTTGACTCACCAGATCATCATGAGTGATGATACTATTTCATTCAAAGATATATTTGTTTACGTCGAAGTTATTAAAATGCTCTTAAAATTTAAGCAATTCCATTCCAAGAGGTGAATCATCGGTGTTTTTTTAAAAAATCGAGATTATAATTTATGATATGAGTAATGGAATGGAAAAAGACTGAATTTCTTTATCATGAATACTTAGTTTTTGTCCGATTCGATTTAAACTGGCTTACCAATGGGGCTGATCCCACTCCCTAATCCTGAGTTTTCTACTTTTTACTCATAAAAGGAATTTTCAACAATAGAAATCATGTAATCGTGATAGAAAAATAGGAAATATATAATGGATCATTTTCTTATTTGTATCTTGTAACTCAAATGAAATAAAATATATATTTAGGTGAGCGTGACTATTTGCATAAAAAGGAATTCTGTGGAAGGATTAACGAATGAGCGACATGAAGGAAATAGAGAGGAAAATCACGGTTATTCTTCAACGCGTGGCAACCGAAGTTGATCTTCACACGTTGGCACTAATCACTAAAGAAGGTAGACGCATTGCATATTTTAGTCGGATGAATATTGATCCGGATTTACTTTCTGCCATGGTAGCAGCAATTTTGAACATGGGAGAGATGTGCGTAAATCAAATGAATCAAGGGGAGTTATGGGAAATCGTCGTGCGCGGCTCAAACGGGTTTACCATAGTTAGTTGTGCCGGATTAGGATTTTTGATGATAGGAGCAGGTACGGCTGCCACGGATTTGGGCTTGACGGTAAGCGTGCTTCGAGATTACTCTAAAATGATCGGCGAAATTTTGATGATTTAATCTCATGCATTTCATTTCTCTTTGAAATTTCTTCTTTTTCTAAATTCTTAGCCGTTTTAAAAAAACAATTCAAGTTAAATATCTGCAAGTCCACATACTTAAATAACCAATTTCACGTGAGGAGTTTGACTTGGACTTACCTGATTATATTAAGAATAAATATTGGAAGGATTACCTTCCTCCGGGAATTTCGCTTGAAATAGACATTCCAGAAGATAAATCATTGAGAGACCTTTTCGAAGTTGGCTCGGAACAATTTGGTGACCGTGTTGCCATGGTATATGGTCCTCGGCAATTCACCTATAAAGAGCTCGCCGATTTGACAAATCGTTTTGCAAATGGACTTCTCAAGTTAGGGGTGAAGAAAGGAGACGTGGTCGCTCTATGGCTTCCAAATTCGCCTCATTTTTCCATTGCTTATTTTGCAACATTATCCATTGGAGCAACTTTGACCGCCATTTCACCATTATTTAAGGCACGAGAACTAGCTTATCAGGTTGCGGATTCAGGAGCAAGATTATTAGTAATGCTCGATCGCTTTTTTCGTCAATACAAGAAAATCAAAGACAAAATTCAGTTAAAAAAAGTAATTTTAGTAAATATCCAGGGCGAGGTTCCCAAACAGGCGGAAGATGACAAGATCATTCATTATAACACCATCATGAGAGAAAACCCTGAATCAATACCAATTCCTAGAGTTGAGATTGATCCAAAAAATGATATCGCGGTCATTCAATACACGGGCGGAACGACGGGATTGCCGAAGGGAGCATGTCTTTCGCATCATAATATCATCGCAAATATTTATCAAATCAAAGAAATTGCCGATTATGCACAGGAAAAATACATAAAAGGGAAATTAATTGCCATTTCAGTATTGCCTTGGTATCATATTTATGGACAAACTTGCGAGTTAGCGCAGAGTCCCTTAATCGGAGCAAAGTCTTTCGTTTTTCCCACTTTCAACATCGAACAGGTTCTTCACGCGATACAGAACGAAAAAGCCAACATGATGCTCGGCGTGACGACCATGTTTATCAACCTGCTAAATCATCCAATGAGCAAGGATGTTGATTTTTCGAGTCTAAAGTATTCAAATGTGGGTGCAGGTGCTCTGCCTGAAGAGCTAGCAAAGGAGTGGCAAGAAAAGACAGGATTTGCAATGGGTGAGGGATATGGCTTATCAGAAGCAAGTCCAGTGGTGACGAATTCGCCTCCGTGGGCTAAGAAAAAACCATTCAGTTGTGGGCATCCCATTGCAAACACGTTGGTTGGAATCGTTAATGAAAAACTCGAATTCTTGCCAATTGGAGAGACAGGAGAGCTCGTCGTTGCCGGTCCTCAAGTCATGATGAGATACCATAATCGTCCTGAAGAAACAAGAGATGTTTTTTTTGAAGCAGGTGGTTATAAATGGCTCAGAACGGGAGATTTTGCTCGACTTGATGAAGAGGGTTACATATATCTGGTGGATCGCGTGAAGGATTTAATCAAGTACAAGGGACATAGCGTGTATCCGCGTGAAGTCGAAGAAATCTTATATGAACATCCCGCAATTCAAGAATGCACGGTCATTGGCATCCCTGATCCCGAAAAAGGAGAAAATATCAAGGCATTCTGCACGATCAAGAAGGAGTTCAAGGGCAAGATTTCCGAGGAAGAGATCGTTGAGTGGGCTAAAGAAAACATGGCTGCTTATAAATATCCGCGTATCGTGGAGTTTGTTGGAATGCTACCGAAAAGCGGCGTGGGAAAAATTCTCAGAAGAATCCTACGTGATAAAGAAAAAGAAAAATTAGAGCAGAAATAATTCATTCACCTTTTTTATTTCTTTCTTTTTTGATTGCCTGAGCTAACTTTGTTTGTAAGCCCCAAAGCTCTACGAACCCGTATGAGGCTTTTTCGTTAAAGGTTGAGATGCCTTCATACGTGGCAAGTTTATAGTCATAAAGTGCCCAGTCAGATTTTCGTCCTACCACCAGGGCATTTCCTTTATAAAGCTTGAGTCTAACGGTGCCCGTGACCCGCTCGTTCACCTTGTCAATGAAAGCATTGAGGTCATCCATGAATGGATTCATCCATAATCCTGCATAGCAACAATAAGCCCACTGTTGATCTATGAGCTGTTTGAATGCAAATTCTTGTGCCGTGCAAATGGCTTTTTCGAGGTCTTTATGTGCCATTATCAAGACTGTGGCACCAGGGGATTCGTATATTTCGCGCGATTTCATTCCGACGATTCGATCTTCCAGGTGATCAATCCGACCCACGCCGTGTTTTCCTGCTACCTTGTTAATTGTCTCGATTAATTTTACGCCTCCCATCTCTTCTCCGTTAAGTGCTACGGGAATTCCTTTTTTGAACTTTATTTCGACGTATTCGGGCGTATCAGGCGCATCGACGGGATTTGTTGTCCACTCATACGCATCTTCAGGTGGTTCTTGGTCCGGAAACTCTAAATCAGAACATTCGATGGAACGTCCCCAAAGATTTTCATCAATGGAATATTTTGACTTTTCAGGGATGGGTATTTCATGTTTTCGTGCATATACCTCTTCCTGATCTCGTAGCATTCCCCATTCCACGATGGGTTGTATGATTTTAATTGCAGGATTTAAGGAATATGCGGTTATGTTGATGCGAACCTGATCATTTCCCTTCCCCGTACATCCATGAGATATGGCTACTGCATTCTCTTTTTCTGCAATTGTGATGGCGTGCCTTGCCAAGAGTGGTCTCGATAATGCAGAATGCAAGGGATATGAGCCTTCATACAGGGCATTCGCCTTTAAGGCAGGAAATACATATTCATTAACAAATTCTTCTTTTAGATCAAGTGTAAAATGCTTTTTCACGTTCAACTTATGAGCTTTTTCTTCAACCTGTTTAAAGTTCTTCCCGGGTTGTCCAACATCACATGTAAGCGAGATCAATTCACAAGAGTATTCCTCTTGAATCCATTTCAGCATCACGCTCGTGTCCAATCCACCTGAATATAGAAGAACAACGGATTTTCCTTTCAATTCATCTTTCGTTGGAGAATACGTGGCTCGGGACATGTTAATTCCTTCTTTCTTATCATTTTGAATATTTTTTCGCTTTACAACAAGATTCATGCACGTGCAGATCTTTTATTTTTTCTGTAACGTATGGATTATTTAGAATCTTATTTGTTTTATTATTGACGAGTCATGAAATTGACATCCATGTTTATTTGATCGTTTATTTACATGCACGGGCTTTTTTTGCCGAGTAGTAATCATCCATGGCTCCAAATTGCAGAGATAATTTCTCTTACTGAAAATATTTAAACGATCAATCTTATTAGTTTTGACGGAGTTTCCGACTTGAAAAAAAAACAAAATGAATTAACATGACTGAGTTTTTGGCCTTTAAATACAGGGTTGGAATTTTTTTTTGGTTCAAGTGGCAAGATAATATTCTTTTCAAATAAAATTCCTTATAGAGAATGAACTGATGGAATGAGATGAAAATGCCGAAATTATCAGTAAAAGAAGTGCAAAGCCACGATGTGTATTGGCTTGATCCAACGGCAACCGTGCTTGAAGCGGCAAAGTTGATGAGTGATAAAAATATTAGTAGTGTGACTATTGAAGAAGAAGGTCGTCCAATTGGTATTATCACGGAGCGCGATATCGTTCAGCGTATCGTGGCGTTAAAAAAAGACCCTCAGAAAGTAACGTGCAAGGACATAATGACTTCACCGATGCTTACAATTCGCCCAGATGCTCCTTTAGTGGATGCAATGCAAAAAATGATAAGGGGTAACGTCAAGCGCTTGGTTGTAATTGATGATTCATTTCGTTCCATGGGCATGATTAGTTATTCGGACATATTGAAGGTAAGTCCGGATCTTCTAGAAATTCTCTCGATTGAAGTCTGTTCGGACGAATTTTTAGCGGATAGCTTCTCGGGATATTGTGCCCGCTGCAATGAGTGGACTGAACACTTACATGAAAGTGAAGATGGCGAGTTTTTATGCAAATCTTGTCTTCAATTATGAAAATGACTCAGTTTTTTCAAATATTTAAAAAGACAATTCATGGTATGAGATGAAAATGAAAGTATCAGAAATAATGGAAACTGATTTGAGAAAAGTTTCAATTGATAAGGACCGTCTTATCGTGGACGCCATTGAGATGATGGAAAAACAGAACAACTCTTTGTTACTTACGATGAATAACAACGAACTTGCGGGAATTCTCACGGAGAGAGATCTTGCAGATCGGTTGGGATCAAAGAAATCAGGCACGCTCAAGACATCTTCCATTCGTGTTTCCAGCGTGCAGAGCGATATTCCTCAAGCCATCGATCCTGATACTGATACTGAAAGAGCAGCAGAAATAATGCTCCGTACAAATGCCTCAGGTCTCCCCATTTTGAAAAATGGAGAACTAATTGGTCTGATTGATGAAACGATTTTAACACGAATAAATTTGAAATTCAGGAATTCGTCAATCGAACAGATAATGACAACTAATGTTTTCACCGTTCGACCTGATGATCGATTGATTCACGCCCGCAAACTTCTGTTTGAAAAACAAATTTCGTTCTTACCGGTCTGTGAAGGTCCCAGACTTGTCGGTTTTATTTCGGAAGGCATGATCGCAAGGGCGTTTGCAAAATTTCGAGATTCTGTCAAGAAAAAGCACCAGGAAGAGCGCTTACGACACATTCTCGTTGAAGATTTCATGAAAATTTATACTGAAGGAGATGGACTGACACTCACGCCTAATGCGAGTATTGCAGATGCGGCTCGCATAATGATTGAAGAAGGCGTGCGCGGCGTTCCCGTTGTAAAACAAGGCACGATGGACTTAATTGGGCTGGTTACAAAATCTGACATGGTCAAAGTCCAAATCATGAAAGATACTCTTCGCGTGACGTTTTCAAGATATTTTAATTAGTAAATCTTGCCATTGTATTTTTATCATAGCCATAAATTCTCGTGATTTACATGATTTCTGACTCGCTCGACTTGAAAATTGTCAATGGAACCGTTTATCATTCAGGAGAATTCATCAGGCGTGATATAGGTATCAAAAATGGAAAAATATCGCGAATTGTCCAGAGAGGTGGACTTGGTAGTGCTGAAAGAACCGTTGATGCATCAGATGCCATTATCATCCCGGGCGTTATCGATGCTCACGTCCACTTTCGCGATCTCGATTTGAGTTACAAGGAAGATTTTCTGTCAGGGAGCCAAGCAGCCATCGCTGGCGGCGTGACAACGGTTCTTGAAATGCCGAATTCACGACCAAAAACAAATACACTTACCACGCTCAAGAAAAAAAAGACACTCGCCTTAAAAGCGGGATTGATTAACATTGGTTTTCACGTAGGGCTTCCAGAACACTTAGAGTCTATCAAAGAGTTACTACAAGATGGCATCGTTGGTGTAAAAATTTACCCGGATGACAAGACATCGTATTATGAACAAACCGATGATGATAAAATCAAGAAATTCTTTCAATTTATTGAGAATCTTCCCGTTCGTGCATGCATTCACGCCGAAGAACCGGGTTTAAGCATTCTGGAAAAAGAATACATTGAGGGTGGAATGACTGCCATTGATGCTTATTTTAAGGCTCATGAACCCGATTCTGAAGCACGTGTCATCAAGAAACTCGCACGCATTGCTCTTGAAAGCCGTGTAAAATTACACTTCTGTCACGTGAGCACTCGTCCAGCAATTGAATTCTTGAAACACGTTAAAAAACCACAAATCAGTTGCGAAATCACGCCACACCATCTTCTTTTGTTAAAAAATCAAGTAAACATTCAAGGAACCATTGCAAAAATGCTTCCTCCTCTTCGATCAGCAACGCACGTTGATGCTCTTTGGGAAGGAATTCGTTCAGGAATCATTGATATCCTTGCAACAGACCACGCCCCTCATGCCAAGAGCGAAAAAGAAAGAGATTTCACAAGTGCACCCAGCGGGCTTGTTGGTCTTGAAACGTTTCTTCCGTTATGTCTTACACTCGTGAACGAAAAAAGATTAAAATTTAAGCAATTAATCCAAATGATCACCGAAATTCCTGCGAAACTCTTTGGACTCAAAAATAAAGGCATCATAGATATTAACAAAGATGCAGACTTGACTCTCATTAACATGTCGTCGTCTGGTTGCATCACGCCTTCACGGTTTAAAACAAAAGCAAGATTCAGTCCATTCGATGGATGGAAATACCAAGGTAAAGCAATCATGACGATCGTTAATGGGAAGATCGTAATGGAAGAAGACCAGATTCTCAAACAATCAAAACCCGGAAAAATCCTTAAATCTGTTTTTATAGAATAGAAAACGTGATTATAATGAATGGAATTACAGGCGTGTTCTTTAATGAAAAGCTAGTTGGTCAGATGTGGCCAATAATTGATGATAAGTTCGAAGACATGCCTCAGGCAATGCAGCCGGCTCTGGATCTTCCTAATGTTCAGTTGTTCGAATCCAAAGCAATTCCCATCGAATATCTTTCACGCGTCCATTCGAACAATGTCGAAAGCCTTGAACGAGCATGGTATTGCGAAGGAGCTCTTATCACGATAGGCGGATTCATGGAAGCCTCGGAAAAAGTTCTTAAAGGTGAATTAAAAAATGCTTTTAACTTCATGGTTGCAGCGGGACATCATGCTTCACCTGAATCTGCTTGGGGCGGAACATATGCTTCAATCACGGGTCCAACCGTACATTACTTGAGAAATGAATGCGGTTTCAACGGCAAGATTGCCATCATTGATACGGATAGTCATCACGGAGACGGGACGCGTGCCATGTTCTTCACGTCTGTTTCTGTAGCTGGGATCGCGTGGAAGACAACGGGACAAAAATTTGCGTGAGTACGGGTTATCGAGCAGGTGACGATTTCTACATTGACCGAGTGGAAAACGAATTCGTCCAACGTGTTGAAGCCTTCAAGCCAAGCATGATTTTCCACATTCTAGGTCATGATACATGCATTGGAGATTATGGAGATAGAGGATTAACTAGGGATTTCTTTCCGAGATTAGTGGATGTCATTAAAAACTGTGCTGACGAATATTGTAATGGAAAGCTCGTCATTACAACAATGGGAGGCGCACGTGTCGACGTGACCGACTACATAACTCCAAAAATAATTGAAATACTCGCTAAAGAAAAGAAAATCAATCGAAAATAGGAAAAAATACGTGGTTTAAATCGATTATAAACTTCAAATGGTTTCAAATCATTCTGTATTAATAATTGGCTTTTCTCCACAATATCCAATGGTCAAGATCATCAGCAGTATTATGCATGCAAAGATTTCAAATGCACCGACAGGCAAGAGCCACATGTCTAATATCATGGTAATGATCAGGCTCGAAACACCCAGCCAAAATCCCCATAACCTATTTTTAAACAAACC